>JAKFUT010000114.1 GCA_021732565.1 Candidatus Obscuribacterales bacterium
GCACCAACAAAGGTTCGGGAACGGGCTTTTTCTTCAATGAATCGGGGCAAATAATTACAGCGACACACGTGGTACAGGGTTCAAATGAACATTTTGCCATCACCAAAGATGGCACTAAGTACAGGTTGATGATCGAAAGAATGGACGACATTAATGATGTTGCCATTCTGCGCCCGATTGGAATGCCTGCTGGTGCCAAGCCATTTCTGGAGCTTGCCCGGGACTCCAAACTAAAGCCTGATCAGCCATTGTTTGCCATTGGTCATCCTGAGGGTCTGCGTCCGGCTTATTTGTCTCCGGGAAACTTTCGCTTTAATTCCACACCGCTGCAGCTAGTCAGAGAAATAGCACCGAATTCGCTGGCGAATGTGCGAAAGCGAATTGGCAATTGGACGCCAAAAGAATTGACCGACCTGAAAGAGTTTATAGAGCGGCCGCTCGTGCACTCGGCTCTCCATATTCGCCATGGGAATTCCGGTGGTCCATTGTTAGATGCTGACCGAAAGACTGTCGGCATTTCCGACATGATCAATCCGGATAATCCGTCCGAATCTTACTTCGTGCCAGTGGAAAAAATTCACGACTTGCTCAAACCGAACAACGAGAAATTTAGTTTTACCTATACTCGAATGCCCGAACAATGGACGCAGGATTACGTGTCGCGATGGAGCAACAAACCGGCCCTTGCAGTGTTAGAAACCAGCGCGGCGGCGGCGGTTGGCTATGGGGGGTATCGTCTCCTCAGTCGCTTACCGGTTTTAGGAGCCGCGGCTGCAGGAGCCTACGGGGCGGGCGCATTAACCACCGATGCGACATCGCTGCTCAACGCTACTGATTCTGTCGATCGATTAAAATATGGATTGTCTGCGTTGGCCGACCTCACCACCATGGCTGGTGCAGTTGCGACAGTCTTTCCCCGGACACGACCATTTGGCATGGCAGCAGTCGGGGTTGGAGTAATCGGCAGAACTGCAACAGACTTCGTGCGAAATCGCCTCATCTTAACCGATATCAACCGGAAGAATGGCGAACCACGTTTGCTGTTCGACTCACCGCTCTAAGCGGCGCACTGTTGCAATTTGCATTGAATTGGACACCCTACTACTTGAGAATTAAAAATGGGCGCAGGCGATCGATTATCTAACATTCCAGTTCTGAAACCAGGGCTTGATTTGATTCCCCCGCACGAAGTTCAGCCCGCAGCTGATGAAACCGCACGCAAGTTGTACGCCGATGTGCAGCCGGCGCTTGTCAAGGTTGTAACCGATCTCGGCACCAGCACCGGATTCTTTGTGGGCAAAGACGGGCAAATAATGACCGCGGCCAACAACGTGATCGCAACACGCGAACAATATGTGGTCGGTGCGGACGGGAAGCGCTATAAAGCTGAGATTACCGCTATAGATGATATAAGCGGGCTGGCGACTTTGAAGATCAAAGACGGAAGTTCTCTTCCTCCACATAGAGAACTGAAAATCGGAACGGCAGTCGGATTGCAGCAAGATCAACCAACGTATTCTTTCGGCTTTCCCAACGGGTACAAGTCGCCTTATTTGTCGCCGGGTTATTTCCGAAACATTACCAGGCTCACCGATGTAGTGACTAATAACCATCCGGAACTGATGAAGCGGCTCATTGAGGGCTTAGATTCATCAAACCCTGCAGAAAGAAGTGATCTGGTGGCATTCTTAAAGCATCCTATCCTTCAGAATCAGCAGTTCGCAGTGTCGGGTTACTCCGGCGGACCGTTGCTTGATAAAAACGGTAATGTTGTTGGCATCGCTCGGCTGATTGACAATTCAACGAATTCCACATATTTCTCTTCGGGCGAGGCTGCAAAATTTTTGCTTAACGACCCGAATAAAGTCTTCGCTTTCAAGTATGGCTACCAGGCCACCCCGTGGGCGGAAAAATACATGTCTAGTTGGAACGATGACAGGTTAGGCGCGTCCGTATATGGACTCGCGGCTGGCGCCACCGGCGGGGTGATTGGTTACGCCGGTTATAAGGCTCTGAGCTATTTGCCAAAGGCCGGTGGATTATGCGTTGGTGCCGTCGGGGCGAGCATGCTTACAAGTGATGCGTCGAAGTATTTGAGCAGCACTGATTCCAGAGACAGCCTCAAATACGGATTGGCGTCACTGGCCGATAGTAGCACTACCGGTGGTGCAATTATGACGTTGATTCCCCGGGCAAGACCATATGGAATGGCGCTAATTGGAGCTGGCCTGGCGGGAAGGTTGGCCACGGAGTTTATAAGAAACCGGTGGACACTGGAAGAAACAAAACGAACGGACGGCACGGATAGACCGCCATTTGACGGTCATGAGTATCTGCGGTAAAGCGCAGCTCCCGAAAATACGTTACAATGTTCTAAGCAAGCTTGAAATGTGGTTCTGTGATTCCCCTGGTGCGTTTACAAATTGCCATAGTTCTTTCGCTGGGCCTGTGTGGCGCCGGAGGTTTTTTTGCTGCAACCCCGGCTCAAGTAGGAACAGTTCGCAGTGCTGCAACGGGAGCCGACTATCTACACCTGCAGCAGGCTCAGACCGCTTCCGATTACTATCGATACGCTAAGAGCACCACTAATAGTTATAGCTATAACCAATATGGTCACTTTGGCCCGACCTTTGAGCGCGTTGATAATATTTTGAGTAAGGGTCGCCAACACTTCACAGACTACGAAGTGAACGAGCTTTCCTCACGAATCTACGGTTTGAAGCAAAAGGTTTCGGCCTCTGTTTCACAAGGCTTAGAACCGCTGGAGTATCAAGACGACGTTGCCAACCTGGAGGCGGAAGTTAATCGAAAAGTAGACGATTCGCTTCTCAATATTAGTTCGGTGGAGCGCCAGTTGGCAGAAACTCTCAGTCGAGTGGAACAGCTTTACGGTGCCAATAAGGGACAAATGAGCCAGTCCGACCGAGAGGAGCTGGAGGCGCGTATCAGTCGCTTGCGAGACAAGTCCGTCAGAGAGAACCTTGTCAGCATTGGTATTTCGCACTCGGCATACTCAGTGGATTTCGTGGACGAAGCTCGAAAAATTGAATCTGCCATTATTGGCAAGACTCTGTTTAGTCATGGCGGCTCGCAGGCTAAAGCTACTAATCCAAATACATCGAAAGATAGCGGTAGCGGCGAAACTGCAACTGGCCAATCTGCGCCAGCCTCGGCGGCGGCCAATTCTCCACCAAAGCTTCGCAGCGGGTTGACTGCCTATCGGCTTCAGCCAGTGACCCAGCGCGACATCACTCCACCAGTAAGCCAACCTACTCTGGCCAAAGCCTTCGAGAAGACGGAAAACAGGCTACTTGAGTTGCATGAAGCGGAACGGCTCGGCACCTTCGATATTGATGTTTTCAGCGAGCGCCTGCTCAAGCTCAAATACAATTGCCGAAAAATGGTTTCGGACAAGGGCAAGTTGTCACCGCGACAAGAGAACTGGCTGCGAGTTGAGTTGGGCAAAATAAACGACGACATATCAGATCGCGGTCGCGCCACCGAGTGAAGCGAACCTTCCTGTGCTGCCTGGCCCGCGGTGCGTATTTTCACCACTAATGAACTAAATCATTCAAAACAGATTCAATCGGGAAGCCCGGGTAAGGCTGCAATCCGATTCTTCGCCAATCGTTCGCCAGCTTGCCAATTACTGAGCCTTTACAGGCCTAATCATACTCAGCGGTACTACGTGGACGACACGGAAAGGCGGTACCAATAGTATTAACAGCGAATATCACTCGTAGAACCCCCCTCGATTTCGCGAAATGGACCGATTAGTTTAGAAACGAGAAAGGCTAAGGCATGTTGACTGACTGGTTGAGGAGTAATTTATGGAAAGACCCGCCTTTTCCGAGGCGCAATTATCTACGTCTGAACTTCTAGCAAACCGGAATAAAGAGGAAAGCTTCGGGGCTACATTGGCACGCTCCGCCTGGTACTCCTTCGCACAAGCGCCGGTGAACGGAGTGGTTCAGATTGTTGACAAAGGCTTTGGCACAAATGTTCTGCCCGACGTGCAGTTTGTTGCACCGAGCCAGAAGGCTGAATTTGGATCAACAAACTGGCACGCACAGCAACTGGGCGGAGCCGTGGGCATGCTTCCATGGTTTATCGGCTTACAAAAAGGTGCTGGATACATTCCGGGATTACGCCAATCCGGGGCGTTAGCGGAAGCTGCAACCGCAACGGCCGGAGTTGCACGGGCGGAATCATTTGCCCTTAGTCCAATGGGAAAGGAAATGACTAAATCTGCATTGGCCGGGTTGGCTTACGGTGGAATCCTCTCTCCAACGGATCTACGGGAGCAGGACTTTTTAACAGCTCGTTTGCGAGGCGCCACCGTCAACGCGATGACATTTGCAACGCTGAGTGGAAGCGCAACGAAGCTAAAAGATTTAGGTTTGAAGAACCACATAGTAGCCGGCATTGTTTCAGGCGTACCGGCCGGCTTTGTTCATGCGGAAGCTAACTCGCTGCTATCGGGAAAGGGATGGGCATCTGGTCGCGAATTAACTGAAGGCATTTACGGATTTGCATTTGTTGGAGGTACGCTCGGTGCTGGTCACCAGATAGCCGCGTGGCGCGGCGCCAGGGCTGAGGCAAAGGGCACCGACAAACCGCCAGAGGCCTCAGTCGTGACAAGAGAAGTTAACAGTGGCACGGAACCCTTCGCCACAGGCGGACCAGTGGAAAGTGCGGGGCCATCAGTAAGAGCGATTGAGGGAAATTCGGCAGGTGAATCGGTTCAGGCAAAACCGACCGGCGATTCAATCGTTGTGCCGACAACACCACCAGCTGCAAAACTAACAGCGGAAGCTATCGTGCCAGCTGCAAAAGCGATTGAGGGAAATTCGGCAGGTGAATCGGTTCAGTCAAGACCGACCGCCGATTCAATCGTCGTGCCGACAAAACCACTAGCTGGAAAACCAACAGATAGCACGGGACCGGCGCTGACCGTACCTGAAGCTAAGCCGACAGCGCTACTCGATACAAAGCCATCACCGGATGTAGTGGCACCAGAAGCCAAACCCATTGAACCAGCACGCCCGACCAATCCTGGTTGGAGAGAACACAATTACGTTTCCCGGGATACGGGGGTAACAGTAAGATACACCGATAAGGGCCGGGGAAAAAGAACGGCCGAATTTGAGGAACCGGAAAACCCCGGCCACAAAGTTGTTCAAGAATTCAACGAGAGCGATTTCACCTTTGAAGTGACCCGACCGGACGGCACCACATTCAACATGAAATCCGCCGGTCCATGGCGTGTAAAACTGAGCTCAGGACAAGTTTTCAGTAAAGATGCCAAAGGCAACGTTGAGCTGTTGAGCAAAGATGGTAGCCGCGAGGTCGAGCTGGCTGAAACTGGCGAACATTACCGCGAATACAAAGAACCAAGTTTGTTCGACGAGAAAGACCAAATCCACCGAGAGCCAATGTACGGTGACCAGCGCAAATGGACCTCCGCACCCCCGAAGCGTATAATTGAAGGAATCGAAGTAGAAGAAATTGCCACTGAGCGTGGTACGGAACTCAGGTATAAAGACAAGAGCAATTCGTCGCAGACGGTCACGGAAAAGAGAGGCGACGGGCCTGCTTGGGAAGTGCGGCGGCAGGACGGTACAACATTCACGGAAGAAACTCCGGGACCCTGGTCTGTACAGCGACTAAATGGCAAATGGTCTAAAAACGCAGAGGGGACTTTGACGCGCGAGTCTACGTATAAAGAGGCCGGATCAACCCCTCGAGATGTCAGTGAAGCATGGTATCCGGATGGCACCTATACTCGCAGCTACAGAGATCCGTATTCGGTTCGACAGGTGACCGAGACCAGGAAACCAGATGGTGAAGGCGATTTTGTCGAATCATGGTCGGCAAAAGGTGCTGATGGCAATGTAATAACACCCGAAAGCCCTGGATACTGGTCTGTGCATTTTCTGTTCCGCGGCAGATCGCAAACCAAGACGGCAGACGGAACCAGGATTATTCGGGAAAACGATCCCATAGAGATCGGGGATCGACTGGTCGACGCGGTGCGCACAGAAACGTACAGACCGGGCGAGAAAGAACCATCAACTCGCACTCTTGAATACAAAGATCCCGGCCAGAAGGGTCAGACCGTAACGGAAACGTTCAAGGGTGACGACTCAGCCTCAACCTGGTCTGTTCAACGTTCGAACGGTACCACATTCAACAGCGAATCACCCGGTCCGTGGAGCGTGGGCTTGTCGCAGGGACGCCAGTCGAGGCAAGCAAACGGCACGCGCATCTTCGAAGGTGACTTTTCTGCTGTACTGGACGGACTAGATATACCTGAAGGCAACATAATGAACGTCACCGTACGGCCGGACGGCACCAAGACGATCAGTTATGACGGCTGGTTCACAGAATATCTGGAATACACTATCCGCCCCGATGGCACCACCAGTGGTGTTTATAACGATTAACTATCAAACCTTACTGAGACATTCGCTCGCCATGATGGTGTTCTTCAATGCGAGGTGAGGTGGCGAATTGTGGTAGTTGGTTCCACGTTCCAAGACAAAACCAGGGTGAAGCTTAAGCCAACCTCCGCCGGTATTACGTGCGAATTCAGACGGAAAGAGATTCCCGCGCTAGCCCGTATCTTCTGCTTTCGCGCATTCGAAATGATGCTATTTGGTTATCTTGAGATGATCCAATTCCTGGCCGTCTGTGGCAATTTGTCGAATTAACAAATTCGATCCGTTCAGTTGGCATCTCGTGTAGGAGTGCGTAGCTGCATAACTGGCCGTGAATGGCTCGCGATGCTCCGGGTATTCCAGCGCCCTTTCGGCGCTTAGAGGCGCCCCGCCGCATCCAGAGACAATGTAAACCGGCCCCTGCGGCGTGGTATCCGTAATGCCGTCGAAACTTCGGTCTATCGTCATTTCTCCGTTTACCTGGCTGCCACCAAATAAGGTGATTCCCTGAAAGGCATTGGGTAAGAACTTCAACGGGTGGCTGCGCTGATAATTGTGAACGTGCCCGTTAAAGACAACATCGACATTGTATTTCTCCAGCAGCGGAACAATATTGCGCATGTGTTGTTCATTGGCATGACTGTGCCCCGAATGGAACGGTGGATGATGAAACGCCACAAACCGCCATTTTGCACCGGCGGCTGATTTGAGATCGGCTTCGAGCCATTGTGCTCGTCGGTCTGCCTTCCAGTCGGCGTAGGGATTTGAATCGAGAATTGTCCAATGTGCGTTGCCATAGTTGAAAGAAAAACTGGCCATGTTTGGAAAACGATCGCCTGCTTCGGTCAAAAATTCCGAGCGCATCTTGCTGCTAGCGGAAATGGGTGTAATGCCTTTTTCATCAGCAAAGAACTGTGGCCCGTTCAACGGTTGATCCCAAAAGAGAAAATAGCCCAGTCCATCGGGGAAATTATGTAGATCACCAGCTGTAGAAAGAGCACCATTGTACAAATCATGATTGCCGGGAGCTGCTACAAATAGAGTGGACCGCAGCAATGGAGCTCCCAGTTGAGGATCTTCGCTGTTATAGACGGGAAAGAAATGCGACAGGTATTCGGAGATTCTGCCATGGTGATAGACAATGTCACCGGTCACTACGGCAAAGTCAACACCGTCTTCGTAAACTCGTCGCGCTACAGTTTTTTCTGCAGGTCCTTCCCAGGCACAATCGCCAAAAACGGCAAAGTTGTAAACATCGGTGCCTGGCTTTGGCAAATGCGCAGTTGCTTCAAACACTTTTTTCTTGCCGTCAAAAATGCGGTAATCGAATGGGGTTCCCCCGGGAAGTCCGCTCAATTCCACGCAAGACATTGAAAAGGGAAGCGATGCATGACCAATCTTTGTACTAACTGGAGAAGCTTTCTCTGACCAGTTGTTGCTCGCGGAAGATTTCCACTGAAACACATAAGGGGCGGAAGCATCGGTGCGGGCGGCCCACAAAACCGCCAGTTTCCCGGCCCCCGCAGATTTTCCAAGTTGCAGGTAGGGGGAAATGAAAAAGGCTGGCTCGGAGTCGGCCGCAACCATGCGCAAGAAAAGGAATAACGCAAGGTATAGCGCCACTGTCAGCGCCACTGCTAAAGCTCGGCCTCTGGACCAGATGCGAATTGGAAGATCAACCACCTTGGTACCGCTAATTCGTTTTAGTTCCGGTTGAAGCGGTTCTTCGCTTTACCACATCGGCAAGAACCGGCTCTACGAATTTCTTCATAGCGGGATCTGTCGCTGCAATCTTCTGGCAGTACTCCAGTACCTTGGGGTGCTGCTCGCAATTACTCGTGAGAGACCATTTTGCAGCACTGGCCAGCATCATCTTCTGTAAGTTTTTCTGGTCAGTTTCTGCCCACGGCAACGTGGTCATCAGCCGTTTAATGTATTTTTCGTCGCCTGTCGCGCAATATGCTGCCCACAGCATATCTAGCAATGCCGTGTGATCTATCGGCATTTCTTGAATTAGCGGGGGATCGCTGTCAATTTGTTTCTTAAACTCCGCTCGCGGTTTCTCTGGCAGTGTCTTACAAATCTGCTGCAAGATCTGCTTTCCCTGTGATGTGTTGGACCACCAGATGGAAGTGAGAATTAAGGTACGGTTTGCTTCCTTCATTGGCGCCATTTCATTGAACCACGCCGGAAGCTTGTCCGGATTTTGCGCAAATATTCGGCTCAGAAATGATTGCAGCGGAACGACATAATCGCCGGACAATAAATTATTCTTGTCGGCAAAGAGCACCGCTTGCACTACCAATTCTGGTTGGGGATGCAGATAGTAGTATGTCATCCATTTGCTCAGGTCGTCCATTGTTGCGATTTGGCGGGGAGCCGCAATTCTACTCTGCACGTCTGAGGGGAGTGTTTCCGCCTGAGAGCCTTTCTTGTCCTGTTCGGCGTTGTTTGCGCCGCTAGCTCGCTGCCCGGAATTACTGCAAATAATTGCAGCCATCGCAGTTGCGGTGGCACAAAGAGTTAAGAATGATTTGGGGGCGACTTTTGCAGATTTGCTACGCACTGGCGTGATCTCCTGTGTCTTGTATGGCCGACTCATGGTTCCTGAGTTCACTGATTCGCTGCGCTGGTTTTACAAGGGCAGGTTGAATCTGTTCGGTATCTCGTCCGTAGTCTTTGGACGAAAAAATCAAATCAAGTAAGTGGCTGGAGCCGGTAAACATTGCTACGCTGCCACCTTTGCCAGATCCTTATCCGGATGCTGAAAGAACAGAACGCACAACGACGAAGAAAAAGTAAGCCCGGCCATAAGCAGAATCGCGGAAGTAAAGTTACCGGTGACCTCGGACATCCATCCTGTTAGCACTGGTGCTAAAACTCCGGCTGCTGCTAAGAAGCAATCCATTAGACCCAGGCTTGTTGCAGCGCGATCCTTGGCCAGGTCGGCATTGAGTGCATAAAATGCGGCATTGGGCATCAGTCCAAATCCGATGCCGAGTGATACCAGAAAAGTCACCTGGTAAACATCACTGACCATCGTGACAGGCAAGAAACACAAGGCCGATAACATCTGACAAATCCAGATCATGTGGGTGCGTGATTTTCGGATGCTGCCGGTTGTTCGCCACAAATGATCGCAGAGCACGCCGGCACACATGAGCATCACCGCTGCTGTGAGCCACGGTGCAACCAGGAATACTCCCACTTCTTTTATCTTCAAATGATACGTTTGCTCAAAGAATCCCGGCAGCCATGTAACTGCGAAAAACAGCAGATATCCAAAAGAGAAGAAGGCGAAATTGTTCGTCAGGAGTGATGGATTGAAGAGAATGAACTTCCACGTAGTCTTGCCGCCAGCCAAACTGTGCTTGCGAAGATCATCATCGGAACCGACGCTCTCCGGAGGGCGTCCCTCATGTATGAAATCAAGTTCTTCTTGGGAAACGAACTTACTGTTCTGGGGATAATCGCGGAACAAATACCACCAGAATACAGACCACACGATTCCCAGAGATCCAAGAACTACAAACATGACTTTCCATCCGAGATAGAAAATCAAATTTGAAATGAGAGGAGCGCCAATAGCTGAAGCCAGCGGAACGGCCGCAAGGCTGACTGCTGAAGATCTGGCTCGTTCACTCATCGGTAGCCAATCGGTGATGGCCCTGGTCATGGCCGGGAAACACGGTCCTTCGGTAATTCCCAGCATCACGCGCAAGAAAAATAGCATCGCAAAACTGTTGGAAAATCCCAGCAGCATAGTACAAACAGACCAGGCGATGGCAGACGCCGCCCAGACTTTGCGAGAACCCCACAGGTCCACAATGATACCGCCGCCAAGAGTCATAACGGTGTAGCCGACTCCGAAAGCCGCACCAATTTGTCCGAATGTTTCGTTCGTGAGTCCGAACTCAGCCTTGAGCGGACCAATCGCATAGGAAATCGCTGATCGATCCATGTAGTTGATGACAATAATCAGGAAGCAAAGTGCAATTACAACCCACCTGTAGTGAGTCCTTCCGGGTGGACGCTTTGTCGATTCAGCAAGATCTGACTGTGGTAATGCTTGCTCTGCTTCGTGCACGTCTTTGATGTTGCTCACTTGACAGCCGCCTCGAGAATCGAATTTCTCAGTTTCCTGAAAATCGTCGATCTGTCCTCGATTCGACGCCTACCGCAAGCGTTATCTCAGACTAATGGACGGAGAACTAATTGTAGATGGCGTGAACTGAAGTTTGAAGTAGAAAAGCATAGGGAACTACACCTGCAGACGCGAAATTTTTTTAGTTCAACAGAACGGAGATTTGAGCATGGACGCCAAAGACTTCAAGAGAGCGGGACTTTTGGTCATGCTAGCTATCCTGGCAATCACTTCGCCGCAATGGTTAAATCCCGCCAATCAAAAGACTTCGAGTTATGATGCTCCATGGGTTTACCCCGGGTTGAAACAGATTCATTAAGCGAATGACAGAAAAGAGCTGACAAGATCGTCCGGCGCAACGTCATGCGATGAGCTTCACTAGACCTCGGCATTTTCCTTATCCCGGTTGTAACCAGATATTGCATGGACGCACAGAGCTGCCCCACAACCGTTTTGACTCCAGCGTTAAAGCCGGTCGATCAGGAAAGCTGCCTGAGGGTTTGCGGTGGTTGGACTGGTGAACCGATATCGGTACCGATATCGGCTCGTATCTGGTTAGCTGAAACTGTCATATACGAATAGGCGCGAAACCGGACCACTATGGTTAACCCCGGGAAAAGAAGCGGCTATCTCCCATGGCATAACGGCTGACATGAGTTATCTTAGAAGATGACATTCTCCGGGGTGCGACCATGCGTATCGCAAATTATTTAGTACTGTTGTTGTCACTGATGCCATTCGTTCCGGCAAATGCAGATATGGCCCTCGGTCCAGATGAATTCCGAAGAATGCGGCCGCTCCCGCCACTTGATGCTGGTCCTGATTCCAGGCAACGAGAACGATCGAGACAGCTTGTTGAGCAAGCGAATCATGATTCAGTCAATAAAACGGCTGCCAAACAGCCGCTTAACACGATCATGGTTGATCCAATGTTTCATGACGTACCAGTGCGAACGGCTCCCCCTGCATGGTCGCAACTAGTTGAACCTGGCGAAGATCCGCGGCTGGATATCCCAAATGAGGAACAACGTGCTCATGCCACTGATCAGTCTCCGCCTAAATCTTCTTCTAGCCTGATTAAGCCACTGGAAACGAAGGAAAAGAAGTCTAACAAGAGCGTTGTAGCGGCGCCTCCTGCCAAAGCAGTTAGCAGCAAACCCCACGGAAATTCAAAAGTGTCTATCAAAACTACAACGAAGCCTTAGACGGCATGGAAAATCCGTGTCGACTTATCCTTCTGCGGGGGCATGGGACCTGGTCGTTGCATCAACGGCATGCAAGGCGGTATGGGCTCCGGTGGTGGCATGCAGGGCATTTCCGGAGTCTGCGAACCGTTTCCGAGAGGCTTTGAGATGTCTTTATTCTGCACACGTGGAGAATAAAGTCGTGGTTCAGTGCCCGATTGCGAGGCGACATCTTGAATGCAAATTCTCTTAGCAACGTACGGCGGTGGCTTACTGATATAAAAAGTGCGGGGCGTAGTGGTATCATCGCCCTTCGTATGCTCAGACCCAGCGGGATACCGATATGCTCACAGAAGTCGAAGTTGCCGAACAGTTACCGGTTAATCTATTCGAATTCGAGGCGATTGCTGCAAAACGAATACCCAAACAGGCGTTCGATTACTTCAGCAGTGGTGCCAATGACGAGATCACGTTGCGCGAGAATCGCAACGCATTTGAGCGAATAAGCCTTTATCCGCGTATGTTGCGTGATGTTGATCGCCGCGATCTCTGCGTGACGCTTCTAACGGGGCAACGGATATCAATGCCCATAATGATTGCGCCGATGGCTTTTCAAAAAATGGCGCATCCTGATGGCGAGCTGGCCACTATTGAGGCTGCAAACAATGCAGAAACTATTATGGTGTTGAGCACATTGTCAACCTGTTCGATTGAGGAAGTCGCAGCAAGAGCACAAGGTAATCTCTGGTTTCAGCTCTATGTGTACCGAGACAAAGCAATTACAGAGTCGCTGGTAAAACGTGCCGAAGTCGCTGGCTGCAAGGCGCTCGTACTTACAGTTGATTCGCCGCTACTTGGTAGGCGAGAGCAAGATGTGCGTAACGGATTTCATCTGCCGGCAGGGTTGACTTGTAGCAATCTGGTTGACTCAAAGCTAAATGCTATGCCACTACATGCGGGCGATTCCGGATTGGCCGCTTACATTCATGCCCTTTACGATCAATCGCTGACATGGAAGGACGTTGAGTGGCTGAAATCGATCACGACCATGCCCATTTTACTGAAGGGAATACTTCGCGCAGACGATGCTGAGCTAGCCATAAAGCATGGCGCTGCTGGAATAATTGTCTCCAATCATGGTGGCAGGCAACTCGATACAGTACCGGCAACGATTTCGGTTCTCAGAAAGATTGCAGACACAGTCGCGGGCCGTGTAGAACTTTATTTGGATGGTGGAGTTCGCCGTGGAACTGATGTTCTCAAAGCGCTTGCCCTGGGAGCAAAAGCAGTGTTGTTAGGTCGTCCTGTTCTCTGGGGGTTGGGACAGGGCGGAAGAGCTGGTGTTGAGTTGGCTCTTGCCCTTCTGCAAAGCGAATTCGAACTGGCTATGATTCTTTCTGGCTGCGCCACTTTGTCAGACATTACAAGAGATCTCGTGGAGCAATAGCAAACACCGCAGATTGACCAATGTTGTGGCCACCAGTTTTCGATACTAATTTCTTTGCTTGTGCGTAACAAGGTGGTCGTGGTCTGTTCTGTTGCGGCTGCGGTCCTCTTATCGCTGCGTTCTAATGCCAAATGACCGGTGGACAAAAAAGCGACTCAAGATCTTTGTGCCGGGAAAATTGGATATGTCCGCCACCGTGCAGACCAGCGTGGCAGGGACCAGCAGATAGATCTTTTCTGGTATCACAGCTGCCGTAGCCACCGTTGGGTTCTATTACAACCGGTTTGTCAGGCAGAGTGTTCGGGAAGTTCAGGCACCGTGGCAACGTCAGGCTCCCGCTGTGTTGACGGCTCCTCAATGTTTGTTCCGCCGCTGCTCCGCTCTATTCGCTTCCAGCCCTGTGGATTCGAGGTTTTACCAGGCAGAGCAGCCTCTGGCAATTCCACATGAAAACCAGCTGAAAGGCAATGCTCGGATGGGAAAAACTTCAACGCCGGTAACTTTGTGTCACTAGATCATTGCTAACGGAACTTCATGCCATTTTGAAGACTTCCTGAAACTGATAAATTCCGGGGCTTTGCTGACGCTGAATTGTTCATGGCCGGGCCAGTGTCGACCGCGGCATTCACTGTCCTCATTTGACACTCATAGTGCCGATCTTTGGATGCCTGCACTGTTGCTTTTGGCGCCGGCTTTGACTAACAGCAAATTTATTTAAAACAGATCCGGGCAACATGGCAAGTTTGATGTCGTGCTGGGCATGAACATCAATGGTACCGGTCTCCTCCTTGCTACCGCTACTTTATCCGACCAACCGGTCACCATCCGAACATGCGCACCAACGATCTCCTACACTCTGTTTCAACAAGCAATTGCGGCTGTAGTGGATCTCACGCTCTTCAAGAATGAAGACTAACCGTTGTATTATAGTTGGCAATTCAGCTGCGAAGGAGAGATGAATGCAAGACGTCTTGAACAGGGTTTCTGAAAACTGTTTACGTGGTCAACAAGTGCCTGACGACCTGAAGCGCATTTGGAACGCAAAGCTAAATGGTAATGCAGAACTACTAGATGATGTGGAATGCGATCTGATTCACGAAGTAGGCGAAGACCTGCTAGAGGGTTATACCGGTGAAGACGTAGATGCTCCCAGTCAGCGAGCCTATGAGCGCATGTTCGAGCACGTTTGCTTCTTTGCAGTCGGCAGAGACGGAGTTCTTCTGGGATACTGGATAGGACCAAACCTCAATGACATCGAGGTGGCACCAGTAGTTGAATTGGATAACGAAGGACAATTTCAGTTTGTCGGAAGCAGCTTTGCCGATTATATTCTAGGGTGCAGCGAAGATAATTTTGAAGAAATGAGCAAGTGGCTCAGCTCTCTTGGAATTCCGGTTACGTTGAACAGTATGGATGAGTATTGGAAAAGAGTGGAAGAATTAGGTGAGACAGAGGGCGACCCCAACGACCTCTCCTGGAGTTACCAGAAAGAGGAGCAGGACGGTGGCTTTGGCTCCGGTGAAGATCTCGATGACGACGATGACGATGAGATCTAAAAAAACGCAACACACTATTTACCCTTGAGGGTGTCTACAACGCGATTCATAGGGAAAATTGCGGGAGGCGCAATTTTTCCCTTAGCAACCGAGTCGGGAAATGCCCTGAATTCGGGAAATCCACCAATGTAAGTTGTCAAAGAAATTGCAGGATACGCAATTTTCCATATAGCCGGGGCGCGCGGATGGTGGCAAGGGAGTGTAAGCTGGGAGCATGGCCGGTAAGCCAACGAAGAAAACCAAAACAACCGACGGAAAACCGCCGGTTCTGCCAACTGTTGTCGCCTTGTTGCTGGTCGGGCTTGGCCTGCTGGCTTACAATTCACCCCTTGTGCACCGACCAAATGCTTACGAGCCCCAGCCGATTAAAGCTAGCGTTCAGGAGCTCAAGGAAGGCAACTCCAAGGAGATTAATGAGTCTGATCCAGGTGCCAACATCGATATCACGCTTCATTTGGTGAGTGGCCACTACACGCTTTTCGATTTCTATTCACAGTCTTGCGGACCATGTATGGAAATGGCTCCAAGGCTGGTGGAGATGACAAAACACAGACCCGATTTTGCCGTGCGGAGTATTGACGTAGACCGCAGTGGTGCACAAGGCATCGATTGGGAATCGCCAATTTGCCGGCAGTATAATATTCATTCACTGCCATACTTTATTTTGTATGGACCGAACGGCGTCGTAATTGCGAAAGGGAAGGAAGCTTCCAGACAAGTGATCGAAATAATGCAAAAGGAAGTCTACAACTAAGAACTCGATCTGCATTTTCGTTCAGCAACAAGACCATCGATCCAACTTTCTCCGCAGGCTCATCTTCGGCTAAACACTCACCGATCTTACCTTGCTTTTGCTCTTTCGATGCTGGTGTGGGAATGGGTTGACGGCGAGGCGGTTTCTTGAATCAGCTTGCGATAGTCCTCTTCTATTGCATCAGCAATGCCGATAAACCATTCTCCTGAAAGCCCCCAACCGATAAGCTCTGCGAAGAGTAAGGGACCGACGAATACTGCCAAAGGTATTATTCGATGCAAATACGGCTTCGTCGACCAATTTTTTAAAGTTGCAAAACACCTGAGAAACCAAGCAAAAAACCACAGCTATTCTATGGATTTGGCAAAACAAGCACGCGACCGGCAGTATTAGCTATTTCCACAGAGTTCTGATCTATTCCCATGATCGCATAGGCTTTTCCATTGTCGATGCAACTGTATGTGACTAGACCGGGAGCGAAATGAGATTCGCGGACCTGTGACCCTCTTTTCTCCAATACGTCTTGTTCCGTCAGAGTGTCACGATTCAGAAGAAACACCGCCTTTCCACCTGTGCAGGGATTAATTCCAGGACTCCAGTAGAGTCCCGTGCCGTCCCTTTGTGGTGGGAGAAAAGGCTGAGCATCTGACAGTTTTGCCGGATATCTTCCATTTTGGTGGAAGTAAGCTTGCACCGCTATTTGCAAGGCAGCCATGTTTGCTCGAACTGCTGCGCGTTTTGCCATGCCCTGGGCACCGATAAAGTTATTCAATCCAGGAGCGATCGAGATGATGGCAAAGGCTAACACGCCCCAGAAGAATGGACTTCTAAGAACCGCAAAAATCCACATGTCTTTGAATTCGAAAATTCGGAATTTAGTACTGATCGCCATCCGGCTTCCTCACATCGTCTTCAATGGTTCTTGCCCTTCATCATTCCTGCGATAACAGATCTGACAGCAGGGTCCACTACAGCTTCTCCTCAAACCCGCCCGTTGCGAGCTAGTCCATGCAAATGCTGATAAGCAACCTTAAGAAACGCCAAGATGTATCCGTCCGGTGCACCGACATTCTAAAATTGTTCCTGAATAAATTTCAACTACTTCGACCGCTGTCTCCGCTTCAATGATTCGCCTCGTCGCTCTCGAGCGTCTAACTCGGTACATGGCGCTTGGGGAGCTTAGCGCGATTTCTCAACTTCATCGAATCTTGGTTCATTTATCGTAGAACACCATGCCTATGATTGAACTATGTCAGCGTTGGCATGGTGTTCTACGATACCGGAGGTCAATCGTTCAACAATTGGACCGATGTCCTCGATTTCAATTCCTATCCATCTTCTCGCCTTTCGCTCACACACTGCGAATGTGGTACCACTTCCACCGAAAGGATCAAGAACAATATCTCCGGGCTCGGTGGACATTTCGATAACTCGGTCGAGGATTTTTGTAGACAACTGATTTGCCGTGCGTTCGCTAGATTTAAACTTTCGGTGCCGTACTGGCGGAACGTCTGTCCATACATCGGTTAGGTTGACTCCGAGTGTATTCATTGATTTTCGATGTCCGCCGTAATCTTTTATCTCACCGCTGCAGTGTCGGCAAGTTTCGATTGGTGTGCGAATTTTTCTAAATGTTTTCGGTTTGCCCTTGGTGTAGTAAAGCAAGCTATAGTGACTGGGATAGAGCCTTCCGGCAATCGGGAAGCCGAATTTTATATTTACGGCAATCCAGTGCCTGAAGTCCAGCTCCAGTTTATTCAACTCGGCGCCGATGAGCATGTTCCATTTCGGCAGATTATAGATGAACAACGCGCCGCCAGGCTTCAAAATCCGTGCGCATTGTGTAAGCCAAACCACGCTCCACTGCATATACGCTTCTTCGGATAGCCCATCGTTTACTCTCTCACCATAGGCTTTTGACAGATTGAACGGTGGATCAGCAAAGATGGTATCAATGGATTCATCATTGATATAAGGTAAGATCTCTAACGCATCGCTTTGAAATAGGGCACCGGATTCGGTGCGCAAACTGACCTCAGGTGAATTGGGTATGACTTCGCTCAGCCAATCTGAAGCATTGCAGGCGAGAGTCCGGTCCGCCGTATGGGCACTGCTTACGGGATGAGTGCAACCGCGAGCCGGGGAAGTTTCATGATTCACAGCGGTACCTCGTATCATCAAGCTCCACAAAGAGTACGATAGCATTGAAAAGAGTGTCGCGAATGAAAATGAGAAATGTCATAAACACTTGCACTGTGTAATTCTGCATATCGCGATCGCTTGCCAGGTTTGTTTACACAGTGGGAATTTCACCATGGATGCTAGGATTTCACCATGGAATAAGGCGCTGCCAGTTATGCACGCAGGAGGGGAATTGTATGAGCAGAGATTTGGAGGACGAGGTCACCGTCAAAGAATTTGACGATTCTGACGACGATGATGAATCCGGGTGCGAAGGAATCGCTGCACAGGCTTATGAAGGTCAGGGAAAGCAGGTCGGCGAGAAGAACCTTGACGATGATCACGAAGATGATGGTATTAATGGACCGGAAGCCAGTGCAATAATATCTGACGCGGTAAAGGGTCCGTTACTACGAAGCGCCTGTTCCAGAATAATGAGAGAAGGGCGGGCAGAAGACGCTTCCGCCGCCAGGATTGCCGCAGGAATGAGTGCAGAAGAACGCGACGCTCTTCACTCCTATTTGGAAGCTCGCATCAAGCAGGGGCTACCAGCTGGCGGGAATGCCGATACGGCAGAAGGTGCCATACGCAAGATCTGTTTCAACCGCAGTAATGACTACCTACGCGATATGACGGTTGCGGAAGCTCGAGCTCTTCAGGCTGTTTTGAAACCGAAGAACTAAACGTACGTATGGGAACATTAGCGCGAATTGGGGATATTTTCAGGCTTCACTAGCCCCCCGTCGTAGCTGGTATCGTACTTTCCGTGCCACGATTGACGCTCTTCAGGTTGTCCGGCCGCATCCAGGCGAGCCCACTCATAACGAAACTGGTCTCCTTCTTGGCGAGTTATTGTCATGATCTGGTGGAAAGGACGGGTCAACTCCACTACCACACTGGCAAGTGGTGCGTTTGCTCGCGGTATGGGAGGATCATTGTATTCAATGCGAATGGTGACACCGTTATTATCTGCACGAGGAGATTGGACACGAGCTCGCCCCAACCCGTCTCGTCCTACTCCGTCCACTACAGTAATGCGATTGCTCCCGGTGATCTCTTGAGCAACCTGGCGAAGACGACGTTCGACCTCATGGCTGCGCGGATTCCTTAATTCCCGTTCGATCAAAGGTAACGCAAAGGTTCCGCTTCTGATGAGCTCTTCCATTGCATGTTCTCTTTCACGGAAACGGACAGAATCAAGATTGGATATTAGTCTGGCCACCCTGAGTTTGACCAGCTCTTTCCCTGTGTTAGCGAGCAGTGAGCATGGCGTAAACATCGACTCATTGTCAGCTAAGGGAGTCTCATCAGAAAGTTCATCCACTTTGAACGTGGGCAGCTCCAATTTCTCAGGGGCAATTGCGGGAGAACAGCTCGTGATCCACTCTTCCAGACACCAGGGCGTTACAGACTGATCAGTGTCAGGACAGTGTTCCGGTTCGAATTCGCCGAAGTCTTTCATTTTTCAATCTCCACAGGAATTGGACCGGCGAACTTTACACCACAGAAACCGACCAGAACCCGACCAACCTACGCGAACTTTGCGGGCAGTGTTGACACGCGTCCTTATAAATTCAGTTTCTGCCGCGAGATAATGCTTTGTCAGTTCAATAAGCTGGGTATGAGATTGATGACGGATCTTCATTCACAACTTGCCACCGCCGCGTTCTTAGAATCTGCATGCCCGGCGGGCGATCTAACCAGAACAACACACCCTCTCTAAAGTGGAGGAGCACCGGAAGAAGCGACGGCCTTATAGAGGAAGCTTCGCTGAGACAGAAGACACACCAACCAGGATTACTGCTGTCGGCTATTAATCATGAAAAACTTGCCAGCTCCACTCCAAACAACACTCATGCTTCTTGAATCAGGACCTATGTGGCAGCGCATCAGCGCCTTTATCACGGTGTATCTTGGATGCTTCGTAGTGGCATGGATTGGACTCTTTGCGATTGTGGTGCCGCTCAAACCCCTGGGTGACATTGTTTGGATACCGGCACTCATGTGGATCGGCTTCATACTTGCAGTCACATACTGGGTTTTCAATGTCGGCGGAAGCTGGTGCGCAACAATGCATCCAGTCCATGGTGTTATGCCAGTTGATCTCGGAGTGCTTAAAAACAAGCTTATGGAGCTGAATTTCGCCAATGCTCCCTTCCATCTCTATGATCGCAAAGGCGGTAAACAACTCTGCTCAGAATGGAATATCAAAAGTGTCGTATGGACCGAGTTGTTCGCTAAAGCAGGAGTCACGGAACAGCACCGCATTGTTATGGAATTCGATGAAATAACAAAAACGGTGCGAGCCGTTGACACCTCCAGTACCATCAACTGGCGAGCTGGATTTAGTCTGTCTCTAGATTTGGGATACTTCCGTGGTATCGATTTTTTTCAGTACTCTGCACTGAAGACATACGGGTTGGTGCGCTCAGTAGACGGGTGGAAGATAGAAGGAGATTATGTTTATCGGTTTGATCGGTCTGAGATGAAGTCGCCCATAGTTCAGTGTATTACCGAATGTGGATGGACATATAAACCTGTTTTATTTCTCGGCGGACCGCTGTCAATTGGTACTTGAGTGTTCAAACAACCACCCTATATCCGTCATTTGAAAAATGTTTGAATGGTTTCTGGACCGCTTAATCCTTTTGTATCGGCTTTACCGGAGGCGCGCTGTCCGCGACAAGTGCTGGCGTCTTATCGACAGCTAGAGAACGCATCGCGTCGGATCTTCTCACTATTCCAACGAGCTTGTTTCCTTCCATGACGGTGACTTCACGTACATCCTCTCTTGCGAAAAGCTGAACAACTTCATCCATGGAAGAGTCTGGAGAGACTGATGCAACCCTTGGTGGAATTAACCCACGCACCGGGACATCAGCGGGAAAATCATAGTGCCTGTGCGGTGCCAGATCTACTTCATGAATGATGCCCAGAAGCGCATCATTATCCATAACAGCGACTCGTTCGCGCTTCGGCGATGAAAACAATTCCTCCAGCGCCGTGGCCGGACTGTCTGCCGGAACGGTGGCAAAGTCCGCAGTCATATATGCGCCAGCGGTGTTCGGCAGCTCTGGCGGTGTCAATCCGCTGTATTCCCGTAGCAAATCGTAAACCGACCCTCTGTCGATTCGCGAGCCCACAAAGACAGCTATCGCATTTGCAAGCATCAGGGGTAGTACCAGCGTGTAGTGTCCCGTGATCTCAAAAATAATTACCACTGCAGTCCCGGGAACCCTTGCCACCGATGCGAAGAATGCCCCCATGCCGATCAGTGCCATTGTTTCCGGCGATCCCACTCCAAACAAGTAGTTCTCCAGGTAGGACACCATTGCCCCTAGCGCAGATCCCAACACAATTGCTGGAGCAAACAGTCCGCCGGGGGCTCCTGAGCCGTAACCTACCAGCGTTAAGAAGAAGAAGCCCAGGAAAATGAAGGGCATTGTGTACCACTCTGCATGCCCCGCCACGATCCAGTCTCGCAATGTGGCGAAATTCCGCAGATGCGGGTCTGGAATTGACGCGATGAATACTCCCGATACAAGTCCTGCTAGTCCCACTCGCACAGAAAGCGGCAAGGGAGAAAGCACTTCTCGGTAGAATCTCAGAGATAGAAGTATACCTCTATTGAACAAGCATCCGATGACACCGGCCGCAGCTCCAAGAATCACCCAGAAGACGAAGTCTAGCGGAGCGAATGTAATCGGTAACGCCGCTATGGCTCGCGTCGAATCCATATGCGGAGCATTCAACATGTGAGTTGCCACCGAAGCCACAAAGCACGCGGCCAAGGCTGTCCCGACTGTCTCTGTGGAAACGTCTTTGAGTAGTTCTTCTATTACAAAGAAAACACCTGCCAAAGGGGCATTGAATGCGGCGGCTAATCCAGCGCCGGCCCCGGCAGCCACCAGTTGGCGAGTGCGTTCCGGAGAAGTGGGAAAATATCGGTTGAGGTGCCTGGCAATTGCTGCACCCATGTGAACCGTTGGACCTTCTCTGCCAAGGAAAAGACCGGAGCCCAGGGCAATGCTACCGCCTATGAGTTTGACTACTGCAACTCCAAGATCGAGAGGTAGTTTTGCACCAAGAATGAATGCTCTCACCTGCGGAATTCCACTGCCATAAGCGGTGGGCTGAAATCTTTGCACAAGATAGCCACTGATGAGTCCGCCAATCATTCCCACCACAGGTAGTACCAGTTGCGGTGAAGCGAAGGTACACAGGTAGTTGCGTAATTCGCCGAGCCAGTAGACGCCATTTTCCAATGCAATTGCGCTTAGTCCGGCGGCCAGCCCAATTATGCACGCCTGACATACCTGCACCCTCCTGGTGTCTTGATGCCCTGCAAATCTGACCGCGAATTCCCGCAGTAGCTTCATTACTTGGAAGGACCTTTTAGTAATACCCTGCCAGAGTCAAGACGTCTGGTTATTTTTTGATCGTCGAAATACTGCAACAAGGCCATAGCGTACTTCCTCGTGGTTCGCAGTTTCTCTCTAAAGTCTGTTGGTGCGATGGAGCGCTTTGTTGTCCAGATATCGCCAAGTATTTGATGAGCTTCCTTCACTTTTGCATTGCTGGCGATGAAGTCGTAACTGGCAACAGTGACCTCTCCACTCTTAACCATCGATTGCACTACCGTCTTGACGTTCTTCAAATCTCCACCGGTCAACTCCGCAAGTTCGTCCCATTCAAGGCACCAGTGCGCATTGAGTTGTGTCTTGATCTTCTCTTCCAGTGCAGCCAATGCAGGAGCCAGCGTACGTTTTGCCCCCTCGCCCGGCAAGAAGACCTTGTCGCCCTTGCGCACAATTTTTTCGCGGGCCATCTCTTCGTCTATGAGAAGCTGGAACGCAGCACGCTCAAGCTTTATTTGCATAAGCATCCGCAGCGATTCTAAAGGAACGCCTGCAGACGGGTCTTCCATCTTCTCCAATGCCGTTCGCACTTTTTGACGAATGTCTTCGGCAAGTTCAGCTCTCGATTCCGCCGCCAGAATATATTCCGTGCCAAGCGACACGACCTTTCCTGAGGCCTTTAATTTAGTCAGCAGAGATGTTTTCAGTGTATCGGGCACCAATGAAGACAAAGCAGCCTCACGCACCATCGACTGTGGAGCACCCTTCAAATAGGACAGCAAGGCGCCTTCAAAATCTTCAGAGCGAAGCATTTCCGCGACAGACATCAATTCTTTCTTGGTTAGCCACCGGGGGCGGTCGCGCAACAAAATGTTTCCACCATATATGGTGTCGTCGGTGAGGCGAATTACGAATTTATCTTGCGCCGATATCACTGCCGCATCTTGCAAGGCCAGAAATGCCACAGCTTCGCTTTCATTCTTGTTCTCGTTGGTGGTAATGTCTTCTACCCAGCGCAAGAAACCATGATACTCAGCTGTTCCGTGATAAAGCCTGATCGGTTGATCGCTCAAGCGCTCATTCATTGGATCTTTGAGTGAGCGGGGACGATCAAAAAGACTCACCAATAGTGACTTAGATGGATGCACTGCACTATTGCTGAGAACGTGTCCGCGAGATATCTTTTCCTGGTCCTTCACCACTAGATTGCAAGCAACTCGCTGCCCTGGCAGAGCCTGAGTAACTGTTTGCCCGTGAGTCTCCAGCCGTCGCACGCGAGCGCCGATCTCTCCTGGTTCGATGAGAATCTGATCGCCGGCAGCTAACTTTCCATGAACCAATGTGCCCGTTATTACAGTGCCGAATCCAGACTTGGAGAATACGCGATCCACTGGCAGAAACAGTGCTCCAGAGCCATCACGCACCGGAAACTTGGAAAGAACATCGGAAAAAATCTTCTTCAGTTCTTCAAATCCGATACCCTGCGTAGAGGAAATGAGGCAACTGTTGAGTTGTTCAATGGAATGTTCCTTGAGCAAACTTTCGACTTCTTCCTGAACCATTTCTGACTGCTCTTCATCCACCATGTCTATCTTGGTGATGGCTGCAACAGCTTTTGTAATACCAAGCAAACTTAAAATCCTGACATGTTGGCGTGTCTGCGGCATGGGACCTTCGTCTGCAGCCACCACTAGCAGTGCCAGATCAATTCCACCTACACCGGCCAGCATGTTTTTCAAAAACTTTCCGTGCCCGGGAACGTCCACAAATCCCACGACCATGTTGTCGCTTAACCCGAGATAAGCAAAGCCGATGTCAGTAGTCATCTGCCGCTCCTTCTCTTCTTTCAGTCGATCAGGGTCGATGCCGGTGAGTCGGCGAATCAGGCTGGTCTTGCCGTGATCGACGTGTCCGGCGGTAGATATGGTGAAGAATCGGGTGCCCGGATGGAACTGTGGCATTGTCAAGGTTAGTCAATCCTTATAATGGTCAAACTTCGCAGACAGCTTAAGTTGTAGCAGCTCAGGTGCCCCTTGGGAACTGCTGTTTGAGATGCCTCTTGGTTAATAAAGAATAGAATTCAGTAAAATCAATTCTCAACGCGCAACACCTCGTGGGAGCCATCACCGTGTTACATCAGTTTATCGATCCGATTCTTCAAATGATACGAGATACGGTGGCTGCCTGGGGATATCCTGGCATCATCCTGATGATGGCAATTGAGTCGGCCAATATCCCACTGCCCAGCGAAGCGATTATGCCCACTGCCGGAATCCTGGTGCAGCAGCAGAAAATGAACATTCACCTGGCGGCGCTTGCCGGCGCAATTGGGTGCGTTATTGGTTCAATTCCTTCGTACTTCCTTGGAATGTATGGTGGGCGTCCATTTGTAGAGAAGTATGGCAAATGGATTCTTGTCAGCCTTAAAGATTTGGAAGAGGCGGATAAGTGGGTTTCCCGATGGGGCGACTGGGCATTTTTTGTTTGCCGAATGCTTCCTGTGGTAAGGACGTTTATCTCTTTTCCAGCAGGTGTATTGAAAGCTAATTTCGCGATGTTCACTCTCTTTACCTTTGTTGGTTCTCTGCTATGGTGCTATTTCCTCACCTGGGTGGGCATTCAATTCGGTGAGCACATGGAACAGTTCACCGACGTCTGGCACAAGTTTGACATCGCAATTGTTGCAGTGGGCGCCGGCTTGTTTGGCTACTACGTGTACCATCACATGAAGAAGCACTAGCGCTATCGGTTGGTGCGAGCAAAGAAAATGAAAGAATTGACAAGATATTGGTTCTGTTGTTTCTGCTCGTTCATTGTTTACTCACTTCCAACCAATGCTGGAGATCTAAAAGAACAGTTTCAGCTGCAACAAGCTATCCGTCAATTTGATCGAACGGGCGATTTCGAACATGCCGAGGCAGCTTATCGCAAGCTGCTGATTGTGTGCGGGGATTTTGATCGAGAGCATATTGTGATTGAGTTTGCAGGCTTTCTGCTCAGAAACAAGAAACCTGACCAAGCAAAAAAAATGATGAACGACGAGTTCGACATAATGACGAGGAAGTTTGGTCCCACGGGCTATGAAGTAGTCAGAGGACATTATGCCTATGCTGGCATGCTCAAACGAGCCGGGCTAGATTCTGATGCAGCCAACGAAGAAAAACTGGCGCAGAAACTCTATGCTCAAGATACTGAACAAATGAAGAGACAACTCTTGATCGGTCAACAACGGGAAAAGGGACTGCAAGCGATAAGTTCAAATAACAGCCAACAGTCACTGAAAGATTTGAGACAGGCGCTAAATCTGGCAGAGAAAGAAGGAGAATGGAATTCGGAACTGCCTGCATGCCTGGTCGATTTGGGCAGAGCAGAGCTCGAATTTGGTGACAAAATTAAAGCAGCCGATTTGCTAAAGAGGGCGCTGGCACTGCTAAGTAAACACGATTCTGCCTATGGCCGGTACTACACGATTTCCTCAAATCATTCCGGGATGACGGGCGGCGAATATACATTGTCCTCTTATGAGCTACGGCCAGTTGTGGTTACTACGCTAAAGAAAGTTGGTAAGGCTGATGAAGCAAATAAGCTAGAGCCTCCTCCCGACTCCGGACAGAAACGTGGTGGGCTCAGTCTTTCCGGATTCAAGCTGGTGGGACGGGACGGAAAGCCAATTGCAGGTACGATTACTTCAGCTAGCGGCATGTTCAATGGACAGTTAGGCAAAGATGGAACCTACACTCCGACGCCTCCTCCGCCAAAGTCAATAAAAACTTTTGCAGAAGAAGAGTTGAAGAGACTCAAGAATTGGAGAGATCAAGTCAGTCGCGATCCACGCCAATAGTCCCACACCAGGCAAGACTCGAGCCACATTACAGTAAGCGGAAGTTCAGAGAACTCCCCCGACCGCGGCCACCGAGGTGGCGATCTTTTGCGCTCGTACTCGGGTGCGATGGTGCCTGATTTCACGTCAGTCGTGGCTCGCCGTTAGCGTGGCCTCGTGGAGAAGAGGGCTTCGTCCACAAATTTGATCCCGGCACGCAGGGGCTACTCTATCGACCGGGAGGCGATTGCACGCATCGAAAGCCAAGATGATTGGCGGCGGTATTGGCTTCGCCGTTACCTCTGGTACCAACCATGTATCGTGTGCAGTATTGATCGGTGCAAAGGAAGGAGCCTCCCCTGTGAACACGCTTTCTTTCCGTTGGTTTCACAGTATCCGGGGGAGTCTCGGGTCCTTGCGGGTTACGGGCAACGGAGGTTCCGGCGGCGGCAAGTTGTGCATAGTAGTCTGCTCGATACCAATCGCTGCACCACTCCCAGACATTGCCAGCCATGTCGTAGAGTCCATAGTCGTTGGGGGGGAATTGTGCTACCGGCGCTATGCCGACAAAGCCGTCAGCACCAAGGTCTTTAACAGGAAATTCACCCTCATAGATATTCGCCATCCATTTTTCGCCAGGTCTCAATTCGTTTCCCCAGCAGTAAGTCTGGCCTGTTCGTCCACCTCGTGCTGCAAATTCCCATTCGGCTTCTGTCGGCAATCGTTTGCCTGCCCACGTTGCGTATGCACAAGCGTCCGGGTAAGCGACCTGAACGACCGGATAATTTTCGCGTCTCTTCAGATTGCTGTTTGGACCTTCCGGGTGATGCCAGTTTGCTCCATGCTCGTAGCGCCACCATTGCAACATGTTGTTTAGTGGTATTGAATGCGGTGACGGAGTAAACACAGTAGATCCGGCGATCAGATTTTTCTTCGGGGCAGTGGGAAATTCTTGCCTCGTCGGTGCGCGTTCTGCAACAGTGCGATAGCCTGTGGACTTCACAAAATCTTTGAATAGTGCATTGGTGACTTCTGTTTTATCCATCCAGAACCCACTGACATAAACGCGATGAACGGGCCTTGCATCGCGCATCGAATCGTTCCCCACGCATAGACCATCTGTCCCGCAGGCTTCGCTGCCCATGGAAAACTCGCCGCCGGGTATCCACACCATGCCGCTCGGATTTGGGCATGGCGCGGAGGTATTGTCCGGAACGGTGAGCGAGAATGACGAGGTTGCTGCCGTTGACTGCGGTGAAAATGCATACGCACACAGTGCTGTAGCGCCGATGGCGCTTGCCATTGTGAGGTACCAGAAATTTGTCTTTATGGGAGTCAACTCGTGTTCGCGATTACTTAGCGGCAGCGTTCATCTTTTCGTTCACTATTTCTTTCAGCCGGTCCATGCTGAAGCTCGAACCCTTTTGCATTGGAGGGTAGCTAATGAAGGTCTCGGCCGTCTTGGCTACTTCTTGTTGAACGAAGACAAAACGCCAGAACTCAGTGGAGAACCAATTGTAATAAGCCAGGGAACCGTTGGCGCCGTTGGGTAATCCTGTTCGTTCGAAGGGATCGAGGCGCAAGTTACATAAAATCGGCCAATCTACTTTCACTGTACCGCCAATCCAACCCGTTGGTTGATCCGTGAATCGATACTTGTAATCATTTATCCTCACCGCTCCCAGTGTACCCTCGGTGAAGTAGAAGATCTCTTTTCGATTGGATGGACCTTTTCCTGTTATCAGTTCCAGTTGGTTGTAGCCGTCCAGGTGGACCTTGTAGTTACGATCACCCAGTTGCTTACCCGCCAGGAGTTCATCTTTAATCTGTGGTGCACCGGCTGCAGCAAGGAACGTGGGGAACCAGTCCAGACCGGACACGATGCTATTCTCGATCTTCCCTGCAGGAACCTTGCCTGGCCACCGTATGATTGCCGGAACGCGGAATCCACCCTCCAATGCAGTGCCTTTTCCTCCGGCGAATGGAGTTTGTCCTCCATCGGGCCAGGTGAAGTTCTCGGTACCATTATCAGTACTGAAAACAATCATTGTATTATCGTCAAGACCACTATCTCTCACATACTTCATGACAGAGCCGACAATATCATCGAGCTGCGCCATGCCCGCTTCTTCCATACTCCAACCGTTTTCGGGCGTCCGCAGAGACTCGTATTTTTCTGAAAGATGGGTAATTACGTGCATACGGGTAGGGTTAAGCCACAAGAAGAACGGTTTGCCTTCTTTCTTCGCTTTGTCCATGAACTTTACTGAAGATTGCAGTATCTCATCATCAACTGTTTCCATTCGCTTCGGATACAGTTCACCTGCATCCTCGATTCTTTGTTTACCAATTTTGCCCCATCGAGGTTGAATGGTTTGGTCGTCGGTTTCAGAGCTGAAGCAGTGGACCATATTTCGCGGACCGACTGTGTCTCTTAGCGCTTGTGGATAATTGCGGTGCGACGGATCTTCCATTGCGTCCAGGTGATAAAGATATCCGAAGAATTCCTCGAAACCATGTACTGTGGGAAGGAATTTGTTCAGGTCGCCCAGGTGGTTTTTGCCGAATTGTCCAGTGGCATATCCATTGGCCTTGAGCGCTGTGGCAATGGTGACTGCCTGCTCAGGAATTCCTACTGGTGAGCCCGCCTGCCCCACTGTGGTCAACCCCGTTCGTACCGGCAACTCTCCGGTTATGAAATTTGCTCGCCCTGCAGTGCAGCTTGCTTCGGCATAGTAATCCGTGAATCGCATGCCCTCTGAAGCCAGCTTGTCGAGGTTGGGAGTCTTGCCGGCCATCATCCCCTGGTGGTACGCTCCGATGTTGTACCAGCCGATATCGTCGCCCATGATGAAGATTATATTGGGCTGTTTCGACTCGGCACACATTCCTTGCGAAGGAATGATAAAAGTGGCTGCTGCGATAAAGACGGCACAGAGTTGTTTTCGGTAACTATTCACTTCATATCCTGCTTGTGTAAGTATTTGATTTCCAACCATTTGTTCTTAAGGTGTGGTGTAAGTCGTCTCCACCTTATTCTCTTGCGTAGCACGTTGAGCTTTGATCACGTGAACTCACCAGTGCAACCGTCGTCGCATACTACGTTTCACTGTACACTATGAGTATTTGTGTAACGGTGGTACGACACTTACGATTCTGCATTCTGTCGAGATTGTCCACGGGCAGAGAGGGGCGAATCAATGTAGCGGTGCTGTGTTGCGAAGGTTCTTCCCCTGGTGTCTGTGCTAGCTGTCACCGGTGATTCTGCATTCTGTCCGCGATTGTCCACGGACGAGAGGAGCGAATCAATGAAGCGGTGCTAGTGTTGCGAAGGTTCTTCCTCTGATGTCTGTGTTGAGTGTCATCGGCGATTCTGCATTGTGTCCATGACTGTCCACGAACAGAGAGGGCGAGTCAACGAAGCGGTGCTGATGTTGCGAAGGGTCCTGTGGTGTTTGTGTTAAGTGTCATCTGCAATTCCGCATTCGGATACGAGAGGGAAACGGGCACGTACATTATTGGTCATTGACAACCGCCGCGGTGGACTAATTCTGTTGCGAAGTATAGGATCCGAAGAGAGCCCTGGCCAACCAACAGGAAATGTCAAACTCCCAATATGAAGAGTGCAGTAGTTTCCGTGTCTGAAAAGCCAGTTCAAATCAATGCGCCGGACCAGAGCAGAGGTCGATTAAAGTTGGTTTTGTTTTGGTGCTGTTCGGGCAGATCATGAAGACCGTCTTTGTCTAGAACTCAGTTGCTGAGTTTGATCGCGCAATGCCGGAGTCCCTGCCAATTCATTTTTCGTGCGACATCCTCACGCATTACTGGCGGTGCGTGAGAAAATTCCGTTGCGGTTGGAGCGACCTGTCCCAAAAAGAATCGTTGTGTTCCATTGCTTGTGGCGTGCAGCCGGTCGCTTTCGACGATGGGATGCAAATTGTGCTTGCTGTAAGGGTATCTTTGTGCGTTTCTCCAGCTGATTCTATTGCAGCATCATGCATCTATGTCGAAGAAATCGATGCGTCTGCTTCGGGATATTGCGCCTAAAGTTTCCTTGGAAATCACGTCGAACTCAGCGCTGAGTTTGTGCATTGGTGTATTTCAAGTTACCGCTAGGTTCGTTGAACGATCCTGTCGGTCCACTAATTGCACCCGTCTCTAAGCGCGCTTTGGCTTCATCTAGTTGCGGTTTGAACTCTTTTACCAAATCGTGATCATTGCCAAGACGCAGTGCGACATCTGTGCATACTTTCAACAGTAATACGTCCGTCTCGTGCTCAGGCGGGGCTGAGGAATGAAGGACGGTAAATTGCTTGCCGATGGTGGCGATTTTGTTATTGTCAATCACTATGTACGGATTGATTTTGTACGAATCGTTGATCACAGATCGGTACCAGCTATCATCAAGCCGGTTACGGTCAGCCCGTTGTTTTAATGCTTCGCGTTTTCGATTGCTTTGTTCATTACATATTCTGTTCTCATCCACATATTGATCATGCTAACGCTATTTGCGAGTAACTCATTATTCTTCATTCTCACGCTGCTACTTAGTTGCAACAGTAGCGAATGAGAATCGTAAAAGCTCTAGTGTCGCCCCGTGAGGGCAACTATAGGCAGCTTACGCTATCAGGAGGCTCGCAATGGAAGAGGAGAATTTGGAGCGGCAACCAGTCGAGAAAAGCGGGGAAGACCTGTCTTCTATGGGTGGAAGGCTTTTGAGCGAGACCCCTTTGGCAGTTTTTCGCCGCGCTTCGGAATCGGTGAATGATACCGCGTCCAAATACTTGTGTCTGTCCGGTGACTTGCGTGTGAATTGACTTGAGCGGATGATTCTTTCCTCTTAGCGAGGAAGATCCATCCATGGCGTCAAAAGTTGACGAGCAAGTCTCCGCAACCCAGCGAGTTGCTCCCGC
>JAKFUT010000263.1 GCA_021732565.1 Candidatus Obscuribacterales bacterium
AGAACGCTAATAAAGCCAACTTGAACGACTGTTTTTGGCGATAGCCCAATCCGTGGCAATTCTGTTTTCGTTACAGGAAACTGCCCGGATAAACAGTTGTCGCAGGCGAAAAGAAGCATTCGTCGCCAGGGAGACGGCGAGTGCTTCACTCGCGTTTCTTCTGCGACAAGAAACATTCTAATTCTTTTGACGGTGTTCTATGCGATGCCGCGGCAGGATTATTGCGTGAGTCTTCAACGGCCCGAACCAAGATAAAAGAGTCCAGCCAGTAGCGCTGGCGACACTTGATTCAAGAAAAGCTTTGCCAGCGGGGTGCTTACACCAAAGAGCAGTGATGCCAAAATCGCGAAGACAATACCTTGTCTAGGGGCTGGTTTTGAGCTGGAATTTGTATTCATACTCATTATTCTTACGTGTAATTGTAAAACGAGGACAGAATTTTTTGACCGTTAAGGGCGAAAATTATTCTCTTAGTCTGAAGCTTGCTTGTCCGCCAAATTCCTGAAAGAATGCTGATATGAACGTGATTTCGGCGAGAATGAAAACGAAACCTATTTTCATTGTGAATGCGCTTTAGTGCTCGCCTTAACGGAAGCACAAGTGGCGTCTGCCCGAAAGCATATTTGCCCATACACTCACAGGCATACCATGTTCTACCTCTGCAGGAGTCGGATTCATTGCTCTGAACGGGTTAGTGACGGTTAGTTACATCAATACTCTGAAAGAGTATAGACTTGGAGGTAGCTATATACATAGGAGCCACACGCTTGCGCCGGTATTGACGACTGCATTGGTCGCTCGGCAGGGTTTCTTCCCTGTGGCATTTCCTTTCGCTTTGCCAACTCTTCATCTGGTTTGAAAACACACGTAAAGGTCTCGGCAAAAGAAAACGCATCGTGAAAAACTCGCACATGATTGAATTCATAAAACAGGAGCAGCGAAATGTCTCACGATGAAGATGACAAAGCACACAATCATTCTCATCATGCGCATGACCATGGAAATCCCTCCGAACTGCGCAAAATAAATCGGCAAAGGTTGCTATTAGTTGGTCTTATCACCGGTGGTTTTATGATCGCTGAAGCGGTTGTGGCCATGTTTAGCGGAAGCCTTGCAATTCTGGCGGATGCGGGCCACATGCTGGGCGATGTTGCTGGTATCGCGATGGCTTACATCGCAAATGTATTTGCGACCAAGTCTGCGACCACCAAGAAAACCTATGGCTATTTCCGTACTGAGATATTGGCTGCCACGTTCAACGCGTTATGTATGCTTGGAATGTCTGCATTCATTCTGTACGAGGCCTACAGGCGATTTTCAACAAATGCAGAGATACCCGCTCTCCCCATGATTGTCATTGGCTTCCTTGGCGGAATCGTGAATCTAATATCAATGCGACTGCTCAGTTCCGGCGCCCGCAATTCACTGAATACCAGGGCCGCATACATAGAAGTTCTCTCCGACATGCTTGCCTCTTTTGCAGTGGTGGTGGCTGGATTGGTTATTCAATTTACCCGCTGGTATGCAATCGATTCGATAGTCAGCATGCTCATTGCAATTGGGCTCATTCCCCGCACGTGGAGCCTGCTCATGCAATGCGTGCATGTTCTGATGGAAGGTACTCCGGATCACATCGCAATTGCAGATCTGCGTACAGCCATGCTCTCAGTTACTGGCGTCCAGGATGTTCATGATCTGCATGTATGGACAATAACCTCCGGTCTAGACGCCATATCTGCACACGTTTTGATCGATCAAGATACCAATAGCCAGGAAGTTCTCGGCAAAATTGAAGTCATATGCGAACAATTCAAACTGAGTCATTCAACAATTCAAATAGAGATCGTGCAATGCAACAACATCCCATGTCTCTAACAAAAAGTTATTCAGATCCCAAACGTGAGCCGCTCATTAGCATTGCTAAAACCTAAATCGCCGCATGCTATTTGGACATCTCAACAAGCTTTAACTGATCTTGAACAGCCGAGTCATGTTTTCCAGCACAGCAATTATGTTGTTCGGCAGTGAGTGATTGACTTAGCTTCTGCTTCAGATAATGTCCAGTTATGACCAGCAAATTACCCACAGTGATGAGTGGCACCTCAAGCCGCTCTTCAATTCCGAAGAAATGGCTAAATGTAGCGATCAAAACCACCGTTAAACCAATCAACATGCAAAACACAACCGCGGGCTTTGCTTGCTTGTACTTGCGGCCCAGTGACAGAACAACAAAAGTCACAACCCAACCAGCTAGAAAATAATGGGTCTGATCATCGTGATGAGCAAACCCGCCCAATGCCGGGAAAAGCAAGAAAAACAAAGGAAGGCCCAGGCAGTGGACAATACACAGCCAAGAGGCTGCAATTCCAAGCCAATCGATAAAGCCTTTCGTCATTATTATCGCCGCTCCTTTGACAACCATTGTACTGGAAATGGTTTTCGTTTTCAAGTCTTTCTCCAGTTCAGCCCCGTCCGTTCAATTCGGTCCCCGAAACCCCAAGACTTCCAATTCTCCTGCAAGCCGTCCCCCGGGCAACCGATTTGCAATTTTGCTCGTGGTTGGGGGCAAAAAGTTGCTGCAATGGGTTAGCACGTGGACTGCACAACACCATGCTTCGTAAACCTGAGGCTGATGCTCGGCCTCAAGCATAAGTGACTACACGAAGCCGGGGAGCTCGACTCTGCTAGAGTTTGCACTGGCGAGTTGAAAACCGTTGCTAGTATTCTGCTATTGGCACGATTGACCGGGGCTAAAGTGCAGGAAGACTCGCACGGTTATCTTGCGGCGAATCCTCGTGCCCCCCTCGCATTGCACGAAATTTGCACAAAAGAGGTCGAGGACTTTGCTAGTCTCTATTGGCTCTTTCGATTGCCGGGTCTACGGGCGAATTCAATCTAGTTTGATATAACCAGGCACTGCATGAGTTCTGTTGATTTGTGTGCACAGTCCAATCTCTCTGTGCAACGGAATTGCTTGCTAGTCAGCAGGACTGAGGATGAACAACAATTGAGATAAGGTAGAATGATCGCATTGTCGGCCCGGGATGAATTCCAATGGCTCGCATTCTCGTAGTTGAAGATGAAGAAGGACTTTCCGGAGCCATAAAAGAATGGCTGGAGGATGAATGCTACGTGGTTACCGTGGCAAAGGATGGCACGTCAGCACTTAATCAGCTCTCTTCCCGAAGTTTTGAGATTGTGCTCTTAGATCTTATGTTGCCCGGGGTAAGCGGCATTGACGTTTGTCGCAGGTATCGAGAATCAGGTGGATTAGCCCCTGTCCTCATGCTCACGGCAAAATCAACCATCGCCGCCAAGGAGGAAGGACTAGACAGCGGCGCTGACGACTACCTTACCAAGCCGTTTGATTTGAGGGAATTATCCGCGCGAATCAGAGCGTTATTACGAAGGCCGTCAACTCAACCCGCCCTTACATTGCAGGTTGGAGAAATTAAACTAGACAAAAACAGCCGTGTGGTAAGCCGAAAAGGCGAAACATTACGGCTCATGCCGAAGGAATTCATGCTGCTGGAAGTTCTGATGAGACATGCAGGCAAAGTTCTCAGCTCTGATGACCTTATTGATCATGTTTGGGGAACTCAGGCTCAGATTACTCCCGATACTGTTCGTTCACATGTGAAATCGTTGCGAAAGAAAATCGATTTACCTTCCGAACCTTCTCTGGTGAAGACCGTTCACGGAATGGGCTACAAGATTGAGGAAGCTTGAGAAGTGTTCAAGAACTTTAGATGGCAAATAGCATTGTGGTTCGTCGGGCTATCTTCGGCCAACTATGTGGCGCTGTGCTTAGTAGGAGCCATGTACTTTTACACCAGTCTGTCTCGTTCAATGGATGAGGAGCTAAAAGTTGTTGCTTCCCAGATCGGACATGCAATTGACCTAACTGGTAACAAGCCCGTCTTTCGCGATTGGCTCCGTGTTGTAGAAACTGAGCCGGCTCGCTCAATCATGAGCATGCAGTTATTTGATGATTCGGGAGTTTTATTGGAGCACTACGGTCCGCTCGGTATCGCTAAGTTGTTTCAGGACGAGACAGAAGTAGCAGCGAACGGCCACAAATTGAGAATCAGGCACAGTAAATTGATTCACAAAGGAAAACTGGTTGGCTATCTGCAGCTACAGCTGCCGGTGGACAATAGAGATGATTGTACAAGAGAATTCTTGATAACAATGATAGTAATGGCCCCCTTTGTGCTTTCCGGCTTCGGCCTTTGCAGTTACATTGTTTCTGGCATTGCCGCAAGACCGATCGAACAACTAGTAGGTGCTCTTCAACGATTTGTGGCTGATGCAGGACACGAACTCAATACTCCTGCTTGCATTGTGCAAGCACGAGCTCAATCATTAGAGCGCAAGCTTAGCAAGAATGGATTGATTTTTAGCGATTTACCAATCATATGTGCTGCGGCCGAACGTATGGGGCACATAGTGAAGAATTTGATGCTTCTCGCCGAGCTGGACAGCAAGCACAAGTCTCCGGTAAAAGGCGTAATTAACGTCAAGGATATTATTATGTCTGTTCTGGCAGAGTTCGGTCCGCGTTTTGAGGAAAAACAAATATGCCTGACCCCGGAAGATATGGATGACGCTATGGTGAGCGCAGAGCAAGAGTCGGTCGACTGCATCTTACGTAATCTATTGGAAAACGCTCTCAGGTATACAGAGCCAGGCGGAGCCGTTCGTGTCAGTTGCGTCGCCACAGCTACAACCGAAGTCATCATCAATGTAGAAGACACCGGAATAGGGATACCTGAAGAATCCTTAGCGCAAATATTTGAGCGTTTTTATCGTGTCGATGCCTCACGAAGTAGAGCTTCCGGTGGAAGCGGTCTGGGGCTATCAATTGTGCGAGCCCTGACTGAAAGCATCAATGGCACGGTGGATGTCACAAGCGAACCAGGTACCGGCACAAGATTCTCGGTAAAGCTACCAATCTCCAAGTACAAGTCCGCCACTCCTGGACGAAGCTTGCACACAACGATTTCTACAGTTAAGTGAACTAGCTTTCGAGTACGTTCAAGAGTCACGGAATAAGTTAGTTCGGAATGTGCATGAAATGTGATCGTCGAAGTCAAAAATTTACCAACCTTCAAGGGAACGATACCGCACAAGCCGGTTTCCATAACCGAGAGAAGGGTCTGGCAGTGACTTTCCGCCAACTGCAACGGGTTAATTGATCGACTCGTTTCACCATCGCTTCTTGCTTGGCAATACGTAGAAACTGTGCCCCGGCCAGCCTTGCACAAATTCTGCACATTCGACTAAGTGCCGAAGTGTAGAATGATCATCGAATTGAGCTGTTTGCTGGAGTACATGATGGAGATAGGTACTGGCGCCTTCGGACGTTGCGGAAAGCGCTACGTAATCGGTCTCCTGGTCTTGCTTTCAACCATGGAATGTTGTCGAGCATCTGATAGACCCGCGAACTTTCCCGCGTCCGATTCAAACGTTGCTGAACCTTCTGCTACGGGCATTCACACTACGGTTGCACCAACAGCAATATCGCTAAACGATCAGACGATGCTGCGTCCCCCCATCCAAACTCAAGAGAGTTCATCATTCTCTTCTCATCCGTTGACGCTTCCGGAAGCCATTTCGATTGCTGAATCTCACTATCCCAAAGTTCTCAAGGCACGCATCCAAATCAACGCGGCTCGTGATTCAGTGGCACTACAGAAGATCACGGAGTATATGCCCGAGGCGCTCTTTCAGTATCAAGAGATAATGGCTAGCAGAAACAAACTCACCCAGGTTATTTACGGCAGTCCTGTGTTTCCCGGTAACCCCGGACCGGGGCTAGACTCAGTATCTATGCGTCCGATTTTCTTTAGTGGAGGCGGATTCAACCTGGATTGGCAACCGCTGGACTTCGGACTGCACAAAGCTCGCATCAATCTCAGCAAGGCCAGCGTCAATCAGTCGACACAAGACGCCCGCGTAACTGAATTTGATACGCAGATAAGCACAGCGCTCAATTTTCTCGACGCGGTGGTTGCAAAAGCACAAGTTCAGGCGGCCACCGCAAATGTGGAAGCCTTTCAACAAATCAAAACCAGTGTCGACACTCAGGTACGTAGCAGATTGCGAGCGGGCGCAGATTCGTTTCTGGCCAGCGCTGAGGTAGCCAGAGCCAGTACCATCCTGGTTCGGGCAAGACTTGCGGAGCAAGTTGCACTGTCTAATCTAGCTAATGCCCTTGGAATTGCCGGTCAGAAGATTGACATAACTCCGGGTCGTCTGAGCGGGTATGTGGAGAGAGACAGCACCAAATTTCGTGCCCCGGACTTTGAACTCAACCCGCTGATTTCAGCAGAACAAGCCACCATTGCAAGGCAGACTATTCAAAGAACGGTTCTCAGCAAACAATACTACCCGACACTCCACTGGCTCTTCGGAACGCAATTGCGGGGCTCCGGGCTGAACGTTCGCGCCAGAGATCAATCAGCAAACGTATTTGGTCTATTTCCTTGCGTGCCGAATTATCAACTGGCCATGATCTTGAACTGGAACTTCCTGGATTTCGCCAGACTTCGTCAGGAGAAGAAGATTCAGGACAAACGAATACAGCAGAGTCAACTCGATCTGGAGCTCATCCGAAACAATTTGAAAACTGAGGATCTTCAAACCCGCGCTCAGTTGAATGCCTCCTACCAGATTGTGGAGAATGCACGCATACAACTCAAAGCAGCGGAGATGGCCGTTAGCCAAAGCAAAACTCGCTACGACAACGGTCTCTCGTCTATCGCTCAACTAGCTGAAGCAAGTCAGTCTATGGCACAGGCGCGACTTGAGGAAGCACAGGCCCAAGTAGGACTCTGGAAAGTTCTCCTGTCAATGGCGGCAGTGAGAGGCGACTTAAAACCATTTATGGACCTCATCCGCATGACCAACGAGGAAAAATGATCCATGTGGTTAATTAGTTTGTCCATGGGCCGTCCGGTGACCATCATGGTTGTGATTATCACCGTGGTAATCGTGTCCATGCTGGCAGTGCTCAGAATGAAAGTGGATATTTTTCCCGATCTTAAGGTTCCACGAATAACCGTGATTCAGCCTTATGGAGGTTTGGACCCGGCCCAGATGGAGGGCTATGTCGTCACCAACTACGAGCAACACTTCTTCTACATAAACGGAGTGGATCACGTTAGCTCGAAGTCAATTCAAAGTGCTTCTGTCATTGACGTTTATTTTCATCCTGATGCCGACATGGCCGATGCAATGGCTCAAGTGGTAGCACAGGTGGAAAGGTCAAAAGCTTACATGCCTCCGGGAACGGTGGATCCATTTGTCCTGCGATTCGACGTAGGGCAGGTGCCGGTCGGTTTTCTCGTTTTCTCAAGTCCGGCAAGAAGCCTCGCAGAGATACAAGATTTGGTCTACTCACGGGTGCGCCCTGTAGTGGCGACTAGCCCCGGTGTATCCACTCCCCCCCCTTTCGGCGGCAATCAACGAACAATCGTCATTACCGTAAATCAGGCAAAATTGAATCAGTACCATATTTCGATGGAAAACCTGGTGACTGCTGTAAGTGATGGTAACACCATCACACCCTCCGGCATTGTAAGAACCGGCGATTTTCAGCAAATGACGGTACTCAATTCAGTTCCGGAAGACATTCAAGACTTAGCTAATATCGTGGTGAAGCGTGACAAAAACGCGCTGGTAATGGTACGCGATCTTGGAACCATCGCTGATTCAACTGACATTCTTACCGGCTATGCACTGGTAAACGGCCGCAGAACCGTCTACATGGCAATTTCCAAACAGGCAAGCGCCTCTACCCTTGCCGTTGTTAACGGTTTACGAGACAAAATACCCTACATGCAAAGCTTACTACCCCCCGACATAAAGGTATCTTTTGAATTCGATCAGTCCATTTACGTAACAGAAGCACTGAATGGCTTATTAGTTGAAAGCGCTATTGGAGCTGGTTTAACCGGGCTGGTGGTGCTGATTTTCCTCCAGGATCTCGTCAGTTCATTAATCGTAGTGCTCAACATTCCTTTTGCTCTCTTAGCGTCTGTGTGCGCATTGTGGATGCTGGGACAAAGCATCAATATTATGACTCTGGGCGGGCTGGCTCTTGCAGTGGGCATTCTTGTAGATGAAGCGACCGTGGTAATCGAGAATATTCATTCGCATCTAAGCCGATCCACCAATGTACTTAAAGCAATATTCGACGCCAGCACCGAGGTCGCAGTGCCGCGGTTGTTAGCGATGCTTTCAGTGGTGTCCGTATTCACACCGGCATTCTTCATGGTCGGCGCGACTCAATCAATGTTCGTTCCGTTGTCGCTGGCGGTGGGGCTGGCCATGTTTGCGTCGTATCTTCTTTCGGGCACATTCGTTCCCATCATGTGCGCCTGGTTTCTCAAGCCGGGGAGCATTCGTCACGAGGAGCCAAAGATTCTCGTGCTGGCTCGCAAAGCGTACAAACGGTTCTTGACCAGACTCTACCTCAGCCGTTTTGTGGTAGTACCTGCCTTTTTCGTGATAGCAATTGGCAGTTGTGCCGTTTATTTTTCGCTCGGGCAAGAAATCTTCCCTCTAGGAAATCCAAGGGGCTTCCAGCTACGAATCAAAGCTCCAACGGGAACAAGATTTGAAAAAACAGAAGAGATCGCCATTGCGATCTTAGCGATCATAAGTAACACGGTCGGTCCTGAAAACGTAGAGGTATCCATCGGTTATGCCGGTACCCAGCCACCCAGCTATGCAATAAGCAATGCCTATATGTGGACGAGCGGACCGCAGGAAGCCGTCTTGATGGTCTCATTCAAAGATGAGGCACATATACAAATGCGAGCGCTCAAAGATCAACTCAGAGCAATATTTGAGAAGGAATGGCCGAATATTTCCTTTTCGTTCGAAGCAGGCGACATTGTGACCAAAATCATGAATTTCGGTTCGTCAACTCCCATACAGGTAGACGTAGACGGACCGGACTTCACCCGCGACGAAGAATTTGCTCGTAAGTTGTTGACTGAAATGACCAAGATCGATTACTTGCGAGACGTTACGCTAGCGCAACCACTTAACTTTCCCACAATTCAAGTGAACGTAGATCGTGTAAGAGCTGGTCAGCTGGGCGTTACAGCAAAGGATGTCGGGCGGAGCCTGATCGGAGGAACATATTCCAGCCGCTTCATCGCGCCAATTTTCTGGAGAGACCCGAAAAGCGGCATGGCATATCAAATGCAAATACAAGTGCCACAAGGAGACATCTCCTCCTTTGCAGACATCGGATCCTTACCGGTGAAGACCGGTTCCTTCAGGGGTCCCTTCGTCAGAGATGTTGCCACTCTATCGTTCGGTTCTATGCCGGGTGAGTATGATCACTACAATATGAGGCGCACATTGAGCATAACCGCCAATATGGCCGAAGACGATCTGGGAAAAGCCGCCCGGGAGGTCGACAAAGCGATTGCAGCCTGCGGTAAGCCTCCACGAGGAGTGCGCGTTTCGGTTCGCGGTCAGGTTCCCGTTATGGAACAGGTCTTCAGCTCTTTGTATTTAGGGGTTGGATTTGCCGTCATCTCAATCACGTTGATGCTGGCTGCATTTTTTCAATCGGTGCCGATGGCGCTCACGATTATCTCAATCGTGCCTGCCATCGTATGCGGTGCGTTGCTCTCTCTAAACCTGTTTCACAGCACCCTCAACATTCAATCGTTTATGGGAACTATTATGGCAACGGGTGTCGGTGTTGCCAACTCAATTTTGGTGTGCGTGTTTGCTGAAGAGCGCAGAATGAAAGGCTTGTCCTCACGTTGCGCAGCCATTGGCGGGGCGGCAGCCCGAATGCGCCCGGTATTGATGACGAGCCTGGCGATGGTGTTCGGCATGATACCGATGGCACTGGGAATGAGTGAAGGTGGAGAAAGAACCGCTCCACTTGGACGCGCTGTGATTGGCGGCCTGTTAGCATCAACGGCCTCGGTGCTGTTGGTATTACCGCTCATCTATGCAATGGCCAGGAGACGGGCAAGCCACAAAACACCGTCCCTCCTTCCGGAAGATAATGAAGTGGAAGATAACAACGGAGAAAACCACTGAGATGCGTGAGAGTCTGCGAAATGTCATTGCTAAATTACTACCGCTCAAGATCGGGGGTCTGTCTCATGTGAACCAAAGAGTAGCCACCGGTCTGGCGGTTTCCCTGCGAGGCGGAGGCGTCCGCACGGCAATTGCATTGGCCGGCGTGATGTGTATCTTTGGATGCAATCATTCCAGGGCGGAAGATAGAACAGTCGCTTCCATTGCCCGGACAGAGCCGAAGTTGGTCGTTCCCGTCACCAGCGGAAAACTTGCGCTCACCACATGTTTACCCGGTGAACTCAGGGCATTTAGAGACGTCGCCATACACGCCAAAGTGGAGGGCTTTATCTCATGGATAGGAGTGGATCGAGGGTCCTTTGTGAAATCCGGCCAACCGATGATTAAAGTGAGCTGCCCCGAGCTCGACGAAAAGCTACGGGAAGCTGAGGCTCGCAAGGCTGTGGCAGAGTCTACCTTGAAAGAAGGAGAAGCGCGCTACCAGTCGGAACTTGAGCGCAAGAGTGAAGCACAGTGTCGCTACGACTCCGATCAACTCACCGCCTCTCGCCTGGCCGAAGCCAACAAGACCCCGGGAGCTGTTGCACAAAACGACGTCGATCAAGCGCAAAAGAAAGCTGAAGGAGACGCCTCCGTCATCCATGCTATTGAGGCCAACGTTAAAGCCACGGCAGCTTTAGTTGCGTCCCAAAGGGAAAACATCAACGCCACCGAGAAAGTGCTGAAGTCCGTACAGAACATGCAGGCGTATTTAACTATACGTGCGCCATTTGTCGGGGTAATAACAGAGAGGAACGTTCACGAAGGCAGTATCGTGGCTGTCGAATCGAGCAAATCAGACCGACCGCTGGTTCGTATTCAAGATCGACAGCGACTGCGACTAGTCGTTGCCGTGCCTGAGTCTGCGGTTTCAGGCATCGTGATAGGCAAAGTTCTTACGTTTAGCGTACCGGCTTTTCTGGGCCGAAAGTTTACCGGTGTGTTACGCCGACCCGGCTACGCACTGAATGACGAAACCCGAACAATGCCGGTCGAGCTTGATGTAGACAATTCCAAAGGAGAATTGCAGCCCGGAATGTACGCCCGAGTTGAATGGAAGGAATCGCGCGCAGCTGAGAGTTTATTTGTACCGGTCTCCAGCGTGGGAACTGATTTAAAAGGCTCTTTTGTTATTGTCGTTCGCAATAATAAAACCAGCCGAATTACAGTTACAACCGGGTCTCCAATGGGCAATCAGATCGAAATTAATGGAAATGTTAGAGCGGGAGACGTAATTCTCTTACGCGCAGATGATCGAGTAGAGGCCGAACTCACAGAAGGAACAAGAGTGGCCACAAGCCAGGAAATAAGCGCGGCGAATAAACGCAGTGCGGGATCCGGAGAATGATCGCATCAGAAACAATGGCGAACTCCTCACGACCTGTTACCGTTTCGCAACGGGGCTCTTTGTCCCTGGAATGCCCTTCAGAGAAGCGCACCACATTTGGCACCGCAGTCCGATTTCTTAGCATGGTCATGATCTGTGCTCTGGCAGCATTGTCACATCCCGCGAGGGCTCAGGATAATTATGTAAGGCTGAATGAAAATGCAACCTGCTTTTCGTGCCAAATGAAAGCGGGCAGTCAACAGATTCCGTTGCTTACCTCACCGGAAAAATTCGAGAGAGAGAGAACACTATTCGACCGATCTATCGGCGGTATCTCGGGATCATCATCCCAGACCCAGGAGGCAACCAGAGAGCAGATTGTGCGCCCGGAATCGACCAAATCCGCTGGCATACAACCCGTCACTTTTGAGCCCGCATTCACGGATCAAGTCTCAGAAGAATCTTTCTCGGGGAATCGATTACCTTCACTTAGACCGTTTCAGTATCAGTTCAACCAAGTTGACAATTCTCGGATGAACGACTCCTCCAGTCTGACAACTCCCGAAATCGGGGGCTCTGTCTGGCTGCTGAATGGGCGAGGACGCAATAGAGGGCAACTGCTGAACAACAAATTCTTTTCCGGTGATCAAGAGTAACCAGGAGGCAGCTACCCGTGTGGTTCGTTCGGCTAGCAATGGGAAAACCGATAATGATCATGGTAGTGGTTATCAGCGTGGTCATGATGTCCTTGCTTGCCATCAGCCGGATGAAGGTAGACGTATTTCCCGATCTGAAAGTACCGCGAATAACGGTCATTCAGCCATATGGCGGCTTGGACCCTTCACAGATGGAAGGATACGTAGTGACAAACTACGAACAACACTTCTTCTATATCAACAATGTTGAACACGTGAGTTCCAAATCTATTCAAAGTGCTTCAGTCATCGATGTCTATTTCCAACCTGATACAAACATGTCTGATGCCATGTCGCAGGTGATTGCACAAGTCGAACGATCGAAAGCTTACATGCCGCCTGGAACGGTGGATCCCTTTGTGCTGCGATTCGACGTAGGGCAGGTACCGGTTGGCTTCCTGGTCTTCGAAAGCGCTGATCGGAGTCTGGGCGAAATACAAGATCTGGTTTATTCTCGTCTGCGTCCTGTGGTAGCTACCACACCCGGGGTTTCAACGCCGCCTCCCTTTGGCGGAAATCAGCGCAGTATCGTTTTAACCATCAACCAGAATAAACTGGCGCAATATCATGTTTCGATGGAAGATCTCGTAAGTGCCATCAGTCAGGGCAACTCGATCACTCCGTCTGGCATCGTCAGATCGGGCGATTATCAACAAATGACAGTGCTCAACAGTGTACCAACCGACATAAAAGACCTTGAGCAGATAGTGATCAAGAAAACAAACGGCTCAGTGGTGCTGGTGCGTGACCTGGGAAGCATAGCTGATTCAACCGATATTCTCACCGGCTACGCTTCAGTAAACGGGCGCCGCACAATTTACATGGCCATCTCGAAACAGGCCAGCGCTTCAACCCTTTCTGTGGTCAGCGGCGTGCGTGAGCGCATTGCATATATGCAAAGCCTCGTCCCGTCCGACATAAAGGTATCCTTCGAATTCGATCAATCGATTTATGTTACCGAAGCGCTGGAGGGGCTTTTGGTGGAAAGTGCAATTGGGGCAGCACTTACAGGTCTGGTGGTTCTGTTGTTTCTGCAGGATTTGAAAAGTTCCATTATTGTGCTGCTCAATATTCCCTTTGCCCTGCTGGCCGCGGTCACAGGACTATGGATGCTCGGCCAAAGCATCAACATTATGACGCTAGGAGGTCTAGCGCTTTCCGTGGGAATTCTGGTGGACGAGGCAACGGTGGTAATTGAGAATATTCATTCACATCTGGCAAGTACGAAGAATCGATTCCGGGCAATTTTCGATGCCAGCGTAGAGGTCGCTGTTCCATGTCTTCTGGCGGTCTTCTCCGTTGTTTCTGTTTTCACACCGGCATTCTTCATGGTGGGCGCTACACAGTCTATGTTTGTACCGCTGGCATTGTCCGTTGGTCTTGCGATGACGGCGTCCTTCATCTTATCGTTCACATTTGTACCGGTAATGTGCGGCTGGCTGCTCAAGGGCAAAACAAAACATGAGGAATCAAAATTCTCTCGTGTTCTGAGGAAGGGATACAAACGTTTTTTGACGCGACTCTATTTGAGCCGTGCAGTGGTGGTACCTCTGTTTCTTATTGTGGCGTCGGGTTCATGCGCAATGTATCTGGGGCTGGGACAGGAGGTCTTTCCGCTGGGCAACCCGAAAGGTTTTCAACTCAGAATCAAGGCTCAGACAGGAACCCGCTTTGAGAAGACCGAGGAGATCGCACTAGCAGTACTAAATGCGATATCAAAGAAATTAGGTGCGGGAAATATCGAAGTATCCATCGGATATGTCGGCACACAGCCCCCCAGTTATGCTGTTAGCAATGCATACATGTGGACTAGCGGTCCGCAAGAAGCGATCCTGCTGATTTCATTCAAAAAGGATTCACACATCCAGACGAGAATAATTAAGGACGAACTGCGAAGCCTATTCAAGAAGGAATGGCCAGACGTATCGTTCTCATTCGAAGCCGGTGATATCGTCACCAAGATTATGAACTTCGGCTCCGCCACTCCAATTCAGGTCGACATAGAGGGACCGAATTTCAGCGATGATGAACGTTTCGCGCGAAGGGTTCAAAGCGAAATGCAAAAAATTGCTTATCTCAGAGACGTCATGATCGCTCAGCCCCTAAACTATCCCACCATTAAAATCGACGTAGACCGCGCAAGAGCGGGAGCATTCGATGTTACCGTCAAGGACGTCGGTCGAGCAGTGATTGGAGGTACCTATTCCAGTCGGTTCATTACGCCCATTTTCTGGAGGGACCCCAAATCCGGAATGGCATATCAATTACAGGTTCAAGTGCCGCAGGGCGATGTTTCATCACTGGCGAACATAGGAGCGTTTCCTGTTAAAACCGGAGTATCCAGTAGTCCCGTTATAAGAGACATTGCCACGTTGTCCTACGGAAGTATGCCTGGTGAGTATGATCACTACAACATGAAGCGAACCTTGAGCGTAACCGCCAATATTGCCGGAGACGATTTGGGCAAAGCAGCACAAGAAGTGAAAGCGGCCATTACACGCTGCGGTACGGCACCGCGCGGAGTGAAAGTAACGGTGCGAGGGCAGATTCCGATCATGGAACAGGTATTCAGCTCGCTCTATATGGGTGTCGGATTTGCAATACTGGCAATTACTCTAATGCTTACTGCGTTCTTTCAGTCGATACCGCTTGCGTTTACCATAGTTTCTATTGTTCCTGCTATTGTCAGCGGAGCGCTGGTCTCCCTCAATCTCTCCCACAACACGTTGAACATTCAATCGTTCATGGGAACGATTATGTCCACCGGTGTGGGCGTGGCCAATTCAATTCTGGTGTGCGTTTTTGCTGAAGAACGCAGACTGAGCGGGCTGTCCTCCAAGACCGCCGCCATAGGCGGGGCAGCAGCAAGGCTGCGACCGGTGCTGATGACAAGTTTGGCGATGATCTTTGGCATGGTTCCCATGGCTCTGGGCATGAGCGAGGGTGGCGAGCGAACGGCACCACTAGGCAGAGCCGTAATTGGCGGGTTGCTTATCTCAACTCCGTCTGTCTTATTGATCCTGCCGCTCATTTACGCAATGGTTCGCCGGCGTGCCGGAAAAGGAACTCCTTCATTGATTCCGAAGGAGTACAGGGATGCAGGAAAGCGATAGCAGCGGACGAAGCCCCCGGAGCAATTTTGCTTGGGGTAGCGCTGAAGTATTACCAATTTGTTGCCTGCGAAGCGCGACGCAACGAACGCGTTTATATAACGGACAAGAATGGCAGCCCGAAGTTGGACCAGTTAAAGCGTGCAGAAATCTGGAAGCAAGTAACCGGTGAAGATCCTATGGCACTTTATCTAACAGAAGATCGTGAACAAGCCCTGAAGCAACCATTAGCTGTGAAATTTTGTGAATCGCAATCGGATCTCAGGCGCGCTCTTATGAACCAACGAAACGAGCAGGGCGTTTTCATTCCCATCGGAGCGTCTATCCATGTTGGCGAAAGCCGAACAGAAGGCGGTTGGCACGCTGTTGTTGTATTCGATTACGACCCGGAAACCGACACAGTCGGGATCGATAACAGTTGGTCTCCAGAATCTGATTTCGACGGACAGCCTGGACACCGCAAGCGTATGCCATTGTCAGAGTTCGCCGAACGCACCGGTGTTGGAAAGAAGTAGCCAAATAAGTGCAACCCTTTAATTAAGAAGGTAACTCTACCATCTACACACTTATGCTCACACCATTGGCAGCTATGTCGCTATCGGTGTGAGCGTGTTGGCTCTGTCGCTTCTCGTCGGACGCCTTGCCGCCGATGCTCGTCTCTAGCCGCGAAGCTGAGGTTCCCGGGGCACACGGAAGAGTCAAAATACGGTATCTTTTCGGGGCGAAAACGTACTGAATTTTTTCCAGCCCATGGGCTACGCCTGTAGCAGCTCTCGATTGACACGCCAGAGAACCCAATAAACCGCTGCGCAGATAAGCCCGGTATCAACACCGGCCATTAGTCCGCCCAAAGCGGTGGATGTATAGAGTCCCATCCAATCGGTCTGGGAGAGAAAAGTCGAAGCCTCGTTGACATTTTCTACCTCAGAACGTGAAAGAGCGCTACTGATCCATGTTGCCGCCAGAACAAAAGGTACTGCCAGTCTCGATCGCAGAAAGCATTTTCGATCACTTTTGTCAGGCATGGCTACCTTGCTCCCTATTCTTTTGCCTGCACCATCGCCAAAATTTGAGCGCGCATTTTCTCCAGCGCGGTCATGGAATCATAAATATGAAGCGCGGCGCGTCCTACTAGTTTTTTATCAAACTTGTGGACGGCCAGCAACTCTTTCATCTTATCAATATTCCCATGGGCTGATTGCAATGTACTGCGCATACCTGTCCAGAGGTTCGCCATCTGCTCCGGGGGGTTCTCAGGAATTATCAGTGCATCCATGTGATTTTGCAATACATTGAGAACTTCTTCGCTCGACCCGAGAAAAGCCTCGAGCTTATCGCGGCGGGCAGGTAGGTCGCCAATCTGCATCATGCCGCTCGGCCCGCCTATTGCCGGTATAACAATTCCATTCCCGATATAGTTGGGCCCCCTCACCACCGCAGTTTCCTTACGGGTGCATTCCCTCATTATTTCGTAGACAGTAGTCTGAAGGACCTTGGCATCACCTTCCAAACTCGCCAGCCCGTCTTCCGTGAGTATCGCTGCACCGCGTACCCCCCCCTTCAAAGTGGTTTTGGCTGCCTCGGTCTCGCGGGATGGATTAGCCGGCTCGGGTGTTTTCCCCTCACCAGTCTCCCCGGACGCACTTTCTGCTGGCTGCCCCGATTTTGCCTCGACGGCAGGTGATTTGTCTTCACTGGCTGCTGATTTGTCCTCGACGGCTGGTGCTTTGTCCTCGCTGGCAGCAGTCTTGGACGCTTCCCCGTGTCCGGGCTCTCCTGCCTGATTCTGTGCCCCGGATTTTGAAGAAGCCGTCTGAGGAGCCTCGCCCTTATCACGTCGGGCCTCCTCCGCCATCACCGACACACAGCTGCAACCCACAAAGAAGGCAAGCGCAGGACTCAAATACAATGAGTGCTTCCTTTTGATCATACTTGCCCCCTCGGCGTCCTAATGCAATTCTGCCACAGTTTCGCTCCGGCAGATATCAATTGCATATTTGAGAAGCAAAAGCAGACAAGTTGAGACAAATCTCGTCCCTCTGGACCCATTCCACGTGCAAGTTCAACCGTGCAAGCTCAACTTATTCGGATCTTCAACCACATCAGCAAGAATCCCAGACCACAGGACAATGCATTTGCCACCACTATGGCAATCATGTCTTTGCGGATGGAGGGTTGCCCATCAGCCTCTCCATGGCCTGAAGTCTTGCGAAGGTAGGCAAACCAGAACAAGAAACACTCAGATGCCGGAGCAAAGATCTCTGCTGTTATCACGTACTGCAAATATTGTTCCGGATCGAAAAGTGGTGGCAGAATCAAAGCAATGACGGGATAGCTACAAGTAGTGAGCCATATTCCCGCGAAAATTCGACGTTTCATGGGATGCTGGCGAGAGAGCATCAGACAGAGAACCGGAGTCTCAACGCTCACTGTAATGAGATATCTCTTCAGCACCATGCTGAGGAGACTAGGATCGATCATACATTTGCTTCCAATGTCTTCGGAATGGTGGTAAGACCGGAATCATCATTGAAACCAGAGCGCCTTGCGGTGGCTACGGCGCCGGCACTCCCCGGCAAGTCAGATCGACAGGCCAAAACCGCAGCATTTCGCTTGGCCGGATTCTTAACCTCACACATCCACATTAGCAACGGTATTTCAGCAAGCACATGTATCATCGCCGCAGCAAAATAGAAGTCGCGAGTAAACGAGTAGTCGCGGGTAAAAGCAGCCCAGAAAGCAAGCACTATGAGCGAAGAAATGCCAAGTACAACACCAATTAATTTCTTGCTTGCACCACTATTTCGGGTCGAGGCAAATCGATCTACCTTCCAGTTTCGAACAGCGTTTGTAGCTACCGGTATGGCCAAGCACCAGACGCCATAATGCAGCATCTCAAGAAAAGTATGAACTGCCACCAGTAAATGCGAAGACACATCTGGAAGAATAGCCGAGCCTGCGTGACGAGTTATCTGCTCATCTAACCGAGTGTCAATGTACAATTGCGCCGTGCCGTTCAAATGTACAGCCAGTGCAATAAGCAGCACCGGCACTAAGGCAAGACACCAGTGATAGGATTGCAACCACGATCGCTTCGTTCGTCGCAACTCCCGTTCTAATATTGCCATTCCTATAAATGGATGTAGATATACCAGGCAGAGCGAGAACCACCTGGGCATCAACAGGCTGAAGGTGCACGCCAGTAAACCGAAAGCGGTGGCTTTAAGAATGGTGGCAGTGTTTCTGAACCGCACAGCTGCCAATAAAACGCACCATCCGATTAACAGGATGTTCCACGTTGCGACAAGAGGCAGACCGATGTCTCGGTCTATAAAGCCCAAACGCGCACCTGTAACAAGCGCTATATATGAAAGATACAAAATCGCCAGCCCACCGAAACTGGTGGCAAAGAACGGTCCAAGCGGGCCGACGCGCGAGGGCAATCGAGAAAGACAATAGCGTAGTTCGATCCAATTATGCGGAGCGGCAAACAGGAAAACAGTGGCAATGGAAAAAGCGATTGGCGCCAGTGCAGCCAGAGAGGCGGAACCAAGCAACAGCGCTAGAGTGCAAATGCCGAAAAGCAAACCATCGGTTCGCTTGCGTGCTCTAATCGGATGGAAGGAAGAGGTCATACTGTCAATATCTCACATTATAGCCTGCTAAATGGCTTGATCCACGAGACTCTGGCGGATTCGGCAACCAAGTCGCGGCTGGGCGGTGCCGGGATTTGACGGGTCAAGATGACGCTATCTTTTCAATCAACTCAATATCTGTTTAAATCCCGATTCTGATTCATGAATGGCTGTTACTTATCATTGTTCTTTTGCTTATTACCTTCCTCCTTATGATCTTTGTCTTCGTCCTTTTCTTTTGGTGTCGAATCGCCCTCTGTTCCTGAGTCATGGGGTTTTGCACGAGAAGGATCTTTGTTAAGATCGGCGGGATCGAACGGAAGCATATTTGCTCGCGCTGCATTGCCGCACATGAAGACGAAACAGCTTGCAGCGACCGCAGAAAATCGTTTTTTCATAGAAACTGGCCTCAAAAGTGGCGCTAACTTACATAATTGCACAAGGTGTTGTTTGATCGGAACAGGATAAACCCCATCTGAAACTGGTGGAAGAGCCCCGGGCAAACAATTTGACGCCGATATCCAAGCATTTAGCCGACATTAGCGAATTTTAGAATACTTCTTCCTGACCTGCCACTTCTGATAATAGCTCGCCCCTCTTAGGTAGCTCGCTGACCAAAAGTTATATAGGCACTTTTTCAATAACCAAAGAGGACGGCTTTCGGAGAGGTCCGGTATAGTTGCCTCCCGGCATTCCGGTAAACGACAGCCCTGTCCAACATTTGTCACGGTGAGCTTTCATCCAACAGTCCATAACAAAACGGCGGTCACACTAATTCATTCCGGATGGAAAGGCAATGAGCGATGGCTGGAAGCACGCGCATGGCAAGAGAACGCATGGCGAGGCGCGCTGGAACGACTGTCGGCAAAATGAGCACCTGGACATCGCGGCAGTCAGATCGCAAGTAAAGTGACAAGAACAAATCGTTTGAGTGGTTCGGCCCGGGACTGCACCCTATTCAATCACCCGGGAATATCACCCAAGAACCAGATCTTCCCCTCGCGACTGAATTCACCATCTACCATTTTTTCGTGAATGCACATCTCCGCCAGTCCGTGATCGTTTAGCTGCCATCGTTTTACCAGACTGTTCTCCGAATCTAAGCGGGTCCAATTATGGTTCGGCTCGTCGTGCAAAAAAAACTTACGGTAGTATTCCGGATCCCAGAAAATGGTCACTCGCGAACTGAACATCTCCGGTTCGTAAATGCTGGCGATCACTTTTGGTGATGAGGCACCGTGTGGAACTCGTTCCTTTAGAGACATGCATAAATCAAGCAGTGTTTGAGCGCACTGCTTTAAATGAGTCAGTCTCACGTGGCTCCCTTCTACCAGGGCCTGATCCACAGGAAGCTTGAAATCGAGATAGCCCCACCGGTTAGGCTCAGGAAAGCTACTCCCGTGCCGGTGCGGCATCTCAATCACATCTTGCAGTCGGCGCCGAACGCCACGCAATTTTTTCTTTCGTCGGAAACTTAGCCTTCTGGCCATTGAGTTAACCGAAATCTACCAACTCACCAAGAAACGGCAATTCCCTGAATTGTTCGGCGTAGTCGAGTCCATACCCCACCACAAACAAATCGTCAATGGTGAAGCCTGTATAATCCGCCTTCAATTCCGTGACCCGCCGCGACGGCTTATCTAGCAGGGCCGCCAGTTTAAGAGTCTTCGGATCAAACTGGCCTCGCAGGTAGTCCAGAAAAAATTTAGCCGTGCGTCCAGAATCGATTATATCTTCGACCACCAGAATGTTCCGGTGCGCAATATTCGGGAGATCAAGGTAAGGGGTTTGGACAACTCCCGAGCTTTCAGTGGCCGATCCATAACTTGCCAGCCTTACAAATTCAAGCTGCAAGGGATCGTGAGTTTCGATTGTTCGCATCAAATCAGCGAGGAAAAATATGGCGCCCTTCATGACGCCAATAACCACGGGTCTGTCCAGATCCTGAAAATCTTCACTAATCTGGCGACCTAGTTCGGCAATTCGAGCTCTGACTCGTTCGCCTGAATACAGCTCTCGAATCTTAGCCGTACCGGCTTCCTTATCCTTATAGACTCTTTTGGAAAGATCCACGACCATAGTTGATTCCCCGCAGCGAACCGGAAAGACATATGGTATCGCAATTCAAGTGGAGCGATTTCCCGGATTGGGCCGACGTAACATTTTATAAGGTGTGAGGATACTTCAGCTTCTATCGAGGTCGCGAATTTCCTCAACATCGACGGTGTCGTCCGAGTGGGATGAAGCAGCAGCTGCTGCCGGTGTCTTGGTGTCTTTCTGTACGATCAGTTTGGGACCGCTTCCTGCCCCTCCTTTCAAAGCCATCAGCTCGGCTTCAATGTCCATCTGCTCTTCAAACTTCTTGAAATTGGTTCCTACCTGATCGGCTGACAACTCAGCCATCGCTTGAGATTTGGCTTCCAACATGGCCACCTTTTGCTCCATACGCTCAAAGGTGGATATGGCGCCGTCGGTTGAGGCCTTCGACATAATTTCATTAGCCCTGGCGGTAGCCGTGGCAGCCTTGTGGCGGGCAACAATTACAGATTTCTTAGTGTTGGCCTTTTGTACTTCGGTCTTAAGTTCGGTGAGCCGCGAACGCAACGTAATCGTGCCTTCTTGCTGGGCTTTGAGTTGCCCCTCCAGGTCCGAAGCGGCTTGTGCAAACTGCTGTTTCCGCTGCAGCGCCTGACGAGCCAACTCATCGTTGCCTTGTTGAACCGCCATCGTGGCGCGTTGGTGCCAAGTTTCAGATTCTTTCTTGTTTTTCTGGAGTTCGCGTTCGAGCTGCTTTTCAGTGGCGATGGCTTGCACCACGGCCTGCTCAACCTTTTGAACCTGTTCGTTTAGCTCCTGACACGTTTGCTCCAGCATTATTTCCGGGTTTTCCATCTTACCCATGACGTTGTTCATCACCGCCGAGAACAAAGTCCAGAAACGCTTGAACATGATTTAACACTCCCTCGAGTTCGGCAGGTGGCTATAGTGGCTCTGGCCTTGTTATTCCCAATTGAGAGCCGTTCGAACTATGATTAATATATACAGTTTTTCACCAAGTGCCCACTCAATTCCGCAAGCGTCTGCAATATCAGACAGTCCAAGAGCCAAATTTTTCGGCAGTTGAAACACCTTTGCCAAATGTGGTCCATAATTAATGTCCCCGACCATAACAGGGACATGACAAATACTTCCCTTGAAAAGCCTGGTAACGGATGCGACATTCAGCCATCCTCCCGACAAGACCCAGTTCTTGTCCGTGCAAATTACGCAATGATTGCCGGAATACTGCGCGAGAATTTCAGTCAATGGACACCAGGACTCAAACAGGGGCAATACTATCACTACCAACGGTGGCAGTGTGCCTTGCCCTGGGGCAGACGCAATTTGAGCTACTGGGCTTACACGCTAGAAGACGACGTGCTCTCTAGTTGCAAGCTCTACGAAATGGTCTACCGCAGCAAAAGCATCGACTACAAAATCGCAGGAATCGGCGCAGTATTTACCGCCGAAAGAAATCGCGGCCACGGATGGGCACTACGATTGCTGGAAAAGATGATCGCCTTGAGCCGAGAGCAGGGCTTTGACGGCGTGATGCTGAACTCCGACATCGACCCTGCATATTATGAGCGGGTAGGATTCAGTGTCTTGAGCAGCCGTGATTTTACAATTCGACTGAGCGAAGACTATGTCAAAAGGACTGTGCAAGATTTAGATCGGCGCTTCTCCAGTGCGCGAGACGAATATTCAACAATTCGCGACGTAACCCTGAAAGACGTCGATGCCATGGTGCGGCACCACAGACGGTGGCTTCCCCATCGTCCATATGGAGTTAGCCGGTCGGAAGAGTATTGGGCGTTCAAGCTGTCACGCGAAATGTATCTGCACAAAAATTCAGCCCTTGCATGGCCAAAGCAGGAGATTATCGCGTTGAATTTCGACAAACACAATGGAGGCTACGCTCTTTTTGAGCAAGGGTCAAAATCTATTCGTGTACTGGAAATGATCGGTTCTGAAGAAACCTGCCACTCCCTGTGGGGACAGCTGTTGCGGTTAGCGCTACGGCGAAAAATAAATGTGCTGCGTGGCTGGGAAGGAAGCGCCCCGGTGGAATTGAAAGGGGTTCAACTGAGCAATCGTACATGGTCAAGACCAATGATTCTTCCGCTAAATGAAAAATTGAACGATTGGGTAAGATTGAAACCGTGTCCGCTACTCGAACTCGATCATTATTAGGTCAAGATAACCGCGCCAGTCTTCCTGCACTTTAGCCCCGGTCAGTCGTGCCAATAGAAGATTTCGTAAACCTGAGGCTCCTGCTTGCTCGGCCACAAGCATCAGTGACTACAAGAAGCCGGGGATCTCGATGCTGCTAGAGTTTGCACTGGCGAGTTGAAAACCGTTGCTAATGCTGCGAATTAGATTTGGCGACCTCGGGGATTGTAGCGGTCGAAGAACTTTGCAACGCTCGTAGCGATTCGTTGAGTTCAGCCGCTGACGTAAACCGCTCCTCTGTTTCAACAGCGGTGCATCGTGCTACCACCGCGTCTAGCTCTTTGCTAACAGACGGATTCTTTAATCGAGCATGAGACACTGATATCGGCTTCGGTTCCACGCCGGTGAGCAAGAAAAAAATAGTTGCTCCCATCGAATAAATGTCATTTTGGGGAGTGACTTGCCCACGGAATTGATCCGGCGAAATGTAGGCGTGTTTACCCACCACAGTGGCCGTCGCCGTATTCTTCTGTTGTTGCGCCACGTTGAAGTCGATAAGTTTTAGAACACCGCCGGCGGTGAGAATGAGATTATCCGGGGTAAAATCGCGATGAATAACGGCCGGGTTTCGGGAGTGCAAGTACTCAAGAATAGTCGCCATCTGCATTGCAAGCTCAAGTACCTCAGACTCAGGCAACACGCCTCTTTCACCCACGAGGGCGCTTAAATTTTGACCTGGAACATACTCCATCGCGGTGTAACCTCGATGGTCTTCAAAAAAGAAATCCAACAGTTTGACGATCTGCGGGTGGGAAATTTGGCTAAGTATCTGCGCTTCACGCTGAAATTTCTCCAGCGAATCAACCTTGGATGCATGGCTAACCCCCACTGGCAGGACATATTCTTTTAACACCACAACGGGATGATCATCGGTACTGCGGCTGCTCGCCGTGTAGGCAACACCTTGCCCTCCCGCGCCGATTCGCTCTAGAATCGTGTATTCGCCATCTTGTAATGAAGTGCCTGGAAGAAGCGGTGCAAGTCGACTTCGATCGGGCGGAGCGGTGAGCGCTTTTAACCATAATTCCGTGTATGAACTGTTCGCCTTGTCTGATCCTAAAATTGCCTGTACCTCGGGATCGCGCGGAACATGAGGAGCATACTGAAGAATTGCATTGTAAAGCGCCGGAAGCATGGCTATTTCGGTAACTTCGTCCACCTTTAAATCAACAGTTCGGCCTTTCCCCTGAAACGAAAGAAGTCGACTCTGTGCACGACTGGTATTTCCTGGTTGAATTACTGCGATTCGCTCTACATCCACCCAATTGAGTGCCTCCCCATTGAAGTTTATAGTGCGGCGCCAGCTATTTCGAAGGCCTCGTTTGCTTACTTCCAGGTGCGTGGGTTTGGCGAGAATTTTGGCCAGCATATATAAAAATGGTGCCAAAAAAAGTGCCGCAAAATAGCCGGCCCCCGTCTCAGAAGCTACAGTGAGGGCGCGCTGAAGAAATACTACGGACAAGCCGCACGCAATGAGCAACGATACTAGTCCCCATATAGAGAAAACAGAAGGCAAATGCTTCTTGACCATGAAGTCATGAACCACACGCGCAGACTTACTCATCGGCGCGCACTCCAGGCGCAGCAAACCAGCGTGCTCCCGCCATTGTGATGGCGGGTTGTTAGAATTTTTCTCGGGCTCTCGCTCTACCACAAGGCTCCTTACTCACTCAAGTTCGAGTATCAAGTTTATACCCCGCGGATTCGGGTGGTCAGCAGATCAAGCGACGATATTCTATCGGCAGGATCGAACGCAGTGCAGTCTGCCACGAGCTGATTAATCTCATCGCTAAGCAGCGGATCCAGCTTCTTAGGAAACGACTGAGACAAAGATATAGGTTCGTCACCGGTAAGTAGATAAAACAAAGTAGCACCAAGGGAATAAATGTCGCTCTGCGGTACGGTGTCTCCTCGAAATTGCTCCGGTGCGATGAATGATTGCTTACCGACGAGAGTTCCCGTAGCAGTTCCGACAAACTCATTGGCCGCGCCAAAGTCAATTAGCTTGATTTGATCATCGGCGGTCAACAACACATTGTCGGGGGTCAAATCGCGATGAACAACCGGAGGATTTTGTGCATGCAAATACTGCAGTATCTCAACTATTTGTGCCCCCCACGCTCGCACGGTTTGCTCATCTTGCTTTCCCTTTTGCAAAATAATCTGCCGCAGGTCGGTGCCGGGGATATAGTCGAGCAACAAATAGGTCCGGCTGTCTTCCACAAAGCAGTCGCGCACCCTGGCTAGTCTCGGATGCGAGAGTTTCATCAATATCTTAGACTCGCGCTCAAACAACTCACGCGCTTTAGATTTCAACGCTTCATTGGTATCAGGCACCACAAATTCTTTGAGAACCAGGAGTTCCGTCTCATTCTCTTGAACCAGGTAAACCGCTGAGAGGCCGCCATACGCGATCGGCTTTACAAGCCGTAAGCTCCCGGCTTTGAGTTTGTGCCCTTCTTGAAGCGGAACGAAACCGGTAGATGAGAATCGACGATTCATCTCGTCTTCCCAGATTTTTGTATAGCTTGCAGCACCAATGCCGAGTTTCTTGTTACTAAGTGATTCTTGCAAGAGCTTTATCTCTACGTCCTGTTCAATATTCTGGGCCCAAATATTCAGAGTAAGGAGAAGCTTTTCCAGATCTTCGTCGGAAAGCGCATTGAGCGCCAGGGCGGTATGCTGGCCGGACTCAAAATAAATATCGAGGACGCCCTTCTCAAGTTTCTTGCCGCGCGAGATAAATCTCAGTCTTTTCATTTTCTTCCAGCTACGGTCTCGTCGAAATTGCAGGAAGGGCATCATGAAGAGTGGAAAGCTAATGCCAGCTTCGCCCACAGTAAGGGTTGTATCAAAAAAGAATGCGGACAAGATGACGCCCGAAACAAACAGAAGAGGACATAGAAGTAACACAGGTGCAACGTGCGGATGGCTGAAAAACACCAGCGGTAGTGCAAGCGTACCAAAGACTCCGACGATCCCCCAAAGCGGGAAAAGGAAGAGAGTCAAACCGAGCAAGAGAAGACGAATCGGTCGCGAATACTTGAGTGTAAGTTGCCGATCTTCATTGAGTTGCTCCTCTAAACTGAGCGGCTTACCGTTGCGCCCAAGACCGGTTTGTCGGCCGATTTTGTCCTGCAGCAGATGAATTTGCGAATCTCTATCTACCTGTTTGCCGTGCACCGTCAGTGCGTAAAAGAATAGTTGTTGATCGGGAAGCGCCATCTTGTCCAGGTCTAACACCACATCCACATCATGAGGAAGCTGAAACCGGACCTTACCTCCATGAAACTCCTTTTGTATCAGTTGAATATGACTTATTTCGTCCCATAGATAACGTTTGCGAAAACCGACAAACGGAACCAGATACCGCGGCACGGTCAAACCGGAACTGTCTAAAGTGAAGCCTGGATCCGACAAACACACCATGAAGAAGAGAACGGCTACGCAAGGAATCAGTCCAAAGAGAAAGAGGAGACTCACGGTGACTCCAATTGCAAAATATGATCCCAAACCCAGGACGACTGGACTTAATAAAATCAGAGGGTAGAGAACAAGTTTCCGCCACCAAAATGAATATTTGACAAGAATAATGTTGTCACTGGTTATTCCTTGCATTTCGCCGGCTACCCCTAAGAAGACAAATGGCGATCTTCCAAATTATCTGGAACTTCGACAGTTATGCCCTAATTTGAGGAAGATGTCCTTCTCGCCAAAGAACCAATTGACGCGCATGGCGAGTTCAGCGATCCCCTCTACTGTTGTGCATCATGAAAATCACTACCACTCAAACACAATCCGACTTGATGGCCCTTGCGTTGACTCAACCGCCACCTCGTCACCCGGGGAAGTCCACGTGTAGGTGGTGACCATTTCACAGCCAATGGTGCCTCTGTCTACTTACTTTGCCGCCCGATGTTTGGTAATCTTGAGATAGCCAAGAGGGCTCGCGTTATGGCATCGAAAGATGGTTGGAGATTCACGGCAGTGTTGCGTCTTGCCAACCTATCGCTGTTGGTGCCCCTACTGCTTTTGCAATCAGAGTCCGCGCTCGGGCAAGGATGCCCCGACCTCGGCCCGAATATGGAGCTGATTCAGGAAAGCGACAGATATCTTAAATCAACTCCAGACGCCTCTCCGGGGATGGACGAGCGTTCCTCAGCTGCGTATGGTGGTTTCTTCCGCAATGACACTATGACGTTTCGTGAGATCGACTATTTGACAGCGACGCTCACTGACATAGACGATTTGACCTATGCAAAGAAGAAGGCAGATGATCTTGAAAAACAAGGGCAAAACCAACTGGCAAATCGTATTCGACTCCGTATCAAATTCGCCAGTGCACAGCTGTTCGGACAACCACTAACTGACCAAAAGCTCGTCTGCATTTCTGTTGCCGAACAACTGCGTAGTCGTGCCTGGGCCTGTGAGAAGCGAGGCCTCTATCCTATGGCGACGAAACTATATGAGCGGGTCGTTTCAATTTACAGGAAGGAAATCGGCAACACACACAAGACCGCCGGCGTTCTTGGCGACCTCGGCAGAGCGTACGCGGCGGACAGAAATATAGATAAAGCGAAGTTTGCGTACAACGAGGCATTCCAAATCTATAACCGCCATCCTCAGGATTCCGATGACGAGATTGCATCACTGCTGGAGAGCTACGGCGATTTTCTGAAGAGCATCAATTCGCCCCAAGCAGCTGGAATCTTCAAGCGAGCGGTTAAAATACGGAAGGCATCCCATGTTAGCACCGCGATGCGTGAATATGGGCAGACGACAAACTCGCATATGGTACAAACTAACGGGAAGTCCGGCGGACTTCTGCCCTCGATCTGTCTTGCTTATCGTGACCAGATCCAAGGCCGACTGTACCGTAGGTGGCATGGTTGGGGTTCGGGGCTAAATCCTAATAAGTTTCCTACCTTCGAATTTGAAATCAATGGCGACGGAACCATCGCTAAACCGCGAGTTATTCAAAGCTCCGGTGTTTCTTACTACGACGGCATGGGGCTCAACGCTATCCTAACTGCGGGACCATTCGGCAAACCTCCCGAAGCGCCGTTGCTAGTTCAGTGTAACCTTGGTCCGGAAATACGCGTGTCCTTCATGACAAAAGAAGTAAAAAGGCTCAAGGCTGCGATCGCCACGGCAATCGCCGAATATAAATACTTACTCAGCCCAGAGTTACTGATTCTATCTCACAGGCTGGCAGAATTTGAGGGCTTACCAGCTTCCAATCAAACTGAACTTATCGTCGAAGCCATCGATCACTATGCAGTTTCCCTTAAAGACAAGCAAAAAGGCGCACGTCGACAACTCTATCTCGCGCTTTCATTCGATGGAACCTATGCGCCAGCGCGACAACATCTAGATGAAAACATTAGCCGAATGGGGCTAAATCCGTTGGCATTTAAAGATCGTGTAGGACTGGCTCGCCAGGCAACAGGAGAGGGCGATTTGTTAGCAGCATCTACCGAATATCGAGAATCTTTGAGATTGCTGCACGCTGAATCACCACGGCAAGAGGATTTGATAGCCTCAATACAGAAGGAGTTTATTAAAGTGGAGAAACTCCAAATCGCGGCATACACGCAGGTGAGCCAATGGACAGCCTCTCTCAAGAACCACCCCAATTCAGTGCAAGGTCATGTGTCTTTAGCCAGGGCATTGCAAACATTGGATAGACTGAGTGAAGCTCGTACAGAGTTCAAGAAAGCCCTTACGCTCGATTCAACATCGAGAGACGCTCGCCAATCACTCGAACAGATATCGGCTCGAATCCACTCGCTTGAAGAGAAAGAGATTCAAGCAAAATAGGACAAGAAATCGAGATGAGTCAATTACACTTCAATTACGGACCCGGCTCTGGCTGGTCTACGGTTGGCTTTTCTTGCATCATCCCGTCCATTGTGCGGTGGCAAGCGACTTATCTCATAAACGTTGTGCCCCGGTTGGTGTTTTATCGCATGCTCTACTTGAACTGTTACTTTCGGCCGGATTAATTCGCCAATTTGCTCTTGTATTTCAAAACGTCCATCGCTTCAGCGACGGAGTTTTCGTTTGCCGACTTTGCAAGAATAGGCTCATTGATGAATAATCTACTCAAGACGCGAAACACCATACACACCCAAGCCTGCTCCGAATGCTGCTCTAATCAGCTTACGCTTGGACCTACAAACAAATCCAGCGATTGAAAGAACGGTATACGAAGCAGCGCCAAAAATTAGGAGGAATTCGGAAATCTTTGCAGTCACTACCTTTCCATGACCAGGGCATGACGTTTGCACTATTTATCCCTGCTCGACTTGCCAGTACTATTTACGCATTGAAGAAACGCGCTGCGTTTCACAAACAAAAAGCTTGTACTAGAGGTTAATTGGCAATGCGTATTTCAAACATTCTCTCCCGCACTACACTTGCAGCCGGCGCAGTTCTCGCCATGTCAATGCCGGCACTGGCACAAGATGCTTTCGATTCCACAGCCGATACCGGCAACCAGACCAACAACACCGGCAACTTCACCGGCGCACAAACTCAGCAAGGTGGAAGCACCAGCGCACCAGCCCTTCAGGGCGCAACTAATGGCACAATCGGACCTCAAGGCGCTGATGCCACAGTAATCCAGGGCGTTAACACCGCCGGTACGGTTCGCGTCAACAACCTTGCCAACCTTGAAGCTTTACTCAACATCATTGCTAACGGCATGGAAATTCTCGGCATCGCCTGGGGCGGACCAACCATGATCTGGGGCTTCATGAACATGGCTGCCGGTACCCAAGACGCTCTAAAAAGAATCATCAGGGGCGCTGCCGGTGTTACCGGCGGATTGGCCACTCCCGGTTGCATCAACTGGCTCGTCGCTTCATGCCGCGACGCTAACCTCTTCAGCTAGACACTCCCCTCTGCCCATACAAGCCCGAAAACGTCTGTCGCTAAAGCGATGGGCGTTTTCGTTTTGCCTTCTTTGCAAAAGCAGGTCCCCATTGCTGAATAATCTGCTGAAGGATCAAGAAGCGAAAACCAATGGTCCTCGATTTATTCAGCTCCTGCTGGGCGGCGCCTAAACATTCGTGTCGTGGGACTCTGCGTTCGGCATAACTCTCCTGCTGGGCGATATACGCTGTTGTGGCGGAATCACCCAATCACAGGCCCACCGCGGTCCACCGTGCTCTCAGGCAGCTCTGCCGAGTGGGTGAACTTAAGCGTGTTGGTTGGGGTCTAACATCAGTTGCCCGGCAATGCAATTGCTCAAGCGAAACCCGTTGCCTCAGGCTGATCCGTTGGTCAAGAAGATTCTAACGGTCCCTCCGCACACGCGAATTTAACTTGACCAACACGGCAACAGCATTTTGGAGCGAGCGACCGCGGGATCCATCGGAAGCGTGTGTTGCGTTGTGACCAGACCCGGATTTTCTTCGCCGGATAGCTTAAAGCATTTTGACGCAACACGCACCTGGCGGCTGGAGTCAGCCGGAGCGAGCGAAGAAATTCCGTGTGTTCCACCACCCGGAATTTC
>JAKFUT010000094.1 GCA_021732565.1 Candidatus Obscuribacterales bacterium
GTATGACCCGCCCCCGGCACAAGAAGAAGACGCTGTTGTCAATGACAGCAGTTATCCTGCTGTCACCGCGGTAGAAAAGAAATTACTCGGGCGCGACTTTATTGGCGAAAGTGTGGGTAAGCGACTTGATCGCCTCGAAATAAAAGCTTTTGGTAAAACCACGGCCTCCGATGACCTACAAGACAGGCTCGACCGGCTGAAAAGAGCTACTGGCGTGGACGTTGCCCGTCAAGCACCGGCGGGAAGCGATTGGGCTGATGAAGAAGACGGCCCCGACCTCACTCAGCTGTCTGATAAGGGAATACAACCGTTCACCGGCGTCGGGGAAGATGGAAAGTCTTTTAGCGGCCGCGACCTGCGTAAAGACTTTCAAAACGCGATGGGGCGTCACCCCGCAGGCTACCACGACGACTATGCCGGTACGGGCACATTTGGTGCCGCAGGGGCGGGACGAGCCCCACAAGCCAGTGCCGGTCGGGGGCAAAGCGATCGCTTCGGTGATGACATGCCCCCCATGGCACCGAATCTTGCACGTAACTCTGCCACCGGTGCGCCACCGACAGCAATGGGGTTGAGCCAACAAGTGGCCCTGCTTGAAAGAGAGGTCTTCAAAAAGACCTATGCCAATGAAACCATTCCTGCACGCCTAAACCGGCTGGAGTCCACTGTTTTTCCCGCGCAGCAGCCTTCGGGGGATAAATCTCTTCCGGATCGGATGAGTCGATTAATGTCAGCAGTACCGATTTCGCAGGCTGCCGCGCCGGCCGGAAAAAGGCCAAAACGCGATGATTTCCTTGATATGGATGATGACGGCAACATGCCACCGATGGCGCCCCAAAGACAGGCCAACGGCGGGGGACTTTCCAAGATCATAAATGGATTGGGAAGCATGCTTAGCGGTGGAATGGTTGGTGGCTATGGCGCCGCTCCTGGCACTCTGGTAACCGATCCCCAAACGGGATTTCTCTATGACCAGTACACTGGTACTTTGATCGATCCGATGACTGGCGCTGTGGTTGGCCGGCGAAATGTGCAGTATGGTGGCAACGGTGCCGGAATGAGCACCGGATTCGGTGGCTTCAATAGCGGCTTCTCGCCTATGAGTCCATACGGAATGCAAGGTGGCGGCATGCGGTTCGGGTTCGGCAGCGGTGGAATCGGTCTGGGTGGCCCCTGGCCTTAATCTGTCCTGTCAAGTGAGTCGCAGGCGCGCAACATCCCTCCCCACTGGTCCACAGTCGGGATTCTGAGAGGTTATGATAGCCACAGCGGCGTCTGCCGTTGCATTTTGCAGCTACTAGGAACGAGGCCTCTATGATCCTGATAATTGGTGGAACAGGAGCGGTAGGCACCCGCGTAACAGAATTGCTCATCGCGCAACAGCAGCACCAGATAAGAGTTCTGGCGCGGGGCAAAAGCGATTGGGAAGGCAGTAGCTTGCCAGGGTTTCGGCGCAACGGGGTTGAGGTAATTGTTGGTGATCTCAATGAGAAAAAGAATCTCGATCGAGCATTAGAGGGTTGCAAAGCAATTATTAATTGCAGCGGTTTGATGCGGTCGGCCACTCCCGGGGATCTTCACGCGGTGAATGTGGAGGGTGTTCGGAACCTGGTAAAGTACGGTAAAGAGCATGGAGTTCAGCGCTTTATACAGGTTAGTTGCGTGGGCGCCACCGAACATGCCACCAATCATTATTTCCGTACAAAATGGGAGGCAGAGGACATTGTTCGGCGATCTTCCTTGTATTGGACCGTGTTTCGAACGTCGCTCATATTTGGTCCGGGAAGTAACATGAGCCGCATTCTCGACTACTGGATCGAGCGAGCACCACTCGTGGTGGTGGTGGGGAGTGGCTTGAACAAATTTCAGCCCGTCTCGGCCGACGATGTTGCCGCTTGCGTAGTTCAAAGCGTTTATGCCCGAGATACAGTCAATAAGGTCTACGAGCTCGTAGGTCCTGAGTCTATCGGTCTGAAAGAGATGTTAACCATGAGCGCTCAGATGAGCGGCCGGTCTACCGCATCAATTCGGATACCGAGCTTTATAGGAATACGTCTTGCAGCTATGTTCGGCAAGATGAATGTCGCTAGCCCCATCGACGGCGAAGTCATGAGTGTCTTTACCTCAGAACTGGTGGGCGATCATGAAGAGATGACTAATAACTTTGAGGTTCAGGCGCTGCCATTCACCAGTTCGCTGAAACTAACTACTGGCAAGACCGATTCGGGCAAGACCAAGAGAATTGGAACGACCAGGAGTTCAAGACGCAAGAGGAATGAGACGGAAGAACAGGAAGAAGACTCTGAGGATGAATCAGAAAGCCAATAAATTCTCAGCGCACCATTAACGATTGTTATGCCAGCGCTTCAAGTTAAATGGACCACCGGTATTGCGTGGAGGTGATATGTTATCTTCAAACACTGAGTTGCTCATCAAAGCCTCGTTTTCAAGCGCCCGGGGGAGACCGAAATGATCAGGTTTAAGAAGCCAGTCCAGTTGTTGGAGTGGGGCGAAGGAACAAATACGAAAAATCAGATCTGGTCTGTGTTGGGCGAGGGCCGCTTCACCAAGAAAACGGCTAAAGACGGAGTTACTACCCTGACGGTCGAGACTAACGGGCCGATTCAACGAAAGAATCAGAAAGATAATTCAGTTAAATTGACGCAGAAGGGCGAGGGGATGACTTCCCACTCAGAGCACTGGGGCGAAGTAGCCACGGGGCACATTCATTCGATAAACGGCAATACTGTTGTGATCGAGATTCCCTTTGCTGTCAAAATTAGTGGCGCTGCCGGGCTGATTCGTCAATTTTTCTTCGCTGCCGACAATGACTGACCGATCCGAGTATTGAAACCTCATCGAAAGCTCTAAAATTGGTAAATAGTTTTAAGTCATGGTTTTTCGACGGATTCAAACCGTCTACAGCTAAGTCTGAGATCGAGCATAAGTCCAGGTGGTGGAACGTCATGTGTCTCACCGGTGTGGACTATTTTTCCACTCTCGGCTATCAACCAGGTATCGCATACTTAGCAGCCGGCTTGCTTTCGCCGTGCGCCACTTTGGTCCTGGTGCTGCTGACGCTGTTTGGCGCATTGCCAGTTTATAATGTCGTCGCTCGAGAAAGCCCCCACGGGCAGGGCAGTATTTCCATGCTTGAGCGGCTGCTGCCCGGCTGGTTTGGAAAGGCTCTGGTTCTCGTTTTACTCGGTTTTGCTGCGACGGATTTCATCATTACCATCACACTGTCGGCCGCAGATGCCACGGCCCATATTGTTCAAAATCCGTTCGTTCAAGGATGCGGCGTGCCTTTCTTGCAGGATCGAATCACGGTTACCCTTGTGTTGGTAGCTATATTGTGCGCCATTTTTATGGCCGGCTTTCGAGAAGCCATTGGTGTCTCGGTGGCCCTGGTCTCCGTTTACCTGCTTCTAAATGCCATTGCGCTGGGTGTTGCGACCCGGCACATATTGAATGAACCGCTCGCCATTGCCGATTGGCAGGCCAAACTCTTTCACAACAATGGCTCTGTGGCCAATATGGTAAAAACGTCGCTCGTGCTATTTCCAAAGTTGGCGTTAGGTATGTCCGGCTTTGAGACTGGAGTGGCGGTAATGCCTCTGATTCAGGGTGCTAAAGATGATGACCCTGCTATTCCTGCCGGACGGATAAAAAACACTCGCAAGCTCTTGTTGGTGGCGGCGATCACCATGGCTGTATTCCTCATGTTCAGTAGTGTGGCAACTACGCTTCTAATACCGGCTGAAGCGTTTCAGGAAGGCGGAAAGGCAAACGGAAGAGCCATATCTTACCTTGCACACCAATATCTGAGTCCGACATTTGGCACCGCATACGATGTCAGTTCCATTCTCATTTTGTGGTTTGCCGGCGCATCAGCGATGGCCGGGTTGCTCAATCTTGTTCCGCGGTATTTGCCCCGATATGGCATGGCGCCGCAGTGGGCAGCGGTAATGAGACCACTGGTTCTATTTTTTACGGTGGTTGCATTCATTGTTACCTGGCTGTTTCGGGCTGATGTAGATGCACAAGCTGGCGCTTATGCAACCGGTGTATTGGTGCTTATGACTTCGGCTGCTCTGGCGGTGACGCTCCATTTTTGGAATTCTCAAAGAAGAATTACTGGTTTTGTCTTCTTTTTGATAACAGCCGTTTTCATTTACACATCCGTGGTCAACATGCTTGAACGTCCAGAAGGGCTACACATAGCATCGTTTTTTATCGGAGCGATTCTAATCAGCTCGTTATTGTCGCGAGCCATTCGCTCGCTTGAGCTTCGCATTAATCAGGTTGTCTTCGATGAGAATGCACACCGCTTTATAGAAGAATCGATAAAACAAGCCAATGAAGTGGATCTGGTGGCTCATCGCCCTGGTGCAGAGAGCTATCAGGAAAAAGAGGAAGAGACCAGACGCGTTTTTCGACTCACAAAAGAAGAATCGGCTTTGATTTTTTTGGAAGTTAAAGTGGGAGACGCTTCGGAATTTATAGGCGATTGTCTTGAAGTGACCGGTGTGGAGATTGATGGACACAAGATTCTGCGATGCACCAGCGCTGCCATTCCCAATGCAATTGCAGCAATACTGTTGTACGTGCGCGATAAGACCGGCCGCGTGCCCCATGCTTTTTTCGGCTGGACCGAAGGCAATCCAATGGGTTACGTTTTTAAGTATATTTTCTTCGGACAGGGAGAAACAGCGCCTGTGACCAGGGAAATATTGCGTAAGCTTGAACCCGATCCGAAAAAACGACCACGTATTCACGTGGCTTGAGGCTTTTATACGGACTCCCTTCTTGTCGCGGTCGAGTTGCGACTGAGTCTCAACTGACAGGGCGATATATCACACTCCCTTTAATCTACTATCAACAAGAATGGTAGACAGAATCAGACAAATTGTTAGAAACAGACTTTATTGGGGTATTCTAAACCCTAAAATCAAGCTGATTGGACCTGTTGGATAATCCTTCTCATTTAGCTTATTGAGACTATGTCGCAGAATGGACCAATTGGTGTAAAGTAGAGGAAGCAATTGAACGTAAGTCGGCGGCCAATCATCGGGCGCCTGATTTTGCCCGGGTACCTAAATCATTCTCCCTCTGTTGACGGCTTGGTCCTGCAGCAGAAGTCTCGTTGCGATTTGGTTCTGTGATAGTGCTAACAGGAGTTGTTATGACAACAGTTGACTTAGCAATGAAGAAAAATTCAAAGGAGTCTTTCCGTATCTGGCTGGTGAATCTTCCGCAAGATTCATTGGAAAGGCTGCGCATAATAAATATGAGTACAGGCAGTTCGAGGCATATCATCCTGTCCCTTACTTTCGGAATTTATGATGCGCATATCCGCAAGTTGACGCGGATGATTACCTCTCTTTTGCTTGCTCGGCTGGCAGCAGAAAGAACTGGCAAATTCAGACTGGTGGCTCGAATTGATAGCTTCATGGACGAGTTGCATGCAGCCGTCGATTACGCTACAGGCTGCGTTAGTCAAAAGCACAGTCAGGGCCCGTCGTGTAATCGTGCCGTACCTGTGAAAGCAATCTTACCGAGGTAATTTACCAATGGTTGTTGAACTGATTGGGGGGCCACTTGATGGTGCTCTATTCGATGCTCCATCGCACATGCCGGTCTATGTGATCGTAAGCAGTCATAGGGAAGGTCCTGTCTACAAGATGGCTCACTGCAGTAGATATGCACTGCAAAGTGCGAAAGTGCCTTATTACTTCCTTGGCTATGAAGAACCGATTCTGGAGATCCAGTCAAGAGAAAAATCGCTTCATTTCGAAGCGATTGAACAACTATGCGATCACCTTTCAGATCCTGAAACTAAGGGCTAACAAGAAGATTGCCATTTATCGGCATGCCACGGACTACTTGGGGAAATGGTATCTTTTTCGAGACATCACTGGCGATATGGTCAAGTAGAAATATCCAGCGGGAATATTTTTTTGCACATGACGATATCATCCGCTTCAGAACGGTTAGAAGGAGTAATAATCTTCTGGAATCGTTTCCGTCGGACGCCAATCAACTTCGCCCGATTCCGCTCCCTTGTATTTAAGAAATACTGCGCTCATTGCGTCGTGATTTACTCGCGGCTCTTCCAATTTGCTGCATATCACGCTTCTACCGGCCAGTTCTGGAGTCAGTGCTCCTGCCTTTGTAAGGCCAATTATTAGTACGAGGATATGTTTGCATAGAGCACCACGCAAACCGCCACATGCGTTCAAATTTTGAGTGCAGCAGGAGAATGTGCCATCGAAGCCCAGCCTGCAAGCATACAGAAGGTCTTTGTCTGTCTGGCTCTTAATTACTCCTGTCACGGCATCGTCCATCTGCTCGCAAAAAAGCTGAAAAGTCTCTTTCTTCAGCATCTTGAGCGAGTTGTCGATGCGTTTTTTATCAAATTCCTGCTGAATGTATGCGATGAACCCGGCAAAGTCGGATGGAGCTGAGCTGGCAGACGATTGTTTAAGCAGTGCCTTGTAAGGATCGGGCGAAGTTCCCTTCCACTTGAGCAGTGCAGCTTGTTGAAAATTCGCCGGAAGTTTAGTTCTTTCGTCATATATTGCGCTATCGAAATTCGAAGCATCCGAATTGCGACACTCGGAAAAATCAGCACCGCGGATATCTGCTGAAACGAAACTGCACCCCGATAAATCAGAGTCGGTGAATAGGGCATCGCGTAGAATTGCCCTATTCAGGAAGCCCCCGGAAAGTACTGCTCTGCTGAAATCGGCGGTGGAGGCTTTTACTGCACCTAGATTGCATCCCGATAAGTCTGCGCCCACAAAGGAGGCTCCGGTAAGTTCGCTCTGTGCTGCGTAAGCATTTCTCAGGCAGGCATTATTGAAAACGCATTGCTTGAATCGAAGATCAGAGAACCACAGGTCAGCGAGATTGAGACCGGAAAAATTCAGTTTGGCAAATTTGACCAGCTTCTTTTCTTCAACAGGTCTGGAGTTCCAGAGGCGGATGCCAGCTTCGCCAGACTGAAGACATTCGAGCAAGTGGCGCTGAATTCGCTCGCTGGTAGGAGCTACCGTTGCTCTGGCCGCTTGAGGGTCCGTTCCAATAGGCGGCGGCGGTTTCAAACATGCAATTTCGCCGCACATTTTGTGAATAAATTGGTGCAGATTGTGTCCGCTGTCCAGGAGTTTCTCTGCGCTAAGATCCTCGCTCTCCAGAACCATCAGCGTGTCAAGCATGAGCTCGCCATCGTCAAACCAGTGATATAAACAAGCCATCAAACTCGGAATGTCGCCGGCTCGGAAATACACTGAGCGATTTGCGATCGGCGACTCTTTCAGACGCAAATGCAGGTATTCGCCTCTTTGAACTGACGTGACCTCAACTTGCTTGTAGAAGTGACCGAATCGCAGCCAGACACTCATGTTCAAACAGTTTATGGAACCCAGGGCCTGGCGGACCTCGGAATCAACTTCAATAAATTTATCCATCTGATCTGCAAACACGATGCCTGCAGGCAGCGCTTCGAGACAGGCATCGCGAGTCAGCCCGAAGAGTTTGTCTGTACGATCGATAAAAGTATCAGCCAGTCTTGCGCCATGTCGCTGATTGGTCTTCACCCCGAGTGTATCAATCAAGAATTGACCATCGTTACAAAGCTCGCTCATTCTGCTCATCAGCTGCGGCAAACTGGTGAAACGCTCTTCGATGGTACCGGATCCATCCGGTCTTGCAAAGTACAGCTCCAAAAATGCTGGCGATTTGCTCGATCGAATTCGAATGTCAGTGAATCTACAGTCCAATTTAACGAATGCTACGGCTTCGAAGTGATCAATTGCGCCTAATTGTGATTCCAATTTCTCAATAGATTGCAAGCGTGAATCCTCCTCAGCAACTTTTTGAATATACCCCGAATAGGTGGGATGGAAATGTCGCTTGGCAATCGACGAGGAAACCCAACTTCACCGCTTGTTTATAGAATTGTTCACAGGCAAAAGGGAACGGTGTGGAGCAAGTCGGGATTGTGTCCGGCGACTGCACGGGTCTACAGCCTTGCACGAGGAACCGTTCTTGTCGAGGCGCTTAAAAAGAATGAAACGTGGCAAGCGTGAGTTATGCTGTTAATTGGCTGGACCGAAAAGCGTCGCTACAACTTGAAATCACACAGTGCAGAAACTATGTTAGTTGCGAAAACCATCAGGCCAGGGGCGCGCGACATTCAAAAAGATTTGAGCGCCCTTTTGTGGGTGACCGCAGGCGTTGCGGCTCTTACAGCCATCATTCACTTTTCAAATCTTGATGCCAGCGTCGCCAATGTATCAATGCTATATCTGCTGGTGGTTACGCTGTCTGCGCTCTACCTCGGTAAGGCACCGGCGGTGTGGGCGTCGTTCTTGTCGTTTCTAGCCGTGAACTGGTTCTTCGTATCTCCTCGATACACTTTTTCCGTTCATAATCCGGGCGAATGGTTGACACTGTGTATGTTCTTGTTTACGGCGATGGTAACAGGTCAACTTATGGCTTTGCTAAAGGCGCGTGCGCTGGAATCACAACAGCGCCAAAATGAAGCCTCCGTGCTGGCAGAGGCAAGCTGGTCTGTAGCTTCTCGACTTGACACAAATTCAGCACTATTAGAAGTGCTGCGGCAAGTGTCACGGGTATTGCAACTCGACTTTGCTGCAGTTGCCGTTATAGATTCAGAAGGGAAGTGGCAGCTTGCAGTTGAGGATTCGAATCTCTCCGGCACAACCAAAGATCCTTCCTCGACGCCCCGATCAACGAGGTTGGCCTCATTGACAGACGGAACCGTTATGTTACTTGAACGTATTGCACAATGTTCGATGGTACCGGCGAATTTGTGCGGCGGGGAAAAACTGTTGCCAGTTCTCATGAACGGGGAGCTATTGGGTGCGGTCTATCTTCGTCCGGGGGAAGACGGGCAGATTCTAGACGAGCATAGAAGAATTGTAGATTCGCTGGTGAATCATACTGCGGTTATATTACAGCGTGATCGATTGATGAAAGCTCAGACAATGGCGGCGGCTTTAGCCGATGCCGATAGATTGAAGACGGCGCTGCTTTCCATGGTATCGCACGATTTTCGAAGCCCGCTCACCTCTATTAAAGCCTCAGTGTCTACTATGTTGAGCGATGGGGAACCGCTCGATACGGATACCTATCGCTCGCTCTGCCAGGCCATTGAGCAAGAAACTGATAGGTTGAATAGGATGGTCGGAAACATTCTAGACCTTTCAAGGCTGGAAGCTAATGCGTGGCGTCCTCGCTGTGAGCTTACGTCTGTGGCCGAGCTGATCGGCGTTACTCTTGACGGTTTCACTGCAGAATTAAATCAACGAATAGTTGTTAGGCTCGATCCGCGTTTGTCTGAGGTATATGTTGATCCTGTTCAGATGGTTCAGGTTGTGAAAAACCTGGTAGAGAATGCTCTGAAGTATTCTACCGAAGTGGTGGAGATCGAATCTGGTATAGATGACGATTCTGTTCCTTATTTAGCAGTGCTCGATCGCGGGTGCGGGTTGCCTGCCGGCGATACTTGCAGACTATTTCAGCCGTTCTACAGGGCACCTGACCTGCAGGAGACCTCAACCCCGGGGGTTGGAATTGGTCTTGCTGTTTGCAAGGGATTAGTAGAAGCTCACGGATGTAAATTAGTTGCTATTCGCAGGGAAGGTGGCGGTGCTGCATTTCGTGTTACGCTAAATAGCAGTGGCCACGTAGTGGAAAAGTGAAATGCGCGTTCTGGTTATTGATGATGAGCCTCAAATTCGCCGTGCTTTGCGAGCCGGTTTAGAGCGTGGAGGTTATACCGTTATGGCAGCTTCCACCGGCGAGGAGGGGCTCGATATCGCATCACTGCATCCGCCCGATCTGGTCATTCTCGATCTTGCGATGCCAGGAACAGACGGCTACGCAGTTTGTGAAGAGCTTCGCAAGTGGTGCAAGACGCCAATCATTGTTCTCTCTGTAAGGGGCAGTGAAGAGGACAAAATCAGGGCTCTAGATCTTGGAGCGGATGACTATCTGACTAAACCTTTTGGTGTTGGTGAACTGCTGGCACGAATACGTGCGGTCATCCGTCGCAGTGCCAACGGCGAGGGCGAGCCCGGTGAACCCTCGTTCAAATCAGGCGACCTTGAAATCGACTTTGTTCAAAGGCAAGTGATGGCACGTGGGGCTGAAGTGCACCTTACACCAAAAGAATATGAGCTGCTTCGATATATGGTTCAAAATCGCAATCGAGTTTTGACCCATCGACAAATACTAGCCAAAGTCTGGGGCGCTGAATATACAGACGACACGCACACATTGCGTGTGCACGTTGCCAACTTGAGAAACAAGATTGAAATTGATGCTGCTCGACCCAAGTTTGTTCATACCGAGACACGCATCGGCTACAGATTTCGCGTTGACGAATAAGAGTACGTCGTACTCTGCCTTCTTCGATCTTCTGCACACCCGATCTGCAGACGGCAATCCTCTGTGTGCACAATGTTGTATGTACCCATATTTGCAAATGCGAATACTTGCACCATTGAGAGTTTCTTGATAAATAACCCGTCATGCTTGATGCTTTGTTAACACTTCACATTGTTCAATCTATCTTGCCCGCAGTGCGGAAGGACCCTCTGCTGCTTGGAACTCGGGGAAGATCAGCCGATCGGACGTTCGGCTAACTCTCGCGTCTTGATAGTTTCTTGATAGTGAACGATGACCCTTGATACTTCATTGACAGCTTGTCCTGTTCAATTTGTATATTCTCAATTTATAAAAGTGTGTGTGATTTTTCGTACGAATCAGGTTCTCTCGCTGTGATGACATGTCTGTCAATACATTAGATCGTCGATCTGCAAAGTTGCAAAATCGTTTCAAACGTTGGCTATTTGAAGGGCTTCGTCCCTCCGCCGCAGGCAAGTCAAAGGTTGAGCACCAGGCAGGCTGGTGGGAAGTGATGTGCCTGACCGGGGTAGATTATTTCTCTACGCTCGGTTATCAACCAGGTATCGCTTTCCTGGCTGCAGGGTTGCTATCGCCAATTGCTACTCTGGTGCTGGTCATACTGACACTCTTTGGTGCTCTTCCAGTCTACAGAGCTGTTGCTCAAGAGAGTCCTCAGGGGCAGGGCAGTGTGTCTATGCTGGAGAGATTGCTTCCGGGATGGCGTGGAAAGACGCTCGTTTTAATTTTGCTCGGGTTTGCCGCCACCGACTTCATCATTACCATAACATTGTCAGCAGCCGATGCCACCGCGCACGTAGTTGAAAACCCGATGATACAGCAACTTGCCGTGCCCATCTTCCACGACAGAATCGCTGTTACCCTCACCCTCCTTTTGATGTTGGGCGGAATCTTCCTTGCCGGCTTCCGAGAAGCTATTGGAGTTTCAGTAGCACTTGTATTTGTGTATCTGGGATTCAATGCTGTTGCTCTGGGCGTGGCCACAGACACTTTGTTGCATACGCCGGAAGCGTTCGCGAATTGGCATACTAAGCTGTTTCAGGCTCACGGTTCCATACCGGCAATGATTGGCTCATCATTGTTATTGTTTCCAAAACTTGCACTGGGAATGTCGGGTTTTGAAACCGGTGTTGCAGTCATGCCTTTGGTGAAGGGTGATCAGAAAGATAATCCTGTTTGTCCTCAGGGAAGGATACGCAATACACAAAAGTTACTGCTCGTTGCTGCCATGATCATGGCGGCCTTTTTGATGGTGAGCAGTGTGGCCACAACTTTGCTCATTCCGCCTGAGGCATTTAAGGAAGGTGGCGAAGCCAATGGAAGAGCGATCTCTTTCCTTGCCCACAAGTATCTGGGGCACAGTTTTGGTTCTGGATATGACATTAGCTCAATTTTGATTCTGTGGTTCGCGGGCGCCTCGGCCATGGCCGGTTTGTTGAATCTCGTTCCCCGATACCTGCCTCGTTATGGTATGGCTCCTGAGTGGGCTGGCGCGATGCGTCCTCTTGTTCTTTTCTTTACGGCTGTTGGTTTCATGGTTACGATTTTGTTTCGCGCCAATGTTGACGCTCAAGCTGGTGCCTATGCCACAGGTGTATTGGTTTTGATGACATCTGCTGCTCTGGCTGTAGCCCTCCACTTCTGGAAACTTGGGAAGAAGCAGGCATGGTCATACGGGGTTATTACAATTGTATTTGTGTATACCTCTATCGTTAACATGATTGAAAGACCAGAAGGATTGCACATTGCGTCGTTCTTCATTGGTACCATCCTTGGTACCTCTCTAATATCCAGGGCGATACGATCGCTTGAACTGCGGATACAAGAGGTTGTTCTTGATCCACTGGCAGAAGAGTTCCTCAAGCGTTCATTGAATAATTCAGGGTGCATTGATTTGCTGGCTCACCGTCCTGGTGGCACTGAGTATAGGAAGAAGGAAGAAGAGACAAGGCGTGTACATCGCTTGAGTAAGGACCAGGCGGATTTCATCTTCCTGGAGGTAAATGTGAGCGATGCCTCTGAGTTCATAGGAGATCGTCTTGAGATAACGGGCGTTGATATCGACGGGTTCAAGGTGTTGCGTTGTAACAGCCCTGCTATTCCAAATGCAATTGCCGCAATTCTCATGCATTTGCGCGAAAAGACTTCTACCATTCCTCATGCATACTTCGGATGGACCGAAGGGAATCCACTGGGCTACGTTTTTAAGTACATATTTCTGGGCGAAGGCGAGACTGCTCCGGTGACCCGGGAAATCTTGCGTGAATTGGAACGAAATCCTGAAAAGCGACCTCGAATTCACGTGGGTTAGCAGTTTGTTCGTTTAGGGGAGCTACCACGGCAATTCTGCTCGGTTTCAATTATCGTAGTTCGTAAGTCTTCTTTACACGGCTGTGGCTGGCCATCACTCGCCACACACTATCCTCATCAAAGCAGCTACCCGGCTGTTCTTGATCCTGGTGATGTTTGTTCGTCGTGATACCATCGCGGTGACTTCTATTGGGTGACTCCTAACCTAAGAACTGCAGGACCGAATCAGATAGGAATCAGGAAAATAGGGAAAGCACCACGTTAGTCATGGTGCTTTCCTGGCTTGTACTTTTGCGAGGAAGATTAGCTAAAGAGGTTCGCATCGCGACAAGATGCGACCAGCCAGTTTATGCAACCAGGTGTTGCCAGGCCGCCAGTAACGCCGGCTGCACCCCAGATAATTCTTTTGAGTGCATCGTGGGTTCCCGCCGCCATATTCATAAAGCCCCAGATCATGGTTGGTCCCCCCCAGGCAATGCCCAGAATTTCCATACCATTTGCAATAATATTGAGTAAAGCTTCCAGGTTTGCTAAGTTGTTAACGCGGACTGTTCCAGCGGTATTTACACCCTGAATAACTGTGGCGTCACCGCCTTGTGGACCTATAGTTCCATTTGTGGCACCTTGGAGTTGCGGTGCGGCGGCGTTACCACCTTGCTGTGTCTGCGCACCGGTAAAGTTGGCTGTGTTGTTAGTTTGGTTGCCCGTTGCGGCAGTGGAATCAAAAGCGTCTTGAGCGAGTGCTGGCAGTGTCAGCACCAGGGCTGCAAGTACTGTGGTAATAATGGCAAGAATGCGCATCGCGATTTTAACCCCTTGTGTGAGCTAGTTGTTCTTACCAGATCCGTTTGTTTAACCCGATATTGGCGATCCTACTTGCCAACGTGCATTAAAGTAAATGTGACGGGAGGAAGTTATCCGTTAAGATTCCATCAAAACTTCATCGCTTTTTAGTCGGGGGGCTGCATTCTCTCCAGACCTGGCGCGCGTGATGGTATAACGATACTATCGCGAATATCATCGCGCCTCTTTCCGAGCTTGTGTCTTCTTTTGAGAAGCAGTATCGTTATCCCGATGCAAACTCGACGCGTTTGACTAGTGCGACAGCCGCACGGTCGCGACAGTGGCTTTGAGTGCGTTTAAAAACAGGATCAAGAAATCCAGGCTAAGACAGAAATATCAACAGCAGGTATTGCAAATGGACATTTTGACCATTTACGGGCTGATTTCGGTGCTCCTAATGCTGCTGTTCTATACCATGGAGTCGCGCTCAGCATGGTATGTGCTAGGATTTTCATTGTCTTGCGTAATGGCCTCAGTGTATGGTTTTTTGCAAGGTGCCTGGCCGTTTGGAGGGGTTGAGCTGGTGTGGTCTGCCGTGGCATTACGGCGGTGGTTCCAGAGATGCAAGAGTGAGCGCGAGAAGTCTGCGTGAACAGTCGCTTCAATGTCATTAAGCAGCTGACCTGTTTGCACATTTCTCTGCATCTGCAATTACATCCAGCAAATGGTGCCGTTCTGAAATGATATGCACCATACATTCGGAAAATTCCAGACCGCCATCGTGACGAAACGAAGTTTCGACATCTAGCGCTTGCGTAAAGGAATGATGATACTTTGCGTAGATACGCCCGTCGTCAAGCAAGTCGGTTAGTTGTTCGACCAACTTTTGATTGGTAGGAAGCTCGCGAATGCGAGACACCGCATCAAGTATCAAATGGGTGTACATCTTTAGGACATCTTCCGTTGGAGAAATCAGCTCAATAAGATCTGCATACCTCCGTTTCGAGACGAGCCTTAATGCCAAATTTGATGGAATCCCGGGAATGTTTTCTTTTTTCATACAAGTTTGGGAATATTCTTGACCGGTCTTTCTTACTCTCCGATTGACTGCCGCCCGCCAACACGAATTCGTCAAAATCCGAGACGAGGTCTCATCTTTGAATTCAACTGATCGGCTCAGGCTCCGTATAACGGATCCGCTAGCTTCATCAGTTCGAGCAGCGAGTGTTTCATTTGCATGGCCTGTGTTCGAAGGTCTTCCAGCATTTGCTGTCGATTTTGAAGTAGGGCAATTGTTAATGCTCTCTTCCGTGATTCTGTTGCTGTCAATGTTCCGACTAGTTGGGCGGAGTTCTTGCCCGAATTGAGATAACCGTTTTTGTACCAGCGATCAACCAGTACTTGTTTTCGAGATACGCTGCCCGATTGATTGTCTGACGCACCATTCATGTAACTAATGACCGATCGGGGGAAAAATTCTTCCGTGGAAGTCCTGTCAAAGATTGGAGATAGCATGTTAGGGGCAACAAGCGCATCGCGCTTCTCTCCGTGTGTTTGATGCATGGCGTAGAGCGAAAGCACCGTAGGTAGTGCTCCGGCCAATATGCCCAATATCCCATCTGTATATGACAGTCGCGGATTTTGAACGCTTCCCAGCGTAAATGATGATGATGCAGACCAGAGAATTCCATTGCTCCATTGAGACAAAATGGTTGTGTACCAAACTGCCTTGTCTCTGCGCGACATCATCTCAGAGATCTGTTCCGTATACCGATTCTCTTCGCCGTCTATGGCCGCGATAACATAGTCCACTTCAAGGTTGGATTTCAGGAGCAGTTGGCCCAATTCTTGCCTTGCTTCCAAAAGATCTTGACGTGCCGACAATGCATCAAGCGAACCTGGCACTGCGGTATCTCTACGTTTTCGGGCATCGGTCGCTCTATCGATCAACGGTTGAAGATGTAAAATCTGGAGCATCGATTGCGCGTTATCCGACAGCGGCCCGGTGGACATTTTGCTTGCCGATAGGCGTGACCGCTCCTCAGCTTGAGGTGTCTCATTAGCGTTGGCCCACACGGGTAACTGGCACAAAGCTAGCAGTGAGGAAAGAATCGTTAACGGAATTCGCATGATCACAAGTTGCGCATCACTGGTTGCCATCTGAAGATGATGGCAGACGGGTAATCTTCGCGCAAGGCCTCAACGGGAATACTCGCGTCGCCGAAGCGATTTGTCAAGGTTGACTGGGTGGATGTCAGATCATAGTGAACTCATGGCACGAGGGAGTAGTATCGGATATGACACCATCAAGTAATTCGGGTTGAGACTTGCAGTTATGCTCCGTGCGGTGGCGGGTCTATGGATGATTCTGTATTCAGGCGCACAACTGCTTTGTTGCCAGTACACTTGGTATGGAGACGATTAAGCACCTCGGCCACCAATTCTGCATCAGAAATTCCCAGCGCGTTAGCTGTCTCCACCATCTCGTCCAAAGTACTTACCAGACGTAGCTGTATTTGTTCCTGCCGCGGTTTCAAATTGTTCACGTAATTGACCTTCTATTGGGGAGTACACCTTTTATATCTCTGTGCTCGTCAATCTCTTGAAAAATTCCTGACTGCGGCTATTAAAATTTTGCCTAATTCTCGATTCTGGTGCCCAGGGGCTATCTTTATGTCGTCTTGATTCTTTTCTCAACAAAACACTCAGCTAACGCATAGGTACTGCGAAATGAGCGATGAGTTCGCACTCAGTCCAAATACTTTTGCTCATTTTTCGCGGCGAACCTATAGAATTAGTGTCTCTTCACATCAAGATCTCGTATGGACGTAATTCTACAATTTGTATTTTGCGCAGTTGTTATCATGATTGCCGGAACACAGCTTAGTGTCCATGGTGATGTCATTGCTGAAAAAACCGGAGTGGGTCGCAATTGGATTGGACTAATTCTGCTTGCCACAGTTACTTCTTTGCCTGAGCTATTCACGGGCGTCGCTGCCGTAACTTTCAACGATCTGCCTGATATGGCAGTTAGTGGCACTCTTGGAAGCTGCATGTTCAATATGATGGTTATCGCTTCCCTCGATCTCTTATCGCGTCATCGTCCCGTGTGCTATCGGGTGCATCAAGGGCACATCTTATCAGCCGGCTTTGGAATTGTTCTTGTCGGGCTTGCAGCTGTCGACATCTTGTGTAGCAAGTACTTGCCTGTGTTAACCGCTCTCAACTCAATCGATCCGATCAGCCTTGTCTACATTGTTGTGTATGTGATCGCTATGCGAATGATCTATACCTACGAGAAACATAGAGCCGCTACATTCGCCGGCGAGTTATCCGACGGTGCTGATACCAGCAAGAAATCACTCACTCGTTCAGTGATTCTGTTTGTATTGTCATCACTTTTTATAGTCGCTGCTGCTTGCTACCTGCCTGAGCTTGGTGACAGAATTGGAAAAATGACGGGTTGGAGTCAGAGCTTCATTGGCTCATCTTTCATTGCAATTACGACGTCGTTACCTGAAATTGCCGTTTCTGTGGCTGCTGCGAAAATGGGTTCGTTTGATATGGCCGTGGCGAATCTTTTAGGTAGCAATCTGTTCAACGTTGTAATTCTTGCAGTGGTGGATTTTTTCTACCTCAAGGCGCCCCTTCTTCGTTCAGTCTCTCAATCCAACGTTGTCACCTCGCTTGCAGCCATGATCGCTATGGGGATTGTGGTAATCGGTCTTACGTACAGAGCTGAGAAGAAGTTCTTATTTTTGGCGGGAGATGCCATTGCTATTGCGCTGGTTTATATAGGCGCGAATTGTCTACTTTTCGCCGCTCATTAGCCATCAGCCAGCCCTGCAGAGTGTCGCTTTGATAAACAGAACTTTCGATGCCTAAACCTTTAGCCGATAGCCGACTCCCGTTTCTGTAATCAGGTGCTTCGGGTTTGCCGGGTCCGCTTCGAGTTTGCGGCGCAAGTGTGCCATGTATACCCGCAGGTAGTGGCTTTCCTCGCCATATCCCTGACCCCATATCTCTTTCAATAGTTGATTGTGTGTCACTACTTTTCCGGCATACTTCACGAGTGTGACGAGCAGCTTATATTCAATGCGAGTAAAATGAACTTCTGTTCCATCGAGGAATACTTGTCGTCGGACAAGGTCCACTTTAATATTTCCAAAATTGAATTCGGACTCCGTACTGTCCGCTGCCAGACGTGCCATATTGCGCAATGCAACTCTTATTCGAGCGAGAAGCTCGGGAACACCGAATGGTTTCGTCAAGTAATCATCGGCGCCTGCGTCGAGCGCTTCCACCTTGTCATTCTCCTGCCCTCTGGCCGACAGAATTATAGTAGGAACAGGCGACCACTCTCGCAGCTGCTTAACCACGTCCAGACCATCCATGTCCGGTAGTCCAAGATCGAGTATTACTAAGTCGGGGCGTTCCATTGCTATCTTGTCGAGGCCTTCACGACCAGTTAATGCCTCTTTAAAGGTGTACCCGTGATCCGAAAGTGCCATTTTGAGGAAGCGCCTTATAGGTGCTTCGTCTTCAATTACCAGCACAACCACATTGCCTTCAACCATCGCTAAGTCCTCTGTCTAGATCGTCGGCATCATCCCAATTTAATCTGCGACATAATTTTCGCACTTTGTTTATATCTCTTGCATACAACTTTATGGTATCAGTCTTCTGTATGGGATTAAATAGATGTTGATAACTCCTTCCTTGAGTGGTTTGAAATGGACTCAGTAACAGCAATTCTTTGTGTAACAGGTTCGATGGTTGTGCTTAAGCTTGTTCGCACTGGTCTGGATCAACTATGTGAATCCTATCTTCGAAAAAGACCCTGATTGTTTTAGTAGAGCACACCGCTCAGCGGTGTGCTCTACTTTCTTTTGCGTGGAGATGTCCGGTCTCGGTAAAAGGTATGAATGTGGGCTCCTTTGGGCTTGAGTCGCTTGCTTCAAGCTGCGCAGATGACGTCAGGTTGAGCACCCTGTTGTCGCGTCTTGTTTGCAATTGTCTTGAGGGCTCGCCAAGCGACAAAGGGATTATCATCCTGGATAAGCAGCGCTAGAATTGACTCACCTGTTGTGAAGTTTTCGGCTAGCGCGTAGCGCACATCAGGCGAGTCATCTTCAGCCAGCATTCTTCTCAGTCCATCCGAACACATCGGGTTCTCGGCCACAGCCAGACGAACCTCGCAATCCGAGTCTTGCGAGAGCTTTACCAGCAGAGTGCATGGAGTTCGCGGGTTCTCAGCTACGTGTCGGCGTACCACCGGCGAACTGTCAAATGCGAGTTTCACGAGCACCGGAATTGCAATGCCTTCCTGCCCTGCAAGTATGTAGCGGAGGAACCATGACGAAGGCGATGAATAGTGTGATTTACAAGATTTATACATAAGAGCCTCCTTATTCGAGGGACCCATACGGTCTTCCGTTAAAACGATAAGTGCACTGACATTGGAGAGATGAACTGTAACTTCATTTTTGGCCGCTGGTTCCGCTGTTGCGCTTCGCCCTGGTCGCTGCACTCTTGTGCGACGCTGGCGACTCTGACACCAGTCCGGTCCGGTTGAGCCCTGGCAGCTGGTGAACCGAGTTAAGCGGTGAACGGAAATCCTCCCGAAGCGTCATCTTACTCCGACCGGTCAAACTATGCGACGCTGCGTGGAATGGTGGAACTCACCGGAAGTTCGCCGATTTGCAGTTCCAGATTCAAATCAGCGGCTACTGCCATCGCGTGGTTCAAGATGGTGTCTTCACTCATCTCCCAGTTGTATTCGAACACGCACCGTCCCCTGATATGCATTTCCTTGCGGGGGTGCATCTTAACGGTTTCGGTACACGCCAGTTCTACTGATTTAACGAATTGATTTCTATCAGGCTGGCTATTTGCAGGTGAAGGAACGAAACGAGACCAGTTCTCAGAATCATTCAATTCATATGCGCAAAGGAGCCAGCTTCCGGTGGTCGTTCTTGTCAATGACAAAATCATAATTACGCCTCACTATTTCACGATTTCACAGAATCTCGATAGAACCCGACGACAGCGGAAACTGTACTTGGTGGTTCGAAATGAAACAGTGCGGATGTGATAAACACGTGAGTAGATAATGAGCTGACCGGAATAGACTGATGATAACATCGGAACGTATCGAAACCGATTTGTTATATACTCCGCTTTAGCACCTGCTGAAATCTGCAAAACCGGTGGTTAAAGCTATATTCACTGATTCAATTACTCCGTATGGCATTGTATTTTAACGAAATTTTTGCGCCTCTCCCGGTAGACAATTGATGTAAATTTTACGCGGCGAGGTGGCGCCTTGGTAGTTTCACTACGCTACAAGTGCTTCACTTGCTTATCGGATTTCATAAGGACACAGGGCCAGGTAGCATGCGCATTGTTGTGTTGAAGGCTGTCGGAAAGCGACTGGAGTCGTGCGATCTGTTCGAGAGCAAGGTGCATAGCTGTGAGCTCCGGCTATTTTTGCCGTAGCACCAGGTTCGGCTATCTTGATAATTGCCTATTCGGGAGGACAGACACTGGGTCAAGACAAATTCGCGGCACTTTCCTCCGCCTTGGCGGCAGCCATAAAAACGATTTTTGTCTTGGCCAACGAAGCCACAAGATAACTGTCGGCTCTGTTTCTGCTTCCGTGAATGATCGTTTGCTTTCGAGATTTTTTGGGATTACCGCTTAGATGGCGAAGAAGGACAGATTCAAACACTGGTTCTACGAAGGTCTCAAACCTGCATCTAAACCTGTCCATCAGGATAAGTGGTGGAATGTAATGTGCCTGACAGGGTTAGACTATTTCTCCACAATCGGCTTCCAGCCGGGCCTCGCCTTTCTAGCCGCTGGATTTCTATCGCCATTTGCTACCTTTGCTCTAGTATTGCTAACGTTATTTGGTGCTTACCCGATTTATGCCAGGGTTGCAAAAGAAAGCCCACATGGTCAAGGCAGCTTTTTGATGCTGGAGCGGCTAATGCCGGTTGGATCGGGAAAGCCGCCATACTAGCGTTGCTGGGATTTGCCACCACCGATTTTATCATTACAGTTACGTTGTGCGGCTGATGCTGCGCGACATCTGATCGAGAACCCCTTTACACCAGCGTGGGCTCATCATCAGATGGGGGTGACATTGGTTCTGCTGACGATCTTGTCCGGGGTGTTCTTGCTTGGGTTTAGAGAAGCAATTGGCACCGCGGTTTTTATGGTTGTACTGTACCTTTTCGTCAATGTGGTTTTAGTTTGCTACTGCGGTCAGGAACTGGTCAAACAACCTGAGCTCTTTAACATCTACTGGAAGCACTTGCTTACTGACTATCCTACTCTGGAGAAAGCTCTTGTCGTAACTGCCACCGTTTTTCCCGGGCTGGCACTTGGCTTATCAGGCTTCGAAACTGGTGTTGCCATAATGCCAAATGTACGTGGGTTTTCGACGGATGACGCTGGTGCGCCGGAAGGACGAATTAAGAACACACGACGTTTGCTTTTGACTGCCGCTCTGATCATGAGCGTGCTTTTGATCACGAGTGCGGTTGTATGCACTGTCATGATTCCGCCCGAGCTCTTTCAGGAAGGACAAAAAGCCAATGGTCGCGCAATGGCGTACCTGGCCCACAAGTTGCTGGGCGACGGGTTCGGTACCGTATATGATATCAGCACCATATTGATTCTCTGGTTCGCTGGCGCGTCGACCATGTCTGCGCTTCTTAATCTAGTGCCCCGATATCTGCCGCGGTTCGGGATGGCGCCGGATTGGGCTAGAGCAATGCGACCGTTGGTCGTTACGATAACGGTAATAAACTACATCGTTACGCTGGGTTTCCGCGCAGATGTGGACGCACAGGCCGGCGCATTCGCCACCGGACTGCTTGTTCTATTCTGTTCTGCTGCATTAGCCTGTGTCTTATCGGCTTGGAAGGAGGCCCTCTACCGAAGAATTTATTACGCGTCAGTATTATTGGTGTTTCTCTACACTACAGTGATGAACATCAAAGCTCGCCCCGAAGGGCTGCACATTTCGATGATTTTTGTGGGAGTCATCCTTCTGGTGTCTTTGGTGTCACGAGCGCTGCGATCAACAGAGCTGCGAATCGTTCAAGTGCAATTGGATGATGACGCTACCTCATTTATCGACGAGGCTATTCGTTCTAACATAGGTGAGATTCGGCTTCTTGCTCATCGTCCTCGTGATACTAATTATGGTGAGAAAGAGGCCGATGCACGCCGGCGGCACAGTATTCAACGAGAAGAAGGTAACTTCATTTTTCTCGAGGTTGATCTGGAGGATTCCTCCGAGTTTTCGGATGAGATACTTAACGTCACTGGACACACTTATGATAACAACCAAATTCTTCGCTGCAAAAGCCCCGCTGTTCCTAATGCCATAGCTGCGATTCTTTTGAACGTTAGAGATAAAACTGGCACCGTTCCCAATGTCTATTTCGGTTGGACTGAGGGACACCCTCTCGCGTATGTCTTTAAGTACATCTTTTTGGGCGAAGGCGAAACTGCTCCGCTGACACGCGAGATCTTACGCTCTGCGGAACCGACTGAGCCGAAAAGACCGCTTGTTCATGTTGGCTAACCAGCCTAAGTCGCTACAAACCGAATCAGATCAGACTAGACCTTGAACATCGCGGGTACGTCCATCGACGGGCTGCCGGGCGAACAGATTGGAAGACGTCGCTCAGAGATTTGCGCTTAAATTGAGACCTCAGTCTCAGCCGCATCTATAAGAAGATCTAATGATGATTGCTAGCAGGCTTGGAGTCCGTAGTGAACTCATCGAGAAGAAGAGAAAAGTCATCTTTTATTTGTTCTTTCGTTAGCGATCCTGGCAATCGTTCAGCCGACCAGGAGACAATTTGCATCGTTGTTGGAGGATTTCGCTGAAGTTGAACTTGATCCTCCAAGTACAGCCTTATGTATTGCAATCTCCCCGGACCACGAAGAGGACGCCCTTCGGCGTAGCCGATCGCTAACTTGAGTCTTGGTGACGATACCGTTGAGCCAGCCTCATTGGTGGATGTAGTTTCAATACCTGCTTCCGTTAGCCGTTGGCGAGCAATGTGACTGAGTTGATCTCTAAGCTCTGGAAAGGGCTGTTCTGGTTGACTTGATTGAACTGTAACCCAAGGTCCAATTTCGTTCAAGTCAACCTTGGTTAGCCCCAGTAGTGCCGAACTTTGAGATTTGTGTGACTGCAAAATCCGAGTGGTATCTTTGTTCGCGAGAGCCATTACTAGTAGCACAAGGAGCGGCAAGAATATAAAATCTCGAGGTCTGAAAGGCAAACTTAGAAGACTAACGGGGCCAATTAGCACGTACACTTTCGTTAATCCTAAATGGGATGGACAATCCTATTTAAGCGAAAAGCTAGCAGTCTTTGTGTATACAGCACCGTTGTTCGCGTAAAAAAACTGCGAAAAAATTTTGGACTAATCGCGATAGGTCTTCGATGCTCCCACTGGTTCTAACGGTTCTTTACGCATGGGCGGTTTGTACCCGGTACGGACAGGATTCCTCCCGGATTCTCCAGGTAACCAGCGCTCAAACAAACTGTCAAGTATTCTTCCGAGGAACCAGGCCACCAGGAACGAGCCCAGAATGAATAGTGTATTCTCAACCATGACCAAAGACCTCCCTTCCTACAGTGCATTACACTCCAGTTGGCATTAAGCTGGCGTAAATTGCACTGCGGTTTTATAAAGAAAGGGCCAAGAAGTCGACCGTTTGTCCACACAGAAGCATTATTCGACAGGAAAAAGTGTGGCTTTTTTAGTTCATGGCTCACTTAAGTTCAGACAATTTGTCTCTTAATCAAGAATGTATCAAGGGCTGCATGACTGACAACGCGATTCTCTACTCCACTTGCCGAAACAATGCGGACGATGCTCGGGGAACTCAAATCTGGTAATGCGAGCTTGATAGAAGCTTGATGGTTTCGCCTGAAACTTGACAGTTCAAGCTCATTCAAGCGGGTATGTTCTAGCTCGGATCTGCATTTTTTAGGGCATATAAATCGGTGGTGGACGATACTTTCTCAAAACGAATTGCGCTGCTGGAAAAAAAAGTGGCCATTGCTAACCAGAATATGATTGAGCTTTCGCAGGTATCATCGTTCGATTTCTTGATGGACAGCCACCGTCAGCCGGGCGGATTAACTGGAACTACAAAGACAGCGACTGAACCAGTTTTGGAAACAATTGATCGACTTTGGGACTACCTGAAGCTGATCAACGCTCTACTTGTAAGGGCAAAGAAGTTGAACTCATCACCGTTGCTCTCTCCCGCTCGGAGGGAAGAATTGCAGAAGTTGCTGTTCGGGCCATCAGTACTCCTGCCTGCAAGTCCTGTTCCATTGTCCGATCGGGCGCTTTTGACGCCAGCCCTTAACAATCAATACATCTCTGCTGATGAATTGTTGTGCATAGCGGTCGATGCATTCGGGAAAGCAAAGGAATTTATTCTGAAAATTGAGAAGGAAATTGGCGGTTTGCAAGATTCCATAAATTCCGGTCGAGAACAAATTGAGATCATCGCAAGGCAAACGAATCTCGCCCGGGTGGGACAGCTGCACTCCGACCTTGCGGATATAGAGCGGCTGAGCTTTTCTGATCCGTTGGAAGCGGCCCGCAAATTCGAGACAGTAGTGAAGCCAGGCTTACTGCAAATTCAAGGAATGGCTACCCGACAGCAGGTAATGGCACAACACGCTTCAACGCTTTGTTTAACTGCATCTGTGGAGCTCGAGGCTTTGTCGATGTTGCACCAGGAGTGCAACATGCTGGAGCAGTCTTGCCAGGAAGACATTGATTCCTTCGTCCCAAAATCTCGCCGCCCGGAATTCTTCAAGCGGCTTTGCGAATGGCTGAGCACGTTGCAAACCAACTTGGCTGCTGGCGAGAATCAGGCCGTGTGCACAGGCGGTGATAACTGGTGGAAAATGAGTCGGATGTTCAGAGCCTCGGAAGAAGAGGCAAAGAAGTATTACGCGGCACTAGTCGAAGAACGTCAGGAGCTTCGCGGTTTGTTGTGCGTGTACAAAACCAGGGCAGCACGACATGGCGTTGTGGAAGACTCAGCTTTAAGCGATATGGCAGCCGAGGCGGAGTTCCATCTCTATCACCCGCAGCGAACACCATTACCGTTGGTCAGAGCGCTTGTGGAGAAATATGCGGCAAGACTAAATACACTGAGTAAGACATTCAAGAACGCGGGCCAGTGAAGGTGTTTGAGAGGAGCTAACCGATGGGACAAAAATGCAGCGAACAGGGCTGCAATGGTGAGCTAGTAGAAGGAATGTGCCAGGTGTGTGGCGCATTTGTCGAGGCGGGCGAGCCGCAACCAGCGGTGCTAGCTGGCAGCGTTGCCCCCAGCAAAAAAGTAGCAAATGCCTATCAAATATCGACAAAATCGGCGGTCTCGGCCAGACCCTCTTCCCTTTCTTCGCTAGCCGAAGGCCAGCGTCTCAACAAAGCCGCCAGACGATCCAATATAAGCACAAAAACGGTCAGTGAGCGAAATACTTTAGGCGGTGAGTTAGTACATATAGAACCGCCTCCTCCAGTCGAACCGCTAAAGTTGGTGAGAGAAGATCTCAGCATTCCGATTTCTCAGCGCCTATGCAGCAATCCTCGCTGTGTAGATGCGGCTGGTAATCCTAATAGTCTTGTGAGAATGGGAGCCGACGGAAAGCCAACCCTCCTTGATAAAGGATTTTGCGGAAAATGCAGAACTCCATTTTCATTTGAATTGCTAAAAAAAGGCACATTGGTTTCCGGTCAATATGAGGTTCGGGGACCAATTGCAATTGGTGGTTGCGGATTTGTCTATCTAGCATGGGACATCAATGTCGGGCAATACGTGGTACTGAAGGGATTGATAAATTCAAGAGATCCGGCGGCAGTATCTCAAGCGATGCAAGAACGGCAATTTCTGGCTAATCTACGTGATCCATCCATTGTCAGTATCGTAAATTTTGTCGCTCATGAAGGACAGAGTTTTATTGTCGAAGAGTTCATAGATGGCATATCGCTCAAGCAGTTGCGACAAAATTTCAAAGGACCTTTACCTGTTCAAGAAGCGATTTCCTATGCGCTAGCGATGCTGCCTTCATTCGAGTTCTTGCATTCACGACGGCCTCGTGTCATCTTCTGCGATGGCAAGCTCGACAATTTTATGGTGCAGGGGAACCGAGTGCGCATGATTGATCTCGGCGGCGCGCGACGCGAGAACGATCTCGATTCGGATATTTACCTGACCTTTGGCTATTGCGCGCCTGAAGCTGACACGAATCCCTCCGTCTCTTCCGACTTGTATACGGTGGGACGGTGCCTGGCGCTGCTATTGTGCGATTTCGATTTTCAGGAGGAGTTTGCGCATAGCCTACCCACTCCTCAGCAGGAACCTATATTTGCCCGATACGAAAGCTTATACCGTTTTTTGTTGAGGTCCACCGCCAGGGAGGCACACGATCGTTTTCAAACGGCCATTGACATGGCGCAACAGCTCTGGGGAATCTTGCGAGAGATAGTTGCACTTGATTCTGGAACGCCAGCAGCAAGCGAATCTGCTGCTTTTGCCGCTGATGTCAGCAGTGAGAAGAACAATTTGGATTTCCATTTGTTACCCGATTTGAAAGTAGATAAGGAAGATCCTGCCCATAGCATGGTTGAGAGCGGTGTTATCCTCAACGATCTGGAGCGCCAGCAAACTATATTTGAGCAAGCTGCCGCAACCTTTCCAAAGTCAGTCGAGGCCCCGCTTCGTATTGTCAATTGCCTGATTGAGAGGGCGGCATACGACAGCGCAGACGCCGCGCTGAATCACTTGTTCGAAAGCCATCTATATGACTGGCGGATCGCCTGGCTAAAAGGCAAATTGTTGTTGGCACGCCAAAACGTACAGGAGGCTTTTGGATACTTTGATGCTGTCTTCTCTGAGATCCCGGGTGAGTTAGCCCCAAAGCTGGCGTTAGGTATTGCGGCCGAGATGAAAGGTGATCTCGATACAGCAATCAGATTTTACGATCTAGTTTCACGGATCGACGTAAGTTACACAAGTGCTTCATTTGGTTTAGCTCGCTGCCTCGCGAAACAGGAAGACCGGCAGCGCGCGGTTCAGGCATACAGCCGCGTGCCACAAGCATCGTATTCTTACACTCACGCGGTGATAGGCATGGTTGAGGTGTTGTTGCAACATCATTCAACTGCGCCCGGTCGCGACGACATTGTTCAGGCTGCGACTGTTTTGAATAACCTCGCTTTGGACAACTTCAAAGCCCTAAAACTGCAGTCGAATCTGCTTCTTACAGCGCTGAGGCAGTTGGAGTCAGGGGTGTTGAAGGCTGATCGGAACACCCGCATTCTGGCCATCTCGTTAACTCAAGATGATGTACGCGAGGCACTGGAGTCTACGCTAAGGAAATGTGCCCGTCTAGCTCAAACTGAGGAACAGAGAATTGAACTAATAGATGAAGCAAATAGGGTTCGTAGGCTCACGCTTTTTTGAGGTAATCACTTGCTTTGTTCTTCGTGTGGATTCCAGCTTGCGGCAGATGATGTATTTTGTCTTTCTTGTGGAACTGACATCAGTCATTCCGCCTCTATAAATAGAGATGCGCCCGTGCTTCCAACTGTCCAAAGGCGGACAGACCTGTCGCCTCGATGCTATTGTGGTGCTTTGGCAGCAGAGGTCGGAACTGATGGCGTCTGCACCAGATGCGGTGCAATGTCTTCCCCTCGAGACGACCTTATCGTTGAACTTAAAGAAGGCCTGGCTCTCAGGACACATGCCGGACGCAGGCATTGGCCGAACGAGGACTACGGCATCGTAGATTTTGAGATTCTTGATTCGATTTGCTACCGCTGGTTGGTGGTAAGCGATGGCGTATCGAGTTCTGAGAACGCCGATCTTGCATCGGAAGTAGCTTGCCGAGCGGTATCCGACTCTCTTAGAGCGGCGGTGCGAAACAAAACACCACCGATTGAGGCCGTTAATTTATCAATCATGGCAGCACAAAAGAGTGTTTTGGCAATTCCGTTTGATCGTTCGAAAGCGCGAGGCAGGAAGATTGAGCCTCCAGAGGCAACGCTGGCGGTGGTGCTACTCAATGCAGATACAGCAACTCTTGGTTGGTTGGGAGATAGTCGCATCTATTCCATTGTTAGAGGCCATCAGGGCCTGTTCGCCAATCTCTTGACGCGCGACCACTCCTACGCCAATGCAATGGTAGACATGGGCAGAATGACTTTCGAGGAGGCAATGCAGACGGCCGAATGTCACGCTATCACTCAATCACTTGGCGCGGTGCCCGAAGGTGAAGCACTGGAGCCGGGTCTGAAACAGGTACCCGTGCAGGGAGCAATCTATTTCCTGGCCTGCTCGGACGGGCTGTGGAACTATGTTCACCCCGTTCATCATGAACCCGCAAGTGTGCTTGTCCATATTGTCTCAACAACACCGGAAAGTCCGAAAGCACTGGTCTCCACACTTGTGGATCACGCCAATGAATGTGGAGGACACGACAACATCACCGTAGCCGTGGCAATGTTGCAAGGAGCCAATAATGAATGACAATAGTTACGATATTCACAAAGCCGAACTGAAACTTGAGGCGGACGTAAACGAATTTCTGCCACTGGGGCAATCAAGAATCGACGCATCTTTTATCGTTACACCGGAAGGATTCGACGCAGGTAGAAGCACACATGATCGCTTCATCTGTCTGTTGATTGATGTATCCGGTTCCATGGACCAGCCTTCCACAAAAATGACGGCGGCCAGAAATGCCGCGTGCAAGGCAATTGACTTGCTTCCTCCGGATACCTTCATGTCTGTAGTGGCCTTTTCATCACGGGCAGATGCCATTTTTCCCAAATACAAATCCGGTTCCGCCAGAGCAACATCTGCCAACAAAGAAGAAGCGAAGCTTGCTGTAAAACGGCTCACGGCACATGGCGGCACGGTGATGTCTGCAGGATTAGCAACAGCCTTTGAAGAATTCGCTAAATGTCATGGTGCGCATGGTACGTGCATACTGTTAACAGATGGAGAAAATAATGGCGATGATGTCACACCATTGGCCAGGGTCTTGGAGCAGTTGGCGGACTGTCGCAAGCAAGGTGCTGTCTTCCAGGTTCAATGTCGCGGGGTCGGTACCGATTGGCACGTGTCGGAATTACGAAAAATTGCCGAAGCTACCCTGGGAGACGTTCCTAAGGTTATAGGTAATCCGTCTGAAATGGAGGCCGATTTTGCAGAGTGTTTGCACTCGGCAATGAGTACGAGTCTGCAAGATGTGCGCATCAACATTTGGGTGCCTCAAACAGTGCAGATCTTAGAGCTAAAACAGATCAGTCCGACAATTGTTAGTCTTACGAATTCGGGAATTACAGGACCGGACGGACAAACCCGCATCTTCACCACTGGTGCTTGGGACAGTGAAGCACGTGAATACTATGTTGCTTTCAAAATGAATCCGGGAGATAACGGTAAACGTATTTGTGCTGGAAGATTATCCCTATCTTACAAGTACAACAATCAGGAATTTACAACTCCTCAGCCTGCGCACAATGTTGTCGCTGTTTGGACTGATGATCAGGGAAAGTCCGCACGTATTCCGATGGGTGTTGCGCGAGCCAAGGGAAATGTTGAGCTGGCAGTAGCAATACAGGAAGGAGTAGCGGCATATCAGGCTGGCCAAATGGATGTGGCCACTTCTCGATTAGGCCGAGCTGTTCAACTTGCCCATAATATGAACGATGCGGAGATGACCAGCCGATTGAGCAAAATGGTTGACATATTAGATCCAAATCAAGGAACAGTGCGCGTGAAAAAAGTGGACAAGGAGATCGCCATGAAACTTGATTCTGCTTCTACAAGGCGTGCCGTCAAGAAGCCTCAACCAGAGGAAGCGATTGGCACAACCAGGGTTCGACCTGAGTAACCGGGGAGAAAACAAGCATGAAGTTAGTATGCAGCGATGATCCGACGCATCAAAGTTCCACCCTTGAATTTTGCTCCGTATGTGGTGCCCCTGTCGACGACGTTGATGGCAAACCCGGGCTGGTGGCAACGCCCCCGGTTTCGAAGAGATCTTCTGCCGGCATAACCGGCAAGTGTCCGACTTGCGGCATGGCGCGAATTCCCGGCGATGATTTTTGTGCTAATTGCGGCACCGATTATGCCACGGGCAGCATGGCGATTCCTGAGCCGGAAGCTGTTTCCAGCGTATCCGCTACTGCCCCATTTTCGACGATGACTAACAACCCTGCTGCGCGGGTTTCGCCGTCTCCGGCAGTGCCACATGTGGTGGCGCCGTCACCAGTTGGGGCTTCCCGGTTGAATACAGAAGTCAATGATGCGTCGTCTGGTCCCTTGAGGGCGATTTTGCGCGTTGATCTGACACCGAGGGAAGGTCGCGATGCAGACGCTGTTCCGCCAACGGATCAAAACGACAGACTGTTTATTCTAGACAAGGAGATCCTGCTCTTTGGGCGAACCAGCACCTGGATGCCAATTCCGGATGCCGGTGCTTCTCGTAACCACGGTGAGTTTGTTCGTCAGCCGGATGGAACCTACTGCGTGCGTGATATCGGTTCTGCCAACGGAACAAGTCTAAATGGAGCATTGCTGAATGGACAAGAGCTGCGAAAAATAAAACGGGGAGACATTATTGCGATCGGGTTCTGGCATGTTGTCAAAATCGAATAGTCCAACCCGTCGTTAACAACAGGAGATTTGGTTCAATGAACACCACTGGTATCTCGATTCCCAAGCGAAAAGCAACAACACCAATCATGCTAAGAAGGGGCTTGGTTGGCAGTTGGATACTTACTGCACTTTTGTGTTTTTCTGTTTAATTGGCGTGGCAACAGCGGCAGGATGCAAGTAAAACTATTGGAATAGATGCTGCAACGTATGTGGTGGAGGCGAATAAGATCAAAATC
>JAKFUT010000298.1 GCA_021732565.1 Candidatus Obscuribacterales bacterium
GGAGTACGCTATACGGTTTAACAGCGAGTCAGCTGGCAGAAGTATATGTCGCACAATCTCGCTTGTCAGATGCAGTAAGATGGGCGCGAATAGCCAGGGGAAGTCTGATCGAGGCGCTTGGCGCCGAGGATCCTGTTACAGAAAGAATCTCCCGGAGATGTCAATCTATCATTGACCTCAAGAAAGCAAGCCAGACTCATCTGAACGTCCACGGAAGATTGTTGCAGCCCCGGAAGCCTCCCGTGTAATTTTGCCAGCGTGTGTGCCATCCAAAGAAAACGCCAGGATCACAGTAGATTCATTCACTTTCCCACGGAACTTTCGGTTGCCACCACAGCGGTCTTATTCTCTTCGCCCATTTGCGGCAAGGCAAGCCGGCACGGCGAGTGAGGCATTCTCACATCTCTAGCTAGACCAATGCTGCCAAGGAAATTTATCGCCAGCCATGTAGCATCAATTTCGAGTGGTTTGAGCCCATGTCGAGCTGATTGAGGGAACGCATGATGATTATTGTGCCACCCTTCTCCTAATGAAAGAAGAGCTACGAACCAGACATTTCGGCTATCGTCGCCGCACTTATAGGATTCATAGCCAAATCGCCGCAGGTGCGAAAACGAGTTAACGAGAAGCGGACCGACAAAGGCCATCAAGGTGGCAAGCAGATTCGCCGCTAATACTATGGGGCCGAAGAGCCCATAAATAATTACCCGGTATACTACCGAGATTCCAAGACAAAGAATTCCGTCCCAATGGGTATGGTGGCAGTGAAGAAATTTGTAAACCGGGTCACGATACAAATCCGGGCCGTTCTTTCTACTCTGCTGCGCAGTAATTATTACCTTGGGCTTCCACATCCATGCAATGAACGCGTGCCACAGACCGTCATGCGGGCTGTGCGGATCTCCAGGATGATCAGAATATCGATGATGCAATCGGTGAGTCGTCACCCAGAATATCGGTGACCCTTCCAGCGCGAGATAGCCCCCGGCAACAATGAAATATTCCAACCACTTAGGTACTCTGAGTGACCGATGCGACAACAACCTGTGATAGCCCAGTGTAATACCTAGCGTATGGAATGCGTAAAAGATCAAGAATGAAATAAAAAAAGTCATACACCTCTTTTGTGCTCGCGTTATCAAACCGATTCCATTCAGATTGAAGTCGTTTCGCGCGAGCAGCGATTCCTCCACATATTTGACGGTTTGTATGGTATCCGACTCAAGTCGTACAGTTAATCTTCTGAACTGTTACAACGATGGAACCCATTTCCAACAAGCAATCGTAGCATCGCATCACCAAGATCGATTCGTCCAATAGGATGAGCTCCCGATAGCCTGTCATTGTTGCGTGCACCAAACCGTAACGTGGAAAATGTGGATCAAGCGACTGATCCGTGGACCGATGATGTGTTCGCTTGATGCGCCCGGTGAATTGTTGCGCACCAAACAGGAGAACGCTCAAAAGCGAGGAAATCGATTTACATGAAGATAAGCCCGTTGTCATACGGATGGGCGTTCATCTGACAATCAATCTTGCGGAGCATCCGAGGAACTGGCTCGTACCAAACTGCAAGTGTGCTGTTTATTCAACGTTCAGATTTGTGCTGAAGCGTCAAGATCGAGGAAGAGGTTGAGCCAGAGTGGAGTAAATCGAAGTCAATTTGACCACTCTCCATAGACCTTGTCAGTCTAATGAATGATCTGCAACGAGGCAACCGAGCGGAGGATGCGACAGCTCGCTTGGTTTGTGAGAATAACATTGTTAGGAGCAAAGCAGGTGTTTCCATGAAAGTCATTGTGGCCATTGATCAGTCAAAGTATTCAGAGCAGATAACTGATGCGATAATCAGCCGGCGATGGCCACCCGATACCGTGTTCAAAGTGCTCACTGTGCTGCAACCACCAGCTTGTGATGAAGATTCATCGCCCGGGTGGAAACATTGCCTAATGGAAATATTCGACAAGCAGAAGGACTGTGCGGAAGAGATTCTCTTAGCTGCAAGAAAGAAAATCTCTGACAACATTGGTGACTGTACGGTTCACACGGAAGTTAGAAAAGGCAGCCCGCGCGGCCAGATCATTTTAGCTGCCGCAGACTGGATGGCAGATAAAATTGTTGTCGGCGCACACGGGCGTTCTCCGAACCGGTTGCTAGGTACGGTGCCACGGTCGGTAGCCGAACATGCACACTGTTCTGTAGAGTTGATTCGGTTACACGCTCTTCACGGAGAGACCGAAGAAATTCTCAATAGAGAAACCGTTGCGGTCAAGAATTGAGGTGTTGCGGAACTTCGCAACCCGGTCGCTCTTTGGGAGCCCTTGTAACGATTGATGCCAAGCTTCTTTCACCGTTTTGACTTCAGGCTGTTGTTGCAGAACCTCGATGGTGATATCGAAAGTTCGCTTGATTTGCCGCGAGAGTTTGGCGATGGAATGAAGTTGTATCGTTCGTCGACGAAGTAATCCAAACGGGCAAGTGCCGAATTTAGATATCCTCTTGCTATCGTCCCGTCGGCTGAGTGCGCCCGTCTTAAGTACTATTAGAAACGATACTTCGCAGGAACGATACCCGGGAGAACTAAAGTCGAGACAATGGATTCATACAAGTACTCCAGTGACGGAGCAACAAAACACAGCCGAGGTTAATTCAATGAATTTACGTACTTTAGCCCCATGGGCCCGTAAGCCCCTTCCCGTAAAGAAGCAAGACGAACAGTCTCTTCAAGTTTTGCATCGTGACGTGAATGCGCTCTTCAACGAACTCTTTCGTGGTTTCGAAGCCACACCCTGGCAGCTCAACGAAGAAGTTTTTGGCGATTATGTACCAAATATAGACATGCATGAGACCGAGAAGGAGATTGTAATGTCGGTTGAGCTTCCGGGAATGGAAGAGAAGGACATATCTATAAGTATTTCAAAAGATGTTCTCACGGTAAGCGGCGAAAAGAAGAGCGAAAAAGAAGAAGAAGTAAAAGGACATTATAAGTTGGAACGCACCTATGGAATGTTCAGAAGGTCGGTAATGCTCCCCGCCGACATAAAGACAGATGAGTCCGACGCAACGTTCAAGAACGGCGTGCTGACGATTACTTTGCCCAAGAATACGGAAGCGGCCAAGAACAGCACGGCTATCCCAATCAAAAAAGGTTAATGCTTAAAGCGAGGAGCAGTTTCGCGCCTGCTCCTCGCTCCCTCGGCTGCGCAAGTCTCCGCAACGGGAACCATGGTGACACAGTCTGAGAGCGCCAAATCGGGAAACTAATTAGCTCCAGTGATAGCGAAGACTCGACGTCAATAATCTGGATTAAGTCGGAGGGAGGATGTTGCAAATACGCGGAGGAGCGATGATGATCAAGACGGCAAAACCTCAGGTGAGTGAAAATGCAAAGGGCCAATAGCGTAAAGCAAGAGCGTTGTAAACACTCTACCCAAGTAGACCCTAGCGGTCTCGTTCTCCTTACCATCGGAAACTCTCTTCGGGGCGATGACGGTATGGCCGCAATGTTATGCGATATGCTTCCATCAAGCTCATTAAAAGAGGTTTGTCGTTTCGATCTCGGTCTTCATACCAGCCTCATTGCCGAGTGCCTGAGCGGACACAAGGCTGCCATTATCATTGATTCGACCAGTAATGGCACCGCACCCGGTACTGTCTCGATTGTTGATCTGGCCATTCTAGTAGAGAGAACTTCTCCTATAAACATCGGTTCTTGCCATGGTCTGTCCGTGGCAGACGAACTTAGATTGGCGAAGAGAACCCAACGATTGCCCAAAAGAATGGTTTTCTTTGGCGTCGAAATAAGCGAAGTAGCCTGGAGCCAAAAATTGAGTTCATCGCTAGAGCGAAACTTGCCTCATGTCTCGGAAAAACTTTCAGTTTTGATTCAAGCGATTATGGAGATTTTGAAACGAGATGCATGAAGCCTCAATTGCAAATTCAATTTTGCAAATCGTGACTGACAAACTCTCCACCACTCCCCATTCTCAAGCTGCTCGTAGAGTGCACATTATAGTAGGGGCCTTTCGTAATGTGGATCTCGATTCGCTGCAGTTTGCCTTTGATAATCTACGCGGACTTTATCATGGATGTGTAAATTGTGAATTAGAGGCAGACATGATCTCTGCCAGAGCGATATGTCTTGAAGGTAATCACAAGTATTCGCCTGATTTCGCTCATGCCTTCCGTTGTCCCGTGTGCCAGGGTCCGATCGGAAAACTACTGTGCGGAGAGGAGCTCGACGTGATCACAATCACCCTTGAAGCAAACCCCGTTGAAGCAAACTCCATGGAAGGAATATTCAATGCATGAGTCAGCAGACGAGCATACCTTGATGCGTATACTCGGTAACAATGAAGAATTAGCAGCCCACAATCGCGAACACTTTGACGAATTAGGGCTATGGGCGATCAATCTGATGAGCGCTCCCGGTGCGGGCAAGACACGCTTGCTCGAGAATATTTTGTCATCCTGGACCGAAATCAAACCGTATGTGATTGAAGGCGACATGGTGGGAGAACTCGATGCTATTCGATTGAGACGCACCGGCGCGGAAGTTCTCCAGATTTGTACCGGAAGAAGCTGCCATCTTGATGCTCAAATGGTGGGGCGGGTGTTGCATGGCGATTCTCTACAGGGCAAGGACGTAGTCTTCATTGAGAACGTCGGCAACCTGGTTTGTCCGGCTGAGTTTTGGCTCGGGGAGCATATGCGAATTGTTCTCTTGTCAGTCACCGAAGGCGATGATAAGCCCATCAAGTATCCCGTCATTTTTCATAAGTGTGACGCTGTTATCTTTACAAAGTGCGATTTACTCCCGTATGTTGATTTCAATGTAGCAACAGCGGCGAGCAACGTGAACGCACTCAATCCGAAAGCCCGCATATTTGAGATTTCCGCGATCAACCAACAGGGAATTCCCGACTTTGTATCGTGGTTAAAATCGCGTCTAGTGAAATATAAAGATGAGCGGAGGTCTGAGCTGTGTGCATCTCCGTCCCGGCCAGAGTAATTTCAATTGATGGCAGACAGGCCGAAGTAGCGGTCTGGGATGAGCACAGAGTCGTATTTCTGGCAGTCGAGAACCTGCAGATTGGTGACTGGGTCTTGCTCTATGGCGGCGTTGCCCTTACAGTGCTTGAACCTGATGTTGCCGCTGAGACGGTGGAGTTACTGAGTCGGATGACCGATTCAAAAGCCCTATGACAATCGCGGCCACGCTGCTTAATGTGATGTCACAGCAAACACTTTAGCGTTCCGCGAAGAGCGTCATATTGTAGTCATGGCGGTCGAAAATCTGCAAAGTCGTAGACCGGCTATGGCTATGCGGCGCTGTGCGCCATCGGTGTTTCCTCAGATACTTGCCACTGAGACGATGGGATTACTCACTGGGATGAAACGGTCGAAAGCGAAATAATCCCCGGGGCTGATGTGAGCTGTACACCTGTCAGCTTTAATGAAGTGAGCGCACCGGAAAGAAAGAAGGAACTGCTGTGAACAACTGTTTTGTATTGGTCAAGGAATTGTTTGAAGAATTCTTCGCGCTGTTGCAAGCACGAGGAGTTGTATATGCACCAGTCAGAGTCTCCGCACAGTCGTTCTCCTTTCGCAAAGTGGATTCTGTCAGCGAGATCGCTTTCGAGGCGCTGCGAACCATTCTGCCACCCAAGAAATTTTTCTATCCCCAGCAAGAGACCATCATTACATACGAGGGCGATACGATTCGCGAGCACGAGCCTGAGATTCCCTTCCAGATTCTTTTCGGTGTTCATCCTTGCGATCTGGCCGGATTCGGTATAATGGACACCATATTCGGTGCCGAACCTGCAGATAATCACTATCGCCGGCGTCGAGAAAAGAGCCTGGTGATAGGTCTTTCTTGCATGCCAGATCGACATTGTTTTTGCCAGTCTATGGGCACAGAGTGCCCTCGCGGCGGCTACGATTTGTTCGTTACTGATATTGGCGATGAATACTTTTTCTCCGTGGGAACGCCTGCTGGCTTCGAACTGCTTCAGTCGGCTCGTGAGTTGGTCAGCGCTGCCACCGAAACTCACCGCGACAGATACAAGAACTTCTGGAATACCAGGGCTGATTCTTTCACAAATGGTTTTAGCCCGGACAATCTGCATAGTGTACTCGACATGGAGTGGGACAACGAAATCTGGACCGAACTTGGCCAGCGATGTTTAAGTTGCGGAAACTGCACTCCGGTTTGTCCGACTTGCTACTGTTTCGACCTCGTCGACATTGCAAGCTTGAACGGTGAATCGGGAGAGCGGCGACGCGAATGGGATAGCTGCCAATTCAGTGGTTTCGCCAGCGTCGCCGGCGATTTCAACTTCAGACCGACACCGGTAGATCGACTGAAGTTCTGGTACCGGCATAAGCTTCATGGATTCGATGATCCGTACGGCTTCAAAACATGTGTGGGCTGCGGCAGATGCACTGTTTCCTGCCCTGCGGGAATTGACGATCTGGTGGATGTGGTCAAACGATTACAGAAATCACGAGAAAGGGTTAGCCATGTCACTAAGTAGTCCACTAATCTCAGCAAAAGGAATCATCCGCACTATCGTACCGATGACGAATGACAACCACTTGTTCGAATTCAGTGATAGTAGTGGTGCATTGCGTGCATGTAAGCCCGGACAGTTTGTTGAACTGTGGGTTCCCGGAGTTGGTGAATGCCCTATTTCGGTGTGCTCGGGACGAGTCGGCGACACCATTCAACTGATGGTGCGAAAAGTTGGTAGAGTAACAAGCGCACTGTTTCAAATGAGCGAGGGTGACTGGGTCGGATTGAGAGGACCCTACGGTCATGGTTTTCCTGTAGACAAATACAAAGGTAAGAATCTGTGCCTTGTGGCAGGAGGGCTTGGTGTTGCACCAATTCGTTCTCTCTGGCAATACGTTATCGATCATCGCGAGGATTTTGGCAAGCTAATTCTTATCTACGGTATGCGGCACTCTTTTGATCTGTTGTTTCGCCAGGAATTTCAGTTGCTGCTTCGCAGAAAAGATATTGAGGTCTACATTGCCGCCGAAGATACCGCCGGACCCGAGATTCCGTCTTTGACGGTGCAACTGGGTCGGGTGACAGACATGATTGACCTCGCTCCGATTTCTGCGGACTTTGAAGTTGCTCTGTGCGGACCACCTGTGATGTATAAATATGCAGTGGAACGTCTTCAGAAAAAAGGCATTCCCGCATCAAATCTGTGGCTGTCTCTGGAGCGCCACATGAAATGTGGTATCGGTAAGTGCGGACACTGCTTTGTCGGTGGGCGATTCACTTGCAAGTCTGGTCCGGTCTTCTCTCTTGCCGAGCTAAATCTGCTCCCTGAAGTGATCGAATGCAATCACGGAGGGATTTGAAACTATGTCTTGCGCCAGACCGATTCCGAAAGTGGCTGTCGAAAGCCTGACTGGATGCGCCGGGGAACTTCTGATTATTCTGGAGAACCTGGAGAAACTACTACCTTTTATTCGCTTGTCTCGATTTACATTTGCCCAGAGCACCAATGAAGTTGGCCCCGTCGACATAACATTTGTAGAGGGAAGCGTGAGCCAACCCCATGATCTGGAGAAGCTAAAGAAAATTCGTGCAAATTCGCGCTGGCTGGTAGCGGTGGGCAACTGTGCAGTCTGGGGCTGCGTGCAGAAGGGCGGATGCTCGGCGTGTAGTCCTGAGAATATGTTGAAATCTGTTTACGGGGAGCAATCGAACATAGAGGTAATGCGGGCGGCACCACCACGAGAATATGTAAAAGTTGACGTGGAACTCTCCGGATGTCCTATTAATGCAACGCAATTTCTCTCCGTCACCGCCAGTCTATTGAAGGATCATCTGCCGTATATCACTCACAAACCCGTTTGTCTGGAATGCAAGTTGCGTGAGAACCCCTGCGTGTTGATTGAACAAAACCTGCCCTGCCTCGGACCTGTAACCGCCGCTGGTTGCGGAGCTCTGTGCCCCAGCCTGGGTGCTGCCTGCTACGGGTGCTGGGGGCCATGTGAGTCGCCACAAATGGATGCCATGGCGACCATTCTTGCGGAAAAGGGGTTCTCCATCGCTGACATTCTCGTTCGTCTCAAGTCGTTCGGCGCACCAGACAAACTTTTCGAGCGCATAGAGTCGCTGCTCCCCCGGGATCCGTCCAAGGAAGGAAACCTATATGTCTGAGATTGATCGCAAACGAATTGAGATTGCCGAAATCTGTCGCGTTGAAGGACATTCAGCCGTTTCAGTCACCATCGATGACGGCAAGGTTACGGAAGTAAAGCTTGAGGTGTTTGAGGGAACGCGGTTTTTCGAACGTATTGTTCTTAACCATCATTTTGATGAGATCCCGCATATTACGTCTCGCATTTGTGCAATCTGCTCTACCGGACACGTTCTTGCAGCCATATTTTCGCTGGAAAAGATCTTCGGCTTTACCCCTTCCCGCAAGACAAACCTGTTAAGAGAGTTGATGCATCTGGGAATGATCATAGAATCTCATGCCACACACATTTGCGCGCTAGCTCTGCCAGATTTTCTCGGAACTCCCGATTTGCTCTCTTTTGCCACAACCCATCCGGAGGCATTTGCAATATGGGGCGCGCTCAGGAGTCTTGGTGCAAAGGTTCAAACTGTAGTTGGTGGTCGGCCGTTTCATCCGGTTAACTTGCACGTTGGAAGATTTGCACATGAACCTGATGCGGCGGAACTAATGCCACTTTTGCATATGTTATCGAACAACATGGATATTGCCATTAAACTATGTGAAATTCTGCTGGCGCTGAAACTACCATTCGAAAAAACATACCAGTCGTCATTTCTTTCCTTGATTTCTGAAGATTCCCATTATTCCTACTTCGGTCGCAACGTGATATCGAGCGAAGGTTGGCAGGCGAGTGTGAATGATTACAAACAGTATATGGATGAGCGCGTTGTCGGATACAGCCACGCAAAACATTCCACCGTTTCAGGCAAGCCATTCATGGTCGGCTCATTGGCCCGGTTGCATTTCTTCTCGGAACGTCTAGGACCCGCAGCGGGCAGACTCTATGGCAAGAGCCCCCTGTCTGCAGGACAGCAAAATACAGTATTGAATAATTTAGCGCAGGCAATTGAACTTGTTGAGGCTATCGAAAGAGCGCAGGCGGTTATCAATCAGTTGCTAAATTATCCGCAGGAGCCGCACGAATCTTTCGTTGCGCCGGTGCCAACGGCAGGACAAGCCACCGGCGCCGTGGAATGCCCCAGGGGAACACTTTATCATTACTATCAGCTTAGCGAGCAAGGCGCTGTGATGGCGGCCGATATGATTACTCCGTCGGCTCAAAATGCGGCAAGAATTGAACATGATATTCGAGTCGTTGCCGAGGAGTACCACGGACAACAACCATCGCAGATGCTTGAGAAAAATCTAGAGACACTTGTTCGAGCCTATGATCCGTGCAACACTTGCGCTACCCATATGGTTCGTGTCCAGTATGCAAACATCGATTGAAAGTCGAGGAACTCGCCGTAATGAATGTGCAAATGAAGTTGCCAGAAGCTAGCTGGTCCGAGCTTTATCGAAGCAGAGTCGTTTCCGCCGATGAAGCCGCGAAGGCTATAAAGTCCGGAGATACCGTCTATGTTCACTCCAACGCGGCCGCGCCACAGATAGTGATAGACGCCATGGTGCGGCGAGCGGAAGAGTTGCGAAAGGTTACAGTATTGCACCTGATGACTCTCGGCAAGGCAGACTATGCCGGCGCTGAATTTGCAGAATCTTTCAAAGTGCATGCCCTCTTTATCGGAGAGAACGTGCGCCAAGCGGTAAATGAAGGACGAGCAGACTATACGCCGGTGTTTCTGAGCGAGATTCCTCGTCTCTTTGATAGCCGTACCATCCCGATAGACGTCTGTTTGATTCAAGTATCTCCGCCCGATTCCCACGGATATTGTAGCTACGGAGTTTCCGTTGATTGCACGATTTCTGCGCGCAAGCAAGCGCGCGTGGTGATTGCAGAAGTGAACAAGCAGATGCCACGTACGCTTGGACGATCATTTGTTCATGTGAGTCGATTGAACTACATTGTTGAAACTGATCATCCGTTGCCGGTTCTGGAACCTGAAGAACCGTCGGACATAGAAACGGCGATTGGACAAAACGTTGCCTCCCTGATTGACGACGGAGCTACGCTGCAGCTTGGAATCGGTGCAATTCCAAATGCCGTGCTCAAGCACCTCGGGGGAAAGAGAGAGCTCGGCGTGCATAGCGAGATGTTGTCTGATGGAATTGTAGACTTGATCGAGCAAGGAGTGGTAACCAACGACGCCAAGACATTTTTGCCGGGAAAGGTTGCAGTTAGCTTTGTAATGGGCTCTAAGAGATTGTACGATTTCGTGGATAACAATCCGCTGATAGAATTTCAAACTACCGATTTCATCAATGATCCATTCATCATCGCGCAGAATGATGGAATGACAGCGGTGAACTCAGCGTTGCAGATTGATGTAACCGGACAAGTCTCGGCCGACTCAGTCGGCACATATTTATATAGTGGATTTGGCGGACAAGTCGATTTTATAAGAGGGGCTTCCAAAGCAAGGAATGGAAAGGCGATTATAGCGATGCCCTCGACGGCGAAGGGGGGAACAATTTCAAGAATTTGTTGTTCCCTGCGACCCGGGAGCGGCGTTGTCACGTCGCGAGGAGATGTTCATTATGTGGTCACCGAATACGGTATTGCTCAGTTAAACGGACGGACATTATCTGAACGAATGCGTGCATTAATAAGTATTGCGCATCCTGACTTTCGAAACGAACTTGAAAAGGAATGCCGTTCGCTTCCATTCTTTCGATAGGGCGGGCAGAAACAACTTCGACAATTAAAAATGACTCAACAGACCTCGAGACTAGGCTAAGATTGCACTATCCAGCGCCAGGACGGTTTCGAAATCTATGAATGAACTATCGGATCTAAGACTTAAACAATTGACAGGTCGATTGATAGCCTTGGCTGTATGCCTGAGTTTCACTGTGCCTTTTGCTTGTGCCGAGCCACCAGCAAAGCATCCCACTCCTCCCGGGTCTGTAGCAAAGTCTTCCGGATTTGTGCCGGAAAAACAAACAGCCATTTCGGCAAAGGGAAAAGCTTTGTTTGCCAAACGAAACTGTAGCGCTTGTCATAGCATCGATGGCAACGGTGGATGCCTTGCACCGCCGTTGGATGGGATAGGGAGCCGGAGAAAAGAGGCATTCATGTTTTTGCGTATCAGCAATGAAAAAGGATTCGTCGAAGCGTTTCAGAAGTTGTACGGGCAAGCAGAGTTAATGCCGCATCCGCGGATCCCGATGGACGAAGCTAAAAGTATCGTCGCATTCCTGGGTACGCTGCCAGCCCCAAAATCAGGATTCCTCGTACAAAACCATGTCACCGGCAAATCGCAAATTGAGAATCGCACCACGGAACCTGACGAAAAGTCGCTGAGGGAAGGGCGCAAGTTGTATAACGATTTTGGATGTTCTGCGTGCCATTCGATCAACGGACTAGGCGGAAATTTTGCTCCAGAGCTGGCCGGTATCTCTCAAAGATACACCAGTGCACAAATTGAAGAAAGAATTTCCAGGGCGAATCTCATCACATTGAACACCGATGAATACGCAGGGCGTGGAGCACCAATGCCACCGGTAAATGTTTCGGAGTCAGACGTGAGGAAGATTACCGATTTTCTGATGTCCCTCAAATCAAGAGTAACCCGGGCAAAATAATTTTGATGAACTTTTCGCACTGTCCTCCGGAAAGTAGTTGGAGACCCATCCCTCAGCTATTTCCTTCGTTTGGAACCCACAGAGGATAGGGGTGGGAAGCCGCTGTTTTGTGCCAGCTCATGGAGCCCGTCCGCGGTCCGGGATGAAACACGTCAGCACCGGAAAAGACAGACTTCCAAAGCTGCTCATCAGTTGTGTTACTCATGTGCACGCCCATATGCCAAAGCGTGTCTAGCGCCAATCCTTTTCCGTCGGTATGGTGGATTATGTGGCCGGTCCAGGAAGTTACCGAAGCATGGGGATCGAAATTTACACAGAAGCCGATAACATCGCCACATACGAAGCCTGCAAGAGGAAATACTGCATCTTTGTGCTTGCTGTGCGCGATTCGAAAAGATCCGTTGACCTTGCCATCGGGAGCTACCATCAGCACGATTTCTGAATTGTGTTGATTATGCCATGTGCCTGCAAAAGTTTGTTTTGAATTCAGGTTCTCAATTGTTTGTGTACTCATATCTGTTCCTACTATTTAGAGGTTCTTCTCGGGAAGATTCATAGCTTCGATTCAAATTTTGCCATCATTTTGCGAAGCGGCCCTCGTCCGAAATGAGTATCGGTTCCGACGCTCAATTCCATCGCATTGAGAACCACGAAGCTCAAGAGGGAACGAATGTGGGCTGGGCGTTCCAAATACTTCAGGCCAAATTTTCGAACACGTAGTTGCAAGTTCCACTGAATCAATCTTTTGATGAGTAACATTAGTCAATTCGACTCACGTACCTATTGATCAAATCTGTCATCTTACTGCAAGTAACGCCCAACTATCTTACGAGCAAGGAAATGATCAAGAAATCTATGCTCTCCTCATTGGGAGCAATCACGTTGTGTGCACTGGCAGGTTACGCAGTCGGATTGCTAACGGCTTCCAAATCGGGACGCGAAGCCAGGAAAGACCTTGAATACAACTCTCTGGAATTCTGCTCAAAACTGAAATCTTCGGTGGAGATTAACAGAGATGCTGTCAGGGAAAAGCTGGCGCCAATCTTCCAAACAATTTGGCGCGGAGTTCTTGACATAAAAGATGGCTTGTCGCATCCGAAAGGAACAGCGAACGCAAAGCTGGCAAGCTGCTGCTTCACGAAGTCGCCATGAAGTTGGCTGCGGTGCTACAAACGCCCGTGGAGGAGATCGTATCGGACGGGCTTGCGGTTGAAGAAATTCTTTCGATGTCGCACCAGTGGGAGGCACGGCTTATTCTTGTCGGCTCGCATCAACGCCGAGGCATTAGCCCGTACTATTCTTGTAGCGTTTCCATGGCGGTCGCTGCGCACGCTCACTGCCCGGTACTGGTAATTCGCAATTTTCCCCCACAAGATGCAAGCAAAGAATCCGCTAGTGGTACAGCGAAACTCGCACCTGTTTCGATCCTCAGTAACCCTGGATTAGTGACTAGCACATCGCCTGGTCAAGCATCTGGAAGCAAGTGAGAATTGCCTTCTCAACTGTGCAGATTCGTGCTGAGTGTCCCTCGACAAAGCGATTGACATTTGTGTTTAGCGATCTTTCCAGAGAGCTGGAACGGATTGAAGACTGAATTGTCAGCCTTTTGGATGAAGCAAGACCCATTAACAGGGTGCTATTCTCTTTGGGTCCATTGAGGAGTGTGCCGTTATGTTTAGCTATCCGGAGATGAAGAAGCTGATCTATTTCGTCGAGACAGGTTTCGGCTTGATTGCTCTGATCATCGCGTGCCGAACGCTCCACCTGGCCACTCATTCCAGTGATCCCATCGGTGTTCTTTTGGCTGGCATAGTTCTATTGCCAGTTGGTACCATATGCTTGCTCTTCACTAGCGTCGCATTCATTCTTCGAGACGATCCGGATATCTGGAGATAAATCAGCGCACTTACTAGCCGATCCCATTCTTCATTTATTAAAGTCAAATCGAGTGCGTCAACATTTGTGACTCGGCTTTCTCGATGCCACCGTTGGTTGATTTTCGATTGCTGTCCATCTGCAACTGAGCTCCTCGGCAGTCAAACCGCCCGGGGCATGGGAACTTTATTTCTCTCTACCCCTGTCGTTTCTGAATTCGTTAGAACTCTTGTCGGCCTTAATACAAGAACTGCGCACTGAGCATGCGCGGCTACAGTTGTGGAAATACTGCCCGCAATAAACTTTGCAAGTCCTCGCCGGTTATGTGAACAAACAACGATCAGGTCGGGCTGCCATTGCTCCGCAAGTTTCAAGATTTCCTCAGCCGGTTGTCCCGCTACCATCCGCTCATCGATATTTGGTGTGTGAAAGACGTCTCTAAGTTCAAGTGCAATGTCTCGCACCAGCGCGGCACCGACTCTAAGCTCATCTTGGCGCAGCTCATCGACAAGTTCCGGGATAATTCCCAGTGATACATACGATGAGATTGGCCGAATGACATGCACTATCTTAAATTCGTTTTCTGATTCCGCCAGGTGGGAAATGGCAAAGTCTGCGATCTCATGCCCGGTCTCTTCATCTTCGATGGCCAACAATACTTTCATGACAAACTCCTTGAACTATTAAGAGGTCCGACCCATTGTCCGTGTGAGTTCCCCGGCTGATGACAGCGGTTGTCGCATAGCGAAATGCGCCACTGGTAATGGCGCTTGAACCATCGCTTGCGCATAGTTGGTGCTTGCGATGAGCAATGTTGCTGCGGTTACAATGTAAATGTTGCGAACCGCGGTAATGGATAACATGTATAGATTTCTTCGACGTAACTCTCCGATAAGAGTTGGATCGTGGTTGAGTCCTTATCAATTATCATCTTTGGAGTCTCATGCAACATCTACAAATGGGTCGATTGTCTAAGGCCAGAGGGATGATCTTTAACTGTGTATCTACATACAGCAACGCGTGCTTAATGTACTCGGAACGACCTCAAACTATCGCTTGAGAGCGGTTTGTCGTTGTTGCCTTGCTCATTCGCATCGACCTCAAGAAGCTTTGCGTGCCGTCTCTCTCTTGATCGTCCAATGCAGCGCCAGAGCTGGTGCCAAAAGAACGAAGATATTGTAGAACTTGACGGCAACGAAGAAGTACAGCATCATCGGACGACTGAGCGCGTCAGAGGAAAGGTGAAGCCACTGCGAAGTAAGTCCAGCCCATGTGTCCCAAAATGCAAAAGTAATGAAAATTGCTGTGTAACTGCAAACGACGCTGATAACCATAGTTCTCAAAAGAATATTTCGAAGTAATCGTAACGAATCCAATGTCATGCTGCCTCACTTTTTCTCATCAGTCGGGTCGGAGTTGCGTCTTTTTTTAACCCTCGGCGCTGATGATACCCCTGCCATCAAGACAAATGCGAATACTGTCAATTGTTCGGACATTACCCGATGTTCTGTTAACATAGAGATAGGTGGCTTCTGCGGAACCAACAGCGCGTTCTCCGCAAGCCCCTGAATTATGAATTTGGTCGAAATGAAAATTGGTTCTGTAGCGGTTTTACCGAAATTATTCCTTGGCGTGAGTGGAACTTGCTTTCTCCACCGGTAGTGTCATTAACCAGTTGGTCAAATCCTCAATTTGTTGCGGGTTGAGCTTTGCTGGCGGCATTGCATAACTACCGGAGGCTTGATTCGGCTTTGGCAGCAGCAATGCTCCTTTTCCGACTCTTTCTGTTATGTAATTGCGAGCGCGACGTGCTCCCACGCCAGCAAGGTTCGGCCCAATTCGGCCACCGGTCGGACCGATGGCATGGCACGCAATACATCCCATTTCCCAATAAAATTTCATTCCACGATTGCTCGATGGTGATGCCGGCTCCGGTGCAAAATGAGATCCTGATGGCGCCCGGGGATTAGAGGGAACGGTGCCGTGACCTTCCGCCCTGAAGTTTTTGTCGGACAAACTTGTTAAATACTCTGCGATGAACTGTGCCTCCACAGGAGAAACTTTGATATGAGACATCATCTCGGCTGGCACCGGATAGGACGTTTGCTCTTGTGGCACCTTCGGGGAAGTCAACTTCTCAACGATATAGGCCTTAGTGCGGTATTTCCCGATTCCGTCAAGCGGTGGTGCGACCACTGAGCCTGTTCCGCCAATGATATGACAATGCTGACAGCCGTGTTTGTCAACAAATTGCGGACCAGGATGCGGTGGTGTTGCGGCCGCATTGAGCGTCATCGTCAACGACAAAATAAAGAGTGTAAGCGAGGTGACGACATAGGGGAAGTTATTTGTCTGCATAGTTACGACCGGGAAACTAACATCAAGATATCAGCTTTGAATCACTTTTCGATAAAGTTCGAATTTTGGAATTCCTGACGCGCCGAACGTGTCTAATGCATTAGTCCCGCCAGTCCAAGAATAATTTCGATCATGATTAAGAAACAGGATAATGATGAATTCGAGAAATTCGCTGCGAGAGTGTTGAGGTTGGTCTGTGGCAGAACGGTAGATCTCGACGCTATTAAGCTTGCTCTCAATTTGTTGCTGCCAATTCTCTATACCGAGCCGCACGGACACTGCTCGGTATATTCCGGCATAGAATGCATCACCGATGATTTTCAGCGCATTGTTTGAGCGGTCATTTAACTCTCTGATATCTACCATCAGGCAACGGAGCTGCTCGATGCGGTGCTCTGTAACCAGGCGATTAAGGAAACCGATTTTTCCACCGCGCTCGCGAAGCGAATGAAGACGGGCGATGATGCAGGGTGTAATTCCAGTTGCACCGGGCTGAAGCTTGCCTGCTCGTCGATTGTAGCCTGGTCAAATCAATTGTGTCCGCTATATCAAAAACGGACGACACTATTCACGATTTCCGGTAGCTCAGATTTGTTTTGGTTATCTATCTGCAATGCATGTGGCTTGAAATGGCCCGGGGTGCAAGCGTCGAACTAGATAGACATCAAAGAACGATGTTCGGCTTGGAAAGGGACTTCATCAGGGAGGCTGTTTTGGCCGGCTCGTTCATCTTCACTGCTAAATCAGCTTGGGTAAGCATTCCCACCAGTTGATTCAATTCATTAACAATCGGCAATCGCCGTACACGATGATGTTCCATTAGACCGAGTGCAAAATCTAGATCACTTTCACTTGAACAAGTCACAACTTGCCTGGTCATGACTTCCTTTACGGTGGTAGAAACGGGATCTCGTCTTTCACCCAGTACGCGAATTGTAAGGTCGCGATCTGTAACTATGCCGATTACTGTTTTGTCGTGTGTGTGTGTTACCACCGGTACGCAACCAATCTGGCACTCTTTCATCAATTCAGCAACCTGTTGTGCGGTAGCGCTCGCCATGCAGCACGCCACGTCGCGGCTCATCATTTGACTGCATTTCTTCATAAATCTTCCTCTGTAGTGGTATCGATTTCTGAGCTCGGGTCTCTCCCTCCGGGTTAGAACCTTATTGAGATGATCAAATTGTGACAGTTCAAGAGTTGTCGTTCTTCGTCCTGAATGGTGAGCGATCTGATCCGGGAGTTTGATTGTTCTATATTGGATCATTCGAAGGATGGAGTCTGTTCAGGTTCAATTCGCCTCTAAGTGCGCCTCGTATTTGATCCGACAAATATCTCGCAAGATATCAAACTTGTGCTTGTCCTTGTGCCGGTTTGGATGTCAACCTGATTGTAAAAGTGGTACCAATGCCAATCTCACTCGAACATTCTAGAGCCCATCCGTGCGCCTGCACAATTTGCTGACAAAGGTAAAGCCCAAGCCCCATTCCGGTCTTCTTTCGTCTACCTGAGTCTGCTTGAAAGAACCGTTGAAAGAGATTATCCATATCGTCCTTGCTGATGCCTGTTCCTGTGTCTCGTACTTCGATCAAGATTCCGGTGTCAGAGTTTCTTGTGGACAAAGCAACAACACCACCGGCAGGCGTAAACTTGAAAGCATTATCGAGCAGATTTACCAGCACGTGTCTCAGTGCAATCGCATCTCCCTGAATCGAGTTGAGTTGTGCATCGGAAACCGCAGACTCAAGCTTTATTTTACGCATGCGTGCAGAGAATCCAAACTCTTGAATCAGAGAATCGACTAATTCGCGCAAATCAATGTCTTCTACTTGCAATGCCGGGCTTGTCTGATCGTACCGATAGACCTCAAGAAGATTCTTTATCATGCCAAACATGAGGCGGTTGCTATCCTTCATCGCGGCCAGCATTTCCGCCTGGTCTGTCGTCAACTGGCCGAAGTCTCCTTCGAGTAAGAAGCTGAGACATCTGTCGGCGGCAGTTACGGGAGTTTTCAGATCGTGTGTTACAACCATCATAAAGTCTTCTCGCTGCTCAAGAAGTTTCGCCCGTTCCGCCATGAGCCCTTTCAATTCTTGGTTCTGGCTCCTCAACAAATTTATGGTGTCACTATAGCCCAGCCTCGTCATTTCGAATGGGGCTAGCGCTTCTTTCAACAGATCTGAGCCGCGTTGACAGAACGTTTCGCTATTAACATTCACATTGGCATTCTTCAGCAGTATTTCTTGAACGACTTCAGAATGCGCATCAATCACCTGCAGCAGGCTGAAGCCCTTCTCCATAGCATGGCGGCCAAACTCATAGGCCAGCTCTAAATCGGCTTCGCCTCCCTCGGATAAATAATGAAGGAGAATCGCCTTATATCCTTGCACTTAGCGTTCACCTCCTGGAGGAGGTCCGTAGTATCGCAATACCAAAGCTAGCGCGTCGTCATAGCCCTTGGAATGTCTGTTGATTATCTCTTCCGACAATTCTTCCGGTGTTGCATTGAGAGACAGCTTGTCCGTGAACCGTCCGTCTACACCGTCGGAAAACATTATCATCAGATCGCCCGGATGAATCTTCAGCTGCGAAGCTCGGATAGTCGGTACGCGGCAGCCAACAATGCCGCCACGCAACTGTAGCCACTCATGATGCCCCGGCCGAACCAAGAGCGCTTCAATATTGCCTATACCCGCCCAGCTTATGGTGTCCTGAGTAACATCGATGAGGGCCAGGCTGATAACCGCACCACGGGTGTGTTTTAGGGCGTCATGGCAATGAGAAAACAAACCGACGACATCATCCGTTCCAAAATTAGATAGGGCCTCTACCGCTTTTTCAGAAGCATGGCAAGCCTCAGACCCGTGACCCAGTCCATCCATGGCGCAAATGAGGGCCCCGCTTTCCGTAGGTTTGACTAGAAAGGAATCTCCACAAACGCTCTCATGCGGGTGCGGTTTAAGCGATGCCGACCACTCCAGAAAACCCAAATGCTCTGATAGGCAACGTATCACTGGCGGCGATTCCATTTGATCATTTTAATAACGGTGCCGACACCGGGTTTCGAGTCGATCTCGAACTCGTCCATGAGACGCTTGGCGCCAGGCAATCCCAGTCCCAGGCTCTTTGAAGTGGAGTAACCATCTTGCAAAGCAAGCGACAGATCGGCAATGCCCGGACCCTTGTCTTCGGCCACGATCAACAAACCGCGCTTGTTGGTGGTACCGACCGCAGCAAAAGAGATAACGCCGTCGTGCGCGTAGGTGACCATATTTCGTGCAATTTCTGATATGGCAGTAGCGATCAAGGTCAGTTCACTGCTTGAGAAACCGAGTTTGGTACCCATTTCGCGACCAAGCTTTCGAGCCGCAACAATGTCAGTATCGCTGCAAATTGGAATCCTAATTTCTTGCATTAATGTGACCGAAACTCGGTGGGATGTTTCATCAGGGAAATACCATCTTCCAGGTCTAGACCGGTCTCGATTCCATGAAGAGTCAGTCCTAGTTGCACCATCGTAAAAGCTACGTCGGGATGAATGCCCACCACGATAGCTCTGGCTCCTCTCAATTTCACCATCTCAGCGATGGTGCGCAAACTCTTCGTCGCAAAAGAATCAAGCACGTCAAGTACGGTAAGGTCCAGAATGACACCTGTGGAACGATGAACCCCCACCAGTTTTGTCAGCTCGAACTGAAAGTCGAGCCAGTCTTTATCCGTGAGAGCATCCTGCAATGTGGCTATAAGGAGCGCGCCTTGTTTAAGTATTGGTACTGGCATGTGAGTGATTTTCTACGACTGAAAGGGAGTGGCTTTGTCATCTTTAACGAGACGGTACCCGAGGTAGCGTTCGGCTTCCTCCAATCCCCCCTGCAGATCGCCGACAGTCCTGACCGTCGATAGATTTACGCCGAGAACGACCAACGTCTGTGCAATTTCAGGTGAAATCCCGGTCAAAATTACCATTGCTCCCATTAATCTCGCCGCTTCTACCGTTTGCACGAGATGATTTGCTACTTTGGAATCCACCAGAGGAACGCCGGTAATGTCTATAACCACTACTTTGGCTCGTTGCTCGCGAATAGATCTCAAGATGGATTCGGTAAGTTGTCGCGCTCTTTGAGTATCAATCAATCCGATGATGGGCGAAATCAGTAACCCCTGCCGAACTTGAAGGACTGGGGTTGCCAGCTCTCGAATAGCCTCTGTTTGCAAACGAATAGTGCGTAGATAGCTGTCCATGGCCAGGCTAATATCAAGGAAGACCAGCTTCAGCATAGAAAGAAAACTGTTGACCGCCTTCTCCGGCTCACTCCTATACGCATCAAACAGACGCAAGAAAAAACTTTCCAGGTAGCGCCTGTAAGCTCCCAGATAAGTGTCGAAACTCAACCCGATGTTTTGATGAACTCTACCAATTTTCAGTCGTCCCCTTACATAATCGTCGCTATAATTTCCCGCTGTGAGCTGATTGAAATAGTCGATTTGAGCTTTCTTTACTCTGGCAAGAACCCTGGGATCTCGAAAGAATTCCTTCGTATCTGGAAACGAGAGGAGATGGTGATAAAACTCTTCGACAATTGATTCAACATGCTCTTGCGAGAATTGGCGAATTTCAAGGAGACGCTCTATGTCTGCATCTCGAAACTGGAGAAAATCCTTACGCTTTGAAATCTCTCCCGGAGTCACATCGGTTCCCTCAAACTGTTCTAGATTGCCTATGTGCATCGTGTCCTTGAAAACCATTCCCGAACCCCTTGTAGCACTTTCGGTGCCGGCTGCCGCTTACACAACCGTTAGTCTACCAATTTCGGAATGGTGAGGCGACCGTGGCCAGTTAAAAAAGCTGGCGGTTCTGCGCTTCACATTGTTATCTTGTTGATTTTCGACATAGAGAACTTGTTGAAGCTTTCGGTCCGCTGACGTTAATCAGCTTTTTTAATGCTGTCCTGCGCATCAGTTTGGGAGTCAATTTCAGTTCTAGTGTTGGCGACCTCCTTGAGGGCCTCGGCGCGCAGGATCGACAAAACCCCGCGATAGTTTGACTTCAGGCAGTTCGGATCGCGATTTACTCGCCGAATTCTTGGCACGGTGGAACTCTCATAACGTATCCGGCGAAGAACAATCTTGCGTTTCTCCCATTCTGCAGCGGGACCTAAAGTCGTTGTCTCCGCTGACGATTGAACTACTTGATCATCCCTCTTCTCTTGCGGTTCATTGTTCTTCATGTAAGCCTCCACCCAATTGTTTATTCCCAATGCATCTCATTCTCGAACTTTACACTCCCTTCATCCTCCTCTTTGACCATCTTGTCGTGGTGTCGCCGTCCGCGGGTTTACTGGCTTTCATGGTACGCAATGGCCGGTTGTTCTCCTTGAGTTTCATAAAACAGCAACGAAAAACAGCAAGATATTCGGAAACTGGCTCATTAATGGAATTGCTATAAAAAAACAAGACGCCGGTGTTAACGGCGTCTTCAGGCTCGGAGCATTACCTCGGTTGCCTGCTGCCCGTGGCGGTGTTGCTTGTGGCTCCTGCCTTGGGTTTCTCTTGTACTATTAATCTACCATTCACCAATCTGCCTTCCATCGGCCAAAGGAATGATACCCGGGGGTGTCAGGTGGCACCAGATACGGTTGCAGTAAGCAATACTTAAAGCGGAGGCTCAAGTTGTGCGCGCTTCGGTAAACGGCAGCACCACCACGAATCTGGCCCCGTTCGAGGGCGACCGATCACAGGAGATGGACCCTCCATGGGCTCTGGCAATCTCAGCGCAGAGACAGAGCCCAACCCCGGTAGTTGAGGCATACTCTCCGGATTTCGAAACGTAGTAAAAATGATCGAACAGCGCTTCGATGTCTTCAGGTGCAATCCCCGGTCCATCGTCCTCTACCGAAATCTCGAAAGAACTTTCCCTAAGCTCACTCTTGAGCAGCACCTCGGTTCTTGCATATTTGATTGCGTTATCAAATAAGTGATTGAGCAGTTTTTGAAGCTCCGCTTGATCGCACGTTATCACCAACGCCGGAGGCGGGTAATCAAAGATTACGTGTATGTTTCTGGTGGCGGCCTTGTCCACCAAAGTTGAACTCACTTGCTGGAGCAAGGCGGCGATGTGACAACTGCCATTTCTCAACAGTACTTTGCCATTGCGATATCGGTAGAGCGACACCAGCATGGAGACCAAACGATCAATCTCCTGGTTATTTTCGATGAGTAACTTCAAGATCTCCCGTTGAATATCACTGAGAGGACCATACTCGCCGTCTATCAAGTGCTCGATAGTGACTCGATTTGCTTGCACGGGTGTTTTTAATCTCAACTGAAGCGCCAGCACAAAGTCTTCCCTTTGCTGAACAAGAGCGATCTTTAAGGGATCCAAATCTTTCACTTGTTGGTGGCACGATGCCAGCGCGGAATTAGCTCGCCCTAGTTGAATTTGCAGCTCATCTCGAAGCAACTCGAGTTCCTGCTCCTTTCGAAAAATAATCAATGATATAACCATAGTTCCAGTAGCGACTAGCAACCCGCAAATTCTATGAAGGGCCAATAGTTGCCCTGGAGTAGACAGCACAAGCGGATCTATAACGAAGAGCAAAATTAGTACAATGAACGCAACAACCATCGCCAATCCGAACTGTTGAAAGAGCGTCCAACCGACTGCAACCGATGTGGATTTCGGGTCAAGACGGTAACCGACCGGATGCGATTTGGGCAGCGTATGAGGATGGTGAAACTCGGTCTTCATGAATTCGATCAGTCCGTCAAATAACTCTTCTATATTGACCTGTCCGCCACGCTTCCTCTTCCGTCTTTGTAATGAGCACCTGATTATCGTGAGACGGAGAACACCGGTGATATCACTTCGTCGACATTCCATTACTTACTAAATGCTCTTGGTCCTTCACGGGCAGGATCGGTGAACTGACAACGCTCCCTCATTCATTGTGAGTTTTCCATTTGATCATCGTTATCACAGTTTCCCCTTCCTGGTGCCGACTCGATTTGAAATTCGTCCATCAGCCTCCTGGCTCCCGGCAATCCGAGCCCCAAGGTCTTGCCCGTGGAGTATCCGTCTTTCATGGCAAGGGACAGATTCTCGATACCGGGACCGTTATCTTCAACGACAATCAAAATCCCGTGGCGCTCTGCCGTCTTTATGGTAGAAAAAGTTATAGATCCTTCGTTTGCGTAAGTAATAATGTTTCGGGTTAGCTCGGAAACAGCTGTGGCCAGACCGGTTAATTCAGCATTGGAAAACCCAAGTACAGCCCCAAGCGTGCGTACGTTCTGCCGTGCTGCGATGATATCAATGGCATTTAGAATTGGAATCTTGATGACGTTCACCGAGGATTAGCAAGCAACCTTTCAAAAGTACCTACTTCGATTGTAGAACAATCGGCCTTCGCTACTTCCATCTGTGTGTGTAGAGACTTTTCGTGCTGGCTGCGGTGACCGCTCTGAACCATCCGTCAAAGCGACTGCGCCCGCGCCTGATAACAACAGAGATTCTAATCTCGGCAATTACTGAGCAATGCCATGCATGTCCATCAATAGATTTTGTTCGAGCCTGCTTCGGGTACTCTCAACAATTTTGTCGGCTCTATGTCTGAGCCTGATGGCTTCAATAGGGTTACCGAGGATACGGCACAGCTCGCTAAGCTGCTTAATTACAATGGCGCTGTCAATGCCGTCCCCTTTGTCGATGATAACCAAGATCAGCAGTGCGTTTCGATAGGACCTTTCAGCATCTGCGTATTCACCCCGTTCGCGAAAGAGGGAACCGAGGCAGCAGTGTATTTGTGCAATCGATGGATCAAGGCATGCATGCGCCTGTTTGGCTAGAAGCACGGCAGTTGCCAAAACCGACTCGGCCTCTGCGTAGCTTCCGTTTGCAAGAGATTGCCTGCCCGCTGCGAGAAATTCTTCCCAACGTTCGTTCCGTCTCATGATGGCCTCCGATCTCTAGTGATGTAGTGAGACTGTAACAGCCCTTGCGGCGCGGAACATCCTGCGCTGTAGGTAGAGAAGAACTCAGTCCCCGGGACGACTGACTGTGATTCAATGAGTCAGGGATTACGCAGAATTCTCAAGAAAGCGAAAATTCAGGGTTAGATTAACGCCTGACTGCGCCACCCATCCCTGAGTTTTAATTGCTTCGCTTACCAATTTCGACGCCTGAGGGATTCGATCAAGCACCAATGCATAAGAGCATTCCTTGATCCCCATTTGCCGTGAGGATCGTTGTTTTATGTCCCTATCATTTCATACGTTATTTGTCTCGCCATCCTGCTATTGGCTATTTTTCATCGATTCAATCACGCTAAAGGCTGAGTCTTGCAAGTTGAAACTTCTATGACAGCTTGCAAAAAACCACGCGCTATAGACAAAAGAGAGCGTGCCGCGATCTAATAACGCAAAATAAGGGCCGCACCGGTCCAACGGGTTAACATTCCGGCAGCAACGAACTTTACCTCGCCGCCATTCTTGAGAGTATCCCGAATGGCTGTGTTCTCGGGATCAGGTTTACCGTCATTGGTGCCCCATGTAGGCAGTTCCAACAGCAATAGGGCGCCTCTTCCGTCACGAGCACACTCGACAATCTCTTGCACACCACTAGCCAACCTATTTTGCCCCTGAGCCGTCTCACATCTAACAATGAGCTCCTCGGCTGCATGCAAGAATAGTTCGGACAATACCTTTTCCAATCCCGGGTGCAATTCCTCCGGTGATAATCCGTCGCAATTGTTACTGAGCACCTGCAAAATGGCTACATCTTTTGCGCGAAGTTCTTTGACGCATCCGGGAAGAAATTCTTCACCCATTAATAGCAGTGGAAGGTTTTTCGACGAACAGAGAGCGGCAATCTTTTCTACGCATAAGACAACTCGCATCAACTCAGCGGTTTCACTCTCCCCACTGGCATGGGATTTCGCCTTGTGCTTATATGAATTCATCAAATCTTGAAGCTCGCGGCTCGGTTCCATGCTGACCAGGTGATCTGCTTGCCCGACATAAGCTTTTAGTTGTGAAGCACCTGGAACCAGCAGCAAATAAGGGCGCGATGCTTGTGTGGCCCATAAATATTCCAGAAGTGAAAACTCATTGGCTACATACCATCGCTCCGGCAAATTGACGAAATGATGAAAGATAGACGACTGCCCACCAGATACGTACAAGCTCACGGACTTTGCGCCGCTTGTGTAGTCAATTTGATCGATTAATGATTGCACCGCGGCGATCAACTTCTCAGCCTCTGCTCCGTGTGCTGTAGACAAGATGGCTTCCCGACACCGACTCAGTATGTGGCCTTCATCATGAATTTGTTTCTCCGAGCCGGAATGAAGGCGAAAGAAAAACGAGTAACAGGGCGGTACTTGTTCCTTTAACAGGTCGGAACAAGCATTACGCGGCGTCGATAAAATTGTCATCTAAATGCTCCTCAAGTCATACACCGTCTGATTGAACCCTGCGGTTCGAGCTTCATCAGACCAATGCAGACATCCTAGAACATCAGAACGTAATAGATATCAGGCCAAAGAGCGATCTTTGTAGCTTGCGAATTCTCATTCGTCGGGATAATGCCGGTCAGATACTTTTCGTGCAGCCATGCCGAACAAGGTGGGCAATTCCTAATTCGGGTAGCTTCAAATCTAACCTGCAATGCATCATGCGGTATGAATGTCAGTTCAACCTCGCGTCAAAGAACTGAATGTCTTCGCGAGGCGTACAGCGCGAACTTGAACGCCATTGGCGAAGCGCAATTCAATTATCCAAACAGGTGATGTCACCTGAATTGAGTTTATCCGGGTCCACCGGTGAGAAAGCAATTCTAGAACCGCACAGAATCAGTTCGTCCCCGGGCAACTTTCGATGTTATACCGTTAGTGCAAAAGCTGACACCGATTGCGTTGTTCAACTGTGACAACATCGTCAATCTATAACACAACCTGCTGGCGGATGACCTACGACAGTGGGAGTCGTCATCTCCGCTAATGGAAAGACTTCGTATCGACTGAAGTTATAGACCGGTGAAAGGGCGAGACAGCGGTCGAGTTCTTCATTTGTCTCAACACTGTAGATCCAGGCACCACCATGGCGACCAACAATATGATACCGCTTGTCAAGCTTGCCGCGATCTAGCAGTGTTGCGGCATAAGCAGGCATCGCCAATATCGCTTTCATGGCTGCCGGTCCAATCAGGGCAGGCTCCAAAGACCAAAGAACGAGGAATTTAGACAATTGCGCCCTCCTGATTTCTGCCAAATAAACGGTGTAAGTGTAGCGCGTAATCGCCCGGTGATTGTTAGACGGCAACAAGCAGGAAGGAAAGCTCAAGCTCTCCTTCCTGCGGTACTGAGAATCCGTGGCCGCTTCTGACGCGCTCGAATAAATCGCCGTGCCGTTTTTATTGGTTCTTAACTGGTGGTCAACGATTCGGCCGCGGTTTCTGCGGTTGCCTTTTCCTGCTTGGACGGCGTCGCGGGCGGCAATTTAACAATTAGAACTGAACAGGGTGCGATAGAGAGAACAGACATTGAAACACTCCCCAGTAAAAACTTGCTGAGTCCGCTTCGTCCGTGGGAGCCAACGACAATCAGATCTGCTTTCCACGATGTGGCCGTGTCTATAATTACCTGCTTCGGATGACCATCCAACACTTGCTCTGTAATAGGAGCCGACGGGTAGTGTTGCCTGATCTCCGTCCCGATAGAGAGCACCAGGCTTCGACCGGCACGATGACGCTCCTCAACATAATTGGCCAGTACGTCAGCGGGATACGCACCAAACCCGACGGGACCGAGCAGAAGTGGTTCCACCACATGAATGATTCGGAATTCGGTCTCGTCGCTCCAAGTTTGTCGATTGCAAACAAACTCTGCAATGGCATCTGTAAATTGCTTGTCTTCCACTGCAATTAGAATTTTCATGGCCTCAGTTCTCCGATTTATTGAGCTGGTTGAATGGACGGTGTACCACCGGTATCTGTTCGAAGAGATACCGGCTATTACTGCCTGTACAATTGCAAATTCGTCAAAACTACCTGGATCCCAACTGATTATAGGCGCTTATCCAAAGGCTGATTCCCTCAACTCAGGCGAACTTACAATAATCGTCAACTAGATAGTAAGCGGGTCTGATCCGGCGCCTGACCATCCATGCTTTGACGAACTTGCCTTAATCAGGTTAAGGACGCGCGGCTGTTAAAGTCCGGCATCCTAATGTACTGCCGCGGTATTTTTTTTCGTGGCTGCCGCGAAGGAAAATATATACTCTTCCGGCCATAATAGAATTGATGGCAGATTCAAGAAACGAATAAATGAAGAGGGCGAGCTACCCAGAACCGTTACGCGATGTCCACCAATCTCTCTGGTTGGTATGACGATCAATGTGCTCCCGGCGATTTCGGGTACAGTCTCGGGTAGTGAAACACTCCACAATAGGCTTTCGTCCACAATTTCTTCGCTTGCTTCATCAGTTATTGCGATAGGTACCGTCTCCAGCCGCGGATTTGCGTCTCGCAGTGCTCTCATAAATTCAACGGGCTTCAAATCCTGACAGCCCGACAAACAAAGCAGTGCTGGCTGCAATTGTAGCGCAGTTGCCATGTCGAGACAGGAATTAATGAACAGCTCGTTAATGTGCTCTGTTGAAGTCATGACGGCCAGAGTTTGCCAGCTTGTCACCGGCTCTTGCACCACGAGAAGCGGGCGGGGACAATCGTGTGCCAGAGCTTCCGCCATCGACAATCGCCAGAATTGACTACGTGGATTTTGCCCGGAACTGAGCCCGGTCGGTCTGTGACCGATTACGACCAGATCATTCGACAGCGCACGTTCGCAAATCTTCGAAACTGGATTTCCTTCGTCGACGATACAGAGAGGACTTTGTGCGTGTGCTGTGGACTCAGCTGCATATGCTGCCGCCAGGTCCTCTCCCAGACCGAACAGAGATGCGCTCAGGCTCTGATATTCGGTGAGATATTTCTCCGAGTCGAGAAAGCCAGGCTTTTCGTGTCCTAGAAACTCCCATGCACTGTGCGAGTCTATTACGTGTTGGGCGGTTACTTCTGCCCCTAGTTTGTTCGCCATGGACCAGCAGAGTTCAGCTGCGAATTTTGACTGCTGTGAACCGCTCAGTGCAAGTAGTACAGATCTTCCTTTCATTTCGACTTCCCTTGTGGTTGTTTTGTGCTGTGCAGCTCTAGCTATGATGCAGGTCCACGTTTCAGCCGGACTCTGAATTCGGTTCTATTTTGTGCTTACACAAGACGCCGTTTCCTTTGCCCGTTCTGGTGATGGTTCATGAGGTAACTTAACGATCATGACCGAGCACGGTGCTACGGATAAGACCGACATAGAGACGCTGCCGAGCAAGAACTGGCTGATTCCGCTGCGACCGTGCGAGCCCACAATTATCAAGTCGGCGTTCCATGACTTAGCTGTATCTACGATCACTTCTTTTGGATGACCTTCGAGAACTTCTTCTTGTACCTTTGCGCAGGGATACTGTTGCTTCAGTTGTGTTCCAATCGACAGCACCAGGCTCAATCCCGCCCGCTGACGCTCCTGTGCATAACTCAGGAGAATCTCATTGGAATATCCGGTAATAGCCCCCATATAGAGAGGTTCCACCACGTTAATGATTCGAAATTCCGGCTCGCCAGGCCACGTACCATGCGTACATACAAACTGGGCGATCGCATTTGTATATTGCTTGTCTTCTACTGCAATGAGAATTTTCATGGACTCGCTTCTCCGTGTGAGCTTAATGAAACTTGCTGCTTGCAATTGAGTGCTGCAAGTTGCTTGCTTTCTTTCAAATTGTGACAAAATGATTCTCCGTATTCGTCGGCCCTAAGGGCGACTTGAGCGAATCTTTGGAGTGCTTATTCTCCATCGGCACTCAATCAAAAGGATGACCACAAGACTTCGGGGGAGATATCTTTCAGTTGAGACTGCGATAACCCGGCTCGCTTGCCGCTTCTTTCACGATGAAGGTGAACAAGATAATGGATCAAGTGCCAGATTCCCTGCGCTTCATCAGGTGATAGTCCTTCACGGCAACAAACGAGGCGGAGCAGGTCTTCCGGGTAGATCTTCTGGTATTCGTCGCCAGTCGTGGAGATCGAGTCAAAGTGTTGTAGAACATAAGCAAGTCCATGGAATACGCGGCTGGCTTGTTTGAGATCTCCGCGTTGAATGGCATTATGCGGTAGCAGGGAGGCTCGGGTCAGGGCTTCGTAGTGGCAAAGAACCCAGTCGACATCACTACAGCACTCCGGATGGCGATTGGCATAGTCGCGCAGCTCGCCGAAAGTGACTACTCCATCTCGATTCTTGTCGATCTCTGCGAAGTGATCGTCTACTTTGAGCAATGAACAATGTGCGGCGTCAAAACTCATTGTGTGGTCACAAACCTCAAATCCCGACAGGAAATGCTCCATCGGGCCAGAGATATTTTTTGATTCATCAATGTGTAAGGATGCAAGAGTCTGCACGAAGCGTCTCTTCCACTCGCGAGCCTCCCTCTTCGACTCGGGCTGCGTCTTACACTCTTTGAACTCTATGCCCGCATGGTTGTTGTTCATTTCCTAAAACTGTTTCCGGTCATGTGTCTAGTAGAACCGTTTGAAATGCCCGTGTTTTCAGACTTGGAGCATTAGTTGGAAGCTGTGCCAACGGGCGCGGCTCAATGTTCTCTTGTGGTACCACTCTAACTCAAACCCGGTTGCGACGCGTCGTCCCGAAGAATGACCAGGATGAGGTGGATTTGAAAAGAGCGTCCAAAATAGTTAATCAAAGCGATTGAACCCTTGACAGGATTTTGACGTATACCCTAAGGTAGGGTCATGGGAGGATCTGGCATGTCAACCGAAGAACTAATTATAAGAGCTATTGAGACGCTCTCATCAGAGCTCAGGGGCGCGCTTCGGGAGGGGTTCTCCACATTGAGTGAGCGCATTGATCAAACCAATGAAGAGCTCCGAAACACAAAACAAGAGCTCAAAGCGGAGCTGGAACGAACCAACGACCGCTTAGATCAAACCAACGATCGCTTAGATCAAACCAACGACCGCTTAGATCAAACCAACGACCGCTTGGCTCAAACCAACGACCGCTTAGGTCAAACCAACGACCGCTTGGGTCAAACCAATTCCACCCTGTTGGATTTCCAACAAGAAGTCCGTGAAAAACTCGGGGGAATAAGCGCTTTCCTCCTGGCTTCCGAAAAAAACACCGTAGGTCTTGAGGCGCGGGTTATTTCTCTGGAACATCGAATGGAAAAAGTAGAACGTCAGCCGAAGAGAAAAGAGGGAAGCTAGACCCAGGACCGAAATAATTGCCACGGGTTTTCAACTCTGTCAAACGAGACCCCGTCTCATTGCATGGACTGCGGCCTGAGTGCGATCATCTACCGCAAGTTTGTTCAAAATATTGCGAACATGTGTTTTTG
>JAKFUT010000151.1 GCA_021732565.1 Candidatus Obscuribacterales bacterium
TGGCAATGGTGCCACTGGCGGAATCGGCGGGACGGGGGGCAAGGGCGGGAACGGTGGAAATGGCGGCAGTGGTGGCGACGGCGGCGACGGAGCCGATGGTGGCAAGGGTGGTAGCATAACGATCAAGGCGACGAAGCACATATCGATCTCTGGTGTCATCGCCAGTAGTGGCGGCGACGGCGGAGCGGTGGGGCAAGGTGGAGCGAGAGGCGCTGGAGGTCCGGGCGGAAATGCCGGTGAACCCGGCAAAGGCGGTGTCGGTGGCCATCATGGCGATGGAGGGAGGTCTTTTGACTCCTCAGTGCCATCTATACATCGGCCAGCGGGCAGTGTCGGCAAAGATGGTATTGCGGGCCCGGGACCTGCGACAACTGGCGCAGCCGGAAACAATGGGAATCCAGGACCTTTCGACGGAAAAATCGGCCTTAATGGTGGCAGCGGCGGTGCGGCGGGCACCATTAAAATCGAAACCAGTGGAAGCGTATCCGTCGATAATTCCATATCCTTTAATGGCGGAGCCGGAGCAAGTGCAAAAGTTGCGGGAAATGGAGGCAATAGCGGTGCGCTGACAATCCACGCCAGTTCGCTGGAGGTCGCCGGTGACATTAACGGACTAGGCGGTTATGCCGGAACGGGCTCCATTGCCGGGAACGGCGGTAGGGGCGGGTCGGTGGAATTAACAGCCAAACATGGTGGCATTAGCCTTGCCAGTGTTTACCTTATTGGTGCAAACGGGGCCAATGGCCTTGATCGCGCAGGAAACGGCGGTGGTGTCGGCAGCCTTTATATATCCGCATCCGGTGATGTTTCCGCCCGGGACCTATCTTTGATCGGCGGGTCTGGCGGCGCTGGTACGTGTGAATCCGCAATCGGGGGCAGTGGTGCTGGAACCGGCAATGTAGACATTTTCGGCCGTCAGATCAACGTTTTCGGCGTGCATGTGATTGGCGGAAATGCCGGTCCGGGCCATGCCGGCACTGGCATCGCCGGCGATGCCGGGTGCATCAAAATTGATGCAGAAGGCTCTCTCAAAGTCGGGTACGTTCAAAGTTATGGCGGTGCCGGGGGCAGCAGTGCAAAATCTGGTACTAGAGGCGGTGACGCCGGCAACATCGAACTTTCTGCCGATTGTGATCTTACATTGACCGTTGCCATCAGCGAGGGAGGCAATGGTGGCAAAGGCTCAAGGGGTGGAGATTCCGGGTCCGTAAAACTGAAGTCTGGTAGAGACGTCCTTGTTAATGGCGCTGTTGAACTGCGGGGCGGCACCGGTGGAGTTGCTTCTGGAGAGAATTCCGGTGGGCGCGGCGGAAACGTCGGCTCATTTGTTGTGACTGCCGATGGCGATATTGATCTTTCAACTAAATCCGTGTTGCTCGTTGGTGGAAGCGGAGGAGCCGGGGGAGATGGCGGTCGGACTGGAAACATTCAATTGAAGGCTGGCGGCGAGGTATTCAATCGTTATAGTTTCATCGCTATGATCGGGGGACAAGGTGTTAGCGGAACCCGAGAAGGCGGGAACGGCGGTGGCGTCGGTTACCTGGTGATGCTTGGCGACCATGGTGTAACCAATCATGGCACAGTGCAGCTAACCGGCGGTGGTGGCGGCGATGGCAGTTACCGAGCCGGCAGTGGCGGAGACGTGGGCTGTGTAACGCTTTATTCCGATTGTGGCAAGGTGGAAAATACAGCTTCTATTATCAGCAGCGGCGGAGTTGGTGGTAGCGCCGACCGTGCCGGGGCGGCAGGCACTACAGGTGACATCCTGTTAGCTTCTGATCGGGGCTGTGTGTTGAACACAGGGGGGATATCCACCTATGGCGGTGCAGGCGGAAACAGCAATAGCTACCGGTCGGCTGCCAGTGGAGGAGCTGCTGGTTCGATTACGCTCTCGTCTGGTTACGGAGATGTTCAAAACTGTGCGAGGTTGAGCACCACAGGCGGTGCCGGCGGTAACGGACAAAATGCAGGAAGCGGTGGCAGATCCTACGGCGTTGTTCTTGGTTCGAAAAAGGGAGATGTGAGTAACGATGGTTCGTTATCCTCGACCGGCGGCCGTGGCGGCTGTGGTGATAATGCGGGCGACGGCGGGAGAGCCGGCGACATATCATTGATATCGAAGAAGGGTGACATTGAAAACAAGGGAAGCCTGGAGAGCGAAGGCGGTGATGGCGGCAATGGAACTGCCTCGGGTGGCGGCGGTGGAAATTCCGGACGTATAGAATTGAGCAGCACTCATGGTTCTGTTGCCAGCTATGGACAAATTACCTCTCAGGGCGGTGATGGCGGCGATGCCAGCACATCGAGCCGAACTCGCGGAGAAGCCGGAAGCGGCGGTAAGTCGGGCTCAATCACCTTAAGCTCAGATTGTGATGATGTAAAATCACGCGGTGCTATTTGCACTACCGGTGGTGACGGCGGCGATGGTTATTGCGCCGGTGATGGTGGTGAATCCGGCTCAGTGAAGCTTTCTGCCGGAGGTACGGTCAGTTCTTACTCTATTCACTCCCGCGGCGGTGATGGGGGAGACGACGGCGCATTTGGCGGACGCGGGGGTGATAGCGGTAACATAAGACTACTTGCCAGTGGCGATCTTCACTCTGGAACCATTAGTTCTGTCGGGGGAGACGGAGGCTCCGGTAGCAAAAGCGGCGGGAGCGGCGGTGATAGTGGCTGCATCAGTCTGGTCAGTTATGATTCCGGGGTATGGTCCCGCGCTATAAAAACTGTTGGCGGTGACGGAGGCCGTGCTTGCGACCGCGACGGTCAGGGCGGTGAGGGCGGAAACTCCGGCGCAGTTACGATTTTAGCTGACTGCTCGATTTCATCGAACCATATTACCTCTGCCGGAGGCGATGGTGGCAACGGCGGGAAACGTGGTGGAGACGGTGGTAACACTGGTTCTGTCGCACTTCTTGCCGATGGCAGGATCTGCTCCGACACCATATGCGTCACTGGAGGAGATGGTGGTAACGGTGAGCGGAAGAGCGGCGGTGATGGCGGAAATGCGGGACGAATAATCCTATCTAGCGAACACTCAAAAATCGACTCTCGGACTATATATAGCAGCGCCGGCGACGGCGGCGATTCATGTCAGGGAGATGGCGGTGATGGCGGACATAGCGGGTCTGTATCGCTTTCTGCCCAGCGATCTATTACTTCAAAGTCAATCTCGCTCTATGGGGGAGCGGGAGGCAACGGGGGACAGTGCGCAGGCGATGGCGGAAGCACTGGTTCTATCAGTATATATTCTCACCGGGGAAGCATTAACGCTTGCGAAGTGAAGTCCATAGGCGGTCATGGTGGCGCTGGAGCAAATGGTGGCGACGGTGGGGATACCGGTTGCATCAGCCTGGTAAGTTGTGACGGGAAAGTTACTTCCAAATCCATACTCAGCAAGGGCGGCAGAGGTGGCAATGGCAGTTACTGCGAGGGTGACGGCGGTGATGGTGGCGACACGGGTTCCATCAAATTGTCGGCTGGTCGCTCTCTGTATGTTACTTCCATCGTCTCCACTGGTGGCGACGGTGGCCGTGGTGCCCGGGGGGGCTCAGGTGGTGACACGGGCGGAATTGCTTTATCCGCGGATTGCGATTTGCACTCATCCTCAATTGTTTCAACCGGTGGTAACGGCGGCATTGGAACTCGCAGCGGCGGGGATGGCGGTGAAACAGATCGCATTTCACTGCACGCCGGAGGCGATATACGGTCGTCCCTCATCGTCAGTCAAGGTGGTGCTGGTGGGCTTGGCGGAACGCGCGCCGGTGGACGTGGAGGTGATTCCGGATGCATAGTGCTGTGCGCCGATGGCGATATCTTCGCTTGCGAAATCGTTGCAACTGGCGGTGACGGTCAAGATGGCAGATCCGGAGGTCGCGCCGGCGATGGTGGAAACATTTCGCTTTCAGGAGATACTGTCCGCTTTAACTCGCTGAAGAGTTCCGGCGGAAGCGGGGGAGATGGCGGTCACGGACATGGTGGCAAGGGCGGCAATGGAGGCAATATCACCCTCGACGCTGGCAGAATCAAAGGCGGATTGATAATAAGTGCGGCTGGAACAGGGGGTGACTCTTCTGGCGGTGATGCAGGTAATGGTGGGCGCGGCGGCTCAATTAAGCTGGAGGCGTGTAGCAGTATTTGTGTCGACTCGCTATCGAGTCTCGGCGGTTATGGTGGATCCTCGAAAGATGGTGGCAAAGACGGCAAATACAAAGAAGAGGGCAAAGGCGACAAAGACGTCGGCTCTGGTGCTGGCGGCGATGGCGGCAGGGCCGGCAACATTGTTGTGGTTGCACATAACGGTTCCATCGATTTCTCAACTATTCGCTCTCAGGGTGGCGATGGAGGAGAGTCCTCAAATGGTAAGCTTGGGGCCGGTGGTGATGCCGGCAATATCACAATCAAGGCCGGGCGCGACATCACTTCCGATGACTCCATTCTGGCTATCGGCGGGGAGCCCGGTTCGCGCCTTGTAGCAGAGTCAAAGAAGGGCGGGGACGAAGTCGAGTACGGAATTGGCGGCAACGGTGGCAACGTTGACGTTACTTCGCTGAAAGGTTCCATTTACATAGCTTCTACCATACAGACCACTGGTTACGGGGCGGGACAGCATGGCGGCAACATCAATCTGAAGGCTGAGAACGGTGACATTACCGTTTTGACACTGGATTCCGCCGGTTATTTGAATGGCAATGGAGGCAACATCACCACCTTGAGCGAGAATCTTAAGGTCGGTTGTGATGGTTGCTACGGTGGGGGAGAAGGCAAAATAGCAGTCGTTATCGATGCCTCCAGCTACAGCGGTCCCGGCGGCCATCACAGGCGCAGAGAAAAGGAAGGCGACAATCCATATGGAACAGGTAGCGCCGGAGTCGTCTCATTGACCACCACTTCGAATAACGTCTTGCAGATAGGTGCCACCGCTCGTGGTGGCAAAGACGATTACGGCGATGATTTCGGCGATGAAAAAATTGGTCCTCCACCCAACGGTGTTTTCGGCGGAATTATCGCCAACGGGTTCAATGGTGGAAGAATAGAATTCCGGGGCAATCAGTATGTGACGCCGAACGGATTTGTTCAAGCTAACGGAACCGAGGGTAAAGGTGGTCAGATCCTTTTCACCACGGATAAGCCAGGCGAGAAACCGCTTAATACAATCGTTGATGGTTTTATTGAGGCCACTAATAACAAGAACAATTCAGGTAGAATCGGCTTTCATTCCGGTCCCGGCCAGAATTTGTTCATCACTGGTGTCGGTCGTCTCAGTGCGGGAGAATTTGTCTCAGTCGGCAATCTTAATCTACAGACTCTGGATCTGGCGCCCGAAAAGGCTGGTGTGTTATCTCCCTATGCACCGTTTGCCCTGCTCATAGTGCGCGGTGAATTCAGATGTAACGCGTCTAACTGTTTCCCTGTGGCCACGGTGGCCGCGCTGGGTGTGAAAGTAGTGGATAAAGATACGAAAGATACCAAGATTGTGGATTATGACCTCGTCCTCCCTCAGCAATTTTCCGAACTTCCCGATACCGATTTGACGAAGAGAAGTATTCCACTGGGTAGCAATGAGCCTGGAAGAGAACCGCGCTGGTTGTCTCAGCGTCCGGAAGAGGAACTGTGCGTTCATTGGGTGATCTCTCACCAGGCGGGGGAAGTGTTTGGACTGAAGGGTGATTCGCAAACAGCGTTGCTGGCTTCCCCTGGCAGTTCGTTCAACCTGACCGGCGATCATACACTCACTTTGAAGCAAGGGATTCTGACCGTTATCACGGGCGATGTGGCCGTGACAGTTGTCACTGCCCTGGGTGAAGTTACAGTGCCGCCTCATAGCTCCGCAGCCGTTGGACAAAACAGATTTGGCTCAGTCAGCATAACTTCCCTCACCGGCGTACCAGCCAGTGCCGCTGTATCTCACAATAATGAGGTAGCGCAAGTCGTGACACCGTTGGGGCAAACCTCACATATTCTGGACAACTCAATTGCAAATCTCGGCACCAGTGACTATCAAGGTCCATCGAAGGAAGGGCCGGTTTCCGGTTTGAGTATGAATTCCGAACCCTATAACGGCCTTCAATCGCCAGCGGGCGAGTCTCTTCAGGACGCTGAAGTAGACACGATGACTCCAGAGATGAGGGCTCTGTTCACTAACGTTATGAACTCGTTCCAAACGAGCAACACTGATCAGTCTGGCCCGCCAAAAGCCGATGCCGGCGACATGCCTCCAGTGGCGTATAGACAATCTTCAAACGGTAACTATTTCGTACCGGTCGCGTACAAATCGAAAGCCACCAATCCGCAGCTCGATCAAGTATTGACTATTGCTGGTGATACATCCGTCGCCAAGTATCTTCTCGGTACAAGGGTCAAATCCGAGGCCAATGGACTGATAAGCGTTAAGACTGGCGAAGCGCTCATCCGCACCACAGCGCCGACTACCATTACGGCTGGAAGTTGTACTGTGCACGTCAAAAAGAACTCCATGGTGCTGGTGACAGTGAAGGGTAATTTGACGAAAGTGCGCAATCTTTGTGAATTCTCACTTGAGACAGTCGAGTTGAAGTTTGGTGGACGTAGCACCAAATTGTGCGCAGGGCAAGAAGCTGTGATTGGACCCACCGACACTGCCGTGATTTCTGAGATGCACTCAGACATGCTTGGTCGGCGCAAAATGAATGCTGTCGACTTCCGCAAGGACGCACTGGCAGTAACCACGTGCGAATTCTCTCTGACAGCGTTGCTGCAATTTAGCGATCTGCTCAAACACATCTATAACAGCAACGACAAATTAGACAAACAGGTTTCGGCCGATCTGGTGAAGATGGCGGCAGTGCTTACGCAGGTGACGGCCCGCCACGGAACCTATCAGCAGGTGGCAGCGAACGGCCGAATGTATTAGCGATGTGGGCACGGCAGATGCGCCGCTTTGGCGGACGTTCCGCCCGTGGTCCCGGGGACAAACTCACACGCGAAATAGCTTCATCGAGCTCACACCATTAAAAATCACCTATGAAAATATGCATCATGTGCATATTTCCCCTTAGGAACCGAATCCGGAAACTGCCTGAAATGTGGGAATGATGGGCTCGCCATTGTAAAAAATTATGCGCATTAAGCATAATTCCATAGGAGAGCTGAACCTGCTAACCGGGGCGAGCAGTCTCCTTGCGCGCCAGCCGGGTAACGCGCGACTGTTTAGTTTACTTAACCGCCTTTCTTATTGGGTGGTTGGCGACCGGTATCGACCGCGCTGGCAATGGACGTACCATTTTTGTCTGAGCGTTCTTTGGTGGCTAGATAATTCAACGTAGTCTTGGATGCGGCGAACATTTGCCAGTTGAAACCAACCGGATCCGTTCTATCGCTTGGTTGAACATAGTAGTGCCCGACAACTTTCTCGTCTGCAATATCAAAGCGCTTCTGAAGATACAAGCACAAGCATGTGATGCTCTTCAGTTGTTTTGGTGTGTACGTCTGCTTTCCAGAGCGCACAATTTCTATGCCAATGCTGTTGCTGTTGTTTACCCCGAATCGAGTCTTGAATGCATTGACGTGCATCGTAGTTATTTCCGGTGAAACCGTTTGATAAACCGATCCATCGCGATCCACTAGATACTGTGCGCCGGGGTGACTCTTACCACGATTATTCCAACTACGAACAACGCGTTGAGCGTCTGCTGGAGATTCTGTCTCAGTGGAGTGGAGAACAATGTATTTGACTGCTTCTGTACGTTTGCGGGTGCCCCCCACCAATGGTGCGGACTTGAATACACCGGCAGTAATGAGTTGAGCTGGAGTATAAGTTTCAGCAAATCCTCCATTGAAAGCGATGGTAACCTTTGCGGTTGGACTCGCTTTGGTACACACTTTTGTGCTCGCTTTAGTACTCGCTTCAGTACTCGCTTTGGTACACACTTTTGTGCTTGATTTAGTACTCGCTTCAGTACCCGCTTTAGTACACACTTTTGTGCTCGCTTTAGTACTCACTTTAGTACTCACTCTCGTACTTCTGTCTGTGATTTCACCCGCATTTGCTGAAGAGGCCGAGGGGGTAGGTTGGCAGGTCGAAGCTGTGAGAAGAATGAACGCAAATACGTTACACAGTTTGTTGTTCATTGAGTCACCATACTGAGAGAGAAGAGTTTCCACGGCAAAGCTGAGCTTCAGCAGAAGCGTTAATCCTTACTTGTGCGATTGCCGCAGATGGTGCGACAGTGTGCACATTTTTTAATTAGGAGAACAGGAGGCATTGATGTGCAGAAAAAAGAAGCCCGGCTTTGAGCCGTGCTTAATTGCTGCACTAGAAGTTATTGAAGCACGCAATTGTTTAGTCGACCGCTAAATGCAGTGCATAAACTGCAAAGCCTATCGTTGTGTTAAGTATGGGTTAATTGTTCGGCTCCATGATTTGTACAGAACGCTTACATGTCAACTCCATCCTTTGAACTTAAGATGGAGCGTAGGAAGTGAATATGGAGTTCCGCCTGCATATGAGACAAGACGGGAAGCGAAGACTCAGTCAGCAAATTGTTATTGTGGTTGCACTACCAGTTTTTGTTCTGTTGTCGGCGCACCGTCGCGAAACTTTAGTTGTCGATTCGCCTTCGACTCAATCCTTTGTGCAAGGCGCCACGGCAAGCGAGCACGACTTGGCTGCTATTGAATCCGGCTGTACATCATCGGAGCGGGGACCACTTAGAATTTTGAACTTTATCGCCCGAGCCGCAAAGTCGACACGCCGCCGAGACGAAGCTGGAGCTGGCCTCGTTCGCATTCAGCCAATCATATATGTAATCTCCAACGCGTAAGTTGTCTTGATATAAGAGGAACCGATGTCCGTACTTTTTGTTGCGGCGGATTTGCAAGTTAGAGAGATTAACGAGCTGGTGGCCATCCAGCCTGTGTGCGCTGGATTTCGCAATGTAGATGCGGAGCAAATGCATCTGACCTTGCATTATATCGGCGCTGTGGATGGCAATAGAAACACCACAGTGACGGATGTTTTGGGGACCGTGAACGCTCGAGTCTTTTCGATTGTAGTCGATGGCGTTGGTCAGTTTCGAGGAGCCGATGGTGCCATAATTTTGTGGGCAGGCATCAATGGGAGCGCGGAGCTGCTGGATCTGCATGCTTCGGTGGGAAGGGCTCTAGCCGCAGAAAGATTCGAGATGGAGAGGCGCCCGTACGCTCCTCACGTAACGCTGGGGCGCTGTTCGCAGTCGGTACCGGACTCCGTTGTCGCCGATTTTCTGTCGAGGAATCAAGGTCTCTCGGTTAGACCCGTTTCAGTGACAAGCTTCAGCCTTTATTCCAGTTCAGTAGTCAGTGGCGGTGCACCCACGTACCATCGAGAGAAAACCTATCCTCTGGAGCCCTAAACGGTGCCGTGCGATGTTTTCGTCTGATGTAAATTGGAAAATGCGCGAAACTATTTTCTTGTTATTGCGACAGGAACGTCGGGTACATCCGAATCGGTGGGGGCAATCGTACCTTTATGTTCCGCCACCATGGGCAAAGACCATTTGTCCGGCAAACCGAGTTCCTTCAGTTTCCTGCGCACACCCTCGGCGGCCAGCATACCGGACGTGGCGGCCTGCCCCACTCCGCGAGTCCAACTGCTGGAGTCTCCAATAATGAACAAGTTTGGAATGTTTGTTTCCATGTTCTTGCTTACGACAATTGAATCTGGATAGCTTTTCACTTCCGGAGCAAAGAGCAATGTCGATTCGCCGGCGACTCCAGGACAAATCTTGTCGAGCGCATCAAGATATTCCAAAATACCTTCAAGTATTCGGTGCGGATAAGCCAGCGAGATGTCTCCCGGTTCAGCTTCTAGTGTCGGTTTGATCAAATTGTTAACGAGGGATTTTGTCCGGCGCCCGCTACGCAAATCGCCCAGCCTTTGCACCAGTGGACCACCACCAGCCAACATATTCGTTACTTTAGCAATGTGTTGTGAGTACTGCTGGGGATGCTTAAACGGCCTCGTAAATGTTTTGGAGACAAGCACCGCGAAATTGTTGTTCTCTGATTTCTCGAACATCTTCGAGTGCCCGTTTACGAGGACATAATCACGGTGATTCTCCGGAGTGACAAAGCCTTTCGGGTTTGAACAGAAATTTCGAACTGTGTCATTTGATCGCTTTGTCAAGTAATACAGCTTTGGTTCGTAAAAGCGCTTGTCAACTTCTTCTGTGAAATAGCAACTGGTCTCCACTCGCACGCCAATGTCAACCTGACCCGGGGAAGTATCCAATTCCTTATAAAATTCTTGCTGAGTCAGCCAGTTTGCGCCGCCTCGTCCCACCGACATGATAGCGAAATCGAAGAGCTCTTCGGCTTCTGCCCCCGGCTTTCTGTAGTGATCGTAGATCACGGCAAACTTATCACTTTTGCGAGAAACCGATAGCACCTTGGTGTCCCAGTGAAAAACTATATTGGGACCCTTTGCCACTACTTCATTGAGGATGCTGGTGTTAATTGCGGGAGCATTATCTGAACCGCAGTGGAGCAGTTCCTGGAAGTGATAGGTCATACCCGCTAGAGTGGCCCGCTTCTTGATCCAATCAAGATCATCTTGATTGGGCCGAACCACCGGAATTTCTACCGGGGCATGGGTGAGAATGAGGCGGCGCAGTTTGTCCAACCGGGCCTGCAACTCAGATTCCCCCACCAGCTGATAGAGTCGACCGCCGATAACAGGTGAGGCAGAAAGTATTACTTTAAAGTCATTCCAGCTCCCGGCCGATTGCCCGGGGGCACAGTAGCTACAAGCCTTGGGGGGACATACCTCAAGCTTTCCTTGATCGATGGGACACGGGTAACGCCTGTGATAATTGGGACCAACGTCGAAGATGTGAACCTCGACGTCCGCTCCTGCAAGCTCTTCCAGGCAAAACAGACCTGAGGCTCCTAAGCCTACCAGTGCTAACTTGAGCATCCCACACCTCGAACAGCAGGCCGAGCAAAGTCCGGCATTGCCCCTTCCAGTTCATCTTAGCAGGGCAGCCAGCGAAAAATGATAACATTTACGATTGGGTTGCTAAGAGATTTTTACCAATGATTTAGAGATCTAAATTTCTATGTCACGAAAACTGGTTGTCGATCCTTGTCCATTGCTTGCAGCATCATATCGAGCTGGGCGTTGATGTTTGTGCTGATGTTTTCAATCACCGCTTTTTTCGTCTTCTTATAATCAGGATAAACCTCAAGTAGATTTATCGGATCACCCACGGTCATGAAAACAGTGCGTGGTCCTTTGATACGGACGTCGCCAAAGATTTCCGATTCCATTAGCTCAAGGACACTGACCATTCTTTCTTGCGTAGCTGGTGGCAAGAGATAACCATCGTAAATGGCGATGAATGTTACGACACGATCGAGATCTCGGTAGAACCCGCGAATTTTGTCTGATTTCTCTGCGTGGATCTTCTTCTGATAAGGAGGCAAGTTGTCCGCATCTTCGGCGTAAATAATGTCGTCCATAGCATTGCGCAGAACGCGCACTGAGTCGAGGTGTTTGGCATGGGCTGCCAGCGTGATATCGAGGAACTCGGCTATGGTCTCAAGAATTTTGGATTTTAGTGCTGTTATTCTTGTGTTCAAATCGGCTCCGTCTGCAGATTTGACATTGTATTCACCTTCCAGTGTCTTCAGAACGACCTCGGCCGCACCGCGCACTCGCTTATACAAAGACGGTTCGTTGTGATTGTTGATGCCGAGCTTTATCTCGATTCTGTCCATGAGTTCGGCCAGGTGCTTTGTCAAATCTTCTCTGTAGGTGTACTTAATGGCGATCGGTACGATATACATCGGTTCGTCCGGCTTGGACTTATGCAATTCGTCCAGCGCCATGAATGTGAGCTGGGCTGCACCATTTTCCAAGGGAAGCAACACGTCGTTTTGTCGTGAAATTTCGCCCTCCGGAAAGAGCACGAGTTTCTTTTTGCCTTCAACGAGTATGCGCTTTGTGGTGCGAAAAGATTCTCGATCAATGGCACCACGCACCACGGAATAAACGCCAAGGCGTTGCAGGAACCATCCGTTCCAGCCGTTGTTAAATTCAAAGATTTCTCGGGCGGCAATAAAGTTGAACTCTTCCTTGACCAAACAAGAGAAGACGAACATCACTTCGCAGTCGTGTTTGTGGGAGTGATTCGGGCAAATCATTGCGCGCTTGCCCGCCAACTTCTTAAATCGGTCAAGCCCGTCACCGAGAACTACTACTTCGGCGTTTTTCATCTTGTTATGCAAAATTTGGGGCTTGAGAACCTTGGCCAGACTGATTATGAGTCCATTATCCTGCGGCGGTTTGAAGTCAAGCACAATTCCACCTTGTCCAGCTCTAGATGCTGATGCCTACATGAATATATTATTTGCTTGGCAGCCTCAAGGGTTTGCTTTGCCAATTCTTTTCCTTCGTGCAAGACAATTATCCCACCACGTTTCAACTTCCATTGAACTCGTCTTATAACTCGTGCTGCACCCGGAATTGCCCAATCTTCCGGTGCGGAGGTCCAGTACACGGCTGAAAGATTGTGCTTCTTCAAGCAACTGGCGACTCGACCGTCCATCATGCCGAAGGGCGGTCGAAACAGCTCAACTCTTTCACCGATGATGTCGCCCAGAACTTGATTCGCTTTGACGACCTGGTACTCAATTTCAGACGACGACAGTCTTGGCAGATATTCATGCGTGTGCGAGTGGTTTCCGATGGCGTGGCCGGCTTGGTGGATTTCCTTCACCAGGTCGGGGAATTTTTCCGCTTCCTTTCCAATCAAGAAGAACGTGGCTTTTGTGTCGGTCTCAGCGAGAATTTCCAGAAGTGCAGGGGTAGTGTGAGGGGAGGGGCCGTCATCGAAGGTCAAGAATAAGTGAGGCAGAGAGCTGTCACCCCAGAAACCCGGTGGCTGCACTACTTGCAGGAATGAAGTTACAAGGTCGATTCGGACTACGGATAAGAGATCTGTGAGTGCGTCTACGTCTTCTACGACTTTGTTGATGAGTTTCATGTATTGCCTTTGGCGCCCTTTCTTAGTTATATCCGAATCTTCAATTTGTAGCCGTGGCTACCGGGACACTTTTGATACTGGCCATTCCCCCGCCATTATACTGGGTACTGTCAAGTGGTCCGGCTGACGCTGATTGTACGGTTGTGACCCGGTAGGGGTGGCTTATCGCCTGGTCCCGCCGGCAACCATCCTTCAGAGATAGATAAGTGATGCTAATTCGATCGTGATGCCAAGGGCTGATTAAATGCTTCTCTTCCTGAGCGATGGAGCGCTCAAAACTTGACAGGAAGACAATCACGCGTCGAGTCACGGTTCTCAAGAGTGAGCCGTTTAGATCCCTTACTTGACCAGGGGGGCTGTAAGTTTCGGGTGCCTTCACGCCGGCAAAGTGATTTATAACCGGCGGGCCCGTTATGGCAGTAAATCCCGGGCCTAAACGTTTATTGCTTCGTTTAGCTTTGTCGTTGATTGAATCAACCTGTAGATGATACGGCGGGCTTCATCTCCGGTCTCGGAGCCGCGTCTGTAAGCGATAGACTCAACTGCGCTGGCGAATGCATAAAACCGTTCGAGGGGCATGTGCGTGGCGCGCGGGTGGGGGAGCAAACTGCGCATGTATCCGCGCAGATTTTCCGCCTCCTTCTCTTCCAGCGGCTGCACGATTTCTAAGAGCGGACGAAAGGACTTCAGAGCGACGAGCGGGGTCTTGTATGTAAGCACATTCCGAGACAGTGCTCTGTGTAAGAGCACGCATTGGGGCAGAGGCGCGTCTCGATCGCTGTCTGCCGGCTTTATGGACTGAAGGAAGTCGTTGTGCTTCTTGAAGTCGTAAAACACTTGCAGTAGAGATTCTATCGAACCCTGTTCCGGCGTGTTTACCGGCAACAATCCGAAAATATACGGACGAGCAGCACACTGATCTACGTCTTTAGATGCATTAAGCATAGCTCCCGATAAGCTCGGGGACTTGATAAGGGTACCCTCTTTGTACTGAGATTCACGACCGGGCGCGAAGTTAATTTCTTTGACTGCATATTCCTGACAAAGCAGCATGTCGAGAACTTGCTCGCCCTTAAGGTCACCAAATTCAGAAGCGGCAGCTTTACCGCTGACGAAGAAAATCATGGCATCAGGAATATGGCGACCAAATGAAATGCTCAAAGTTCCTGTCACCTTCTCAAGGCTCAGGAACTGCATCACATTGAAGATTGTGCCTTCGCGTACTGATGTAACGTGGAAGCTGATGCCCACCGGCTACCCTCTGACCCTCTGAAGCACATGGACGTGCGCCGCTCAGTAGAATTATACCCATTCATTGCGGTCCAATCGGTTTCGCTGCAAAAAAGAGAGCTGATTTTTGGTGCATTTCGAAACTCAATAAGGCCGCAAACCTTGACTGCCGACTTGTCTGATAACGTGACCTTGTACTTCGGCACCATCGTAGTGTCAAAGATTTGGAATTTCATTTGTTTTGTGCAAGGCACTGTCGGCGGCGGTAGACATCTACTTCACTCGGACAGCGCTTTGAGAACCTCGACCTTGTCGTCAAAAGGAAAAACCTGATTCATCACGAGCTGATAATTTTCGTGTCCTTTGCCTGCAACAACTACAATGTCATTCGGAGTTGCCCGGCTGATCGCCAGTCTGATCGCAGTGGCCCGATCGGCTTCCACTTCGATATGACGAATGCGCCTGATACCAGTAAGAATATTAGCGATAATTTCTTGCGGATCTTCCGTTCGTGGATTATCCGAAGTCACTATTACTTCATCAGCTTGGCGTTCTGCTATATCCCCCATCTTCGGGCGCTTTGAGGGATCTCGATCTCCGCCGCAACCAAACACTACAAATAACTTCGAGCCAGGTTTTTTTAAACCTGCTGCCGTTTTGAGTACATTCTCAAGACCATCGGGTGTATGGGCATAGTCAACTATGCAAAGCGGCTTGTCGGGCGAGCCGGTGGAGACCGTTTCAAATCTTCCCGGAACCCCGCTAAATTTTGCCAGGCTCTCCGCAATGGCGCCCGGGTCCACTCCCTCGTGCAGGCAGACGGCAACGGCAGCCATCACGTTGTAGGCATTGAAACGACCAACGAGCTTTAGTTTTAGCTCAAGTTTTCCTTGTGGAGTTTGCAGTGTGAGGTTATTGATTCCGCAAGAGAATTCTTCCCCGATCACATGTATGTCTGCGCTGGTGGCATATCCGTATGTGACATTGCGTACTTGAGATCCTTCGCATAAAAACTGGTGAGCTAGCGGGTCGTCAGCATTTACCACGCACAAGCTTTCGCTATCGGCTTCTCTTTGGAGAGTATCAAACAAAATTCGCTTTGAATGCCAGTAGTGATCCATCGTCTTGTGAAAGTCGAGATGATCCTGGGTGATGTTGGTTAAGACTGCGGCAGAAAAGTGGCAGCCGGCCACGCGTTTTAGCGAGAGCGAATGACTTGAGACTTCCATGGCGACATGAGTGCAACCGTCTTCCAGCATTCGCGAAAGGAGTTCCTGCAATTCCGGCGCCTGGGGAGTTGTATGCTTTGCTTCGCCATAGTCGCTGGTCGTATGCCAGCGGGCTCCCAATGTTCCGATTAATCCGCATCGGCGACCACCGTCATTGAGAATGTTCTCAATCAAATGAGTTGTCGTTGTCTTGCCGTTGGTACCTGTGATGCCGATAATTCGCAGTTTTCTGCCAGGCTCGTCGAAGAAGGCCGCTGATGCGAGTCCCAGTGCCAGTCTTACATCGGGCACGATAACTTGAGGTACTGCAGCAGCTTCGTGAACCTGTTCGGAGACGATGCAGCTTGCACCATTTGCGATGGCATCGGAAATAAATTCATTTCCATCGGTGCGTTCTCCGGGAACACAAAAGAAGGCGCAGCCCGGTTTAACTCGACGAGAGTCGTAGACCAGATGAGAAAAATCAAGAGATGACCATGCGTGTTCCGGCTGAATTGTAGCTCCATTTGCCTGTAATACTTTGACCGCACGCTGAACGGGCCCTGTGGTCATTTCAATTGCTCCATGGAAAATCGGGCGACCAGTGGCCGCCCTCAAAGTGTTATCGAAATGTCTCCAGTCTTCGCTTTACGCGACTACGAATTTGGAACCGGAGCAGGAAGAACATTCATCAACTTCTTCCCTCGCGAGCTTGTGAAAACGACAACTCCTTGTGCTACTGCATAGAGAGTATCGTCACCGCCGCGCCTGACATTTTCGCCCGGATGAATTCTGGTGCCTCGTTGGCGGACCAAAATATTTCCGGGAATCACGTACTCTCCGCCAAACATCTTGACGCCGAGACGTTTTGCGTTGCTATCACGCCCGTTGCGTGTTGATCCTGCGCCCTTTTTATGTGCCATGACTTTTTAACTCCTGCGGGCGAACTAATTCGCTGCCTGGTCTTCTTTCTTGTACTTATCTTCGGACTCGCTCAGTACTTTGTCGTTCAGCTCAATCTTACTTATGAACACACGGGTGTGGTACTGCCTGTGTCCAGTGCGTTTTCTCGTGCCCTTTTTGGCACGATATTTGAAAACCACTACCTTGCTGCTACGAACATGATCGATTACTTTCCCTGTAACCTTTGCACCGGTCACATAGGGTTGTCCGAGGACGGTATCGGCACCACTGATGATGGCCAGGACTTTGTCGAAGATGAATTCCTGCTCGGGTTCAGCTGCGAACATATCCACATCTACGAAACGTCCGGCGGTGAGCTCGAACTGTCTTCCACCTGCTTCTACAACGGCGTACATTGTTTTCTCCGATATTTAGAGAAGTCTCGATTGTTCTTCCTCTGCGTTCCGTCTCGACGAAAAGCGGCACCTTGTCAGACAAGGAGCCTTTGAAGGAAGGCAAACTAGAATGGTACCAAGGCAGGACGCAACGGTCAAATTCCGAAGCCCTTAATTCCCTGCTAAGATACAGCTGATTTACAAAGGTGAACATCGAAGCGCTTCTGAGAAGCGTCTAACCTGCATTGAATGCTCACCGTTAAAACGATTTCCATGGACTCTCCAAGCGCTTGCTTAAGTCCACTCTGAGAGGGTTAATCATGGCTGAGAAAGAAGGTGCCGCTGAATCGGAACTGGGACGCAGCAAACACTCTTCAACGCCGCCCGATCACCTGCGGCATTTGCTTAACATAGGATGGAAACCCGACAGCCCCCTGGTGCAAAAGTTCGTATTTGAACACAATCTGCAGCGCGAGCTGGAATATCAGGTAAAAGAGCGGCAAAAGTTCTGAACCCGTCGGCGGCGGGGGGAGGTTCGCCCTTGTCCGCCTCGGCGGCTCGGTGTAGAAGGAGGCAGATCTCTTATTTTGTTTATTAACCGGAATTATTTGTGGCTCTGTGCCATTGCTCTCACTTCCAGTTCTCCGAACAGAACCCGGCGGGGTGTTTAGAAGGGTACCTTCGGGCTGCTCTTGCTCCCTCGGGCAAAATGATTTCTGTCTACATTTTTAATGTCGTAAAGTTAAAAGATGACAACCCGCATCAAAGGCAAGAAAAACATTAACCTCCACGAGCTATTCCTGATGCCGGGCTAAGATGCTTTCTTGTTCGCTCGACTCGTGGAGTATGTGATACATGTTGCAAGTTGGTAAAAAAGCTCCTGATTTTGATATGCCCTCCACCAAGGATCTCAAGACCTTGAAGGAGAATGTGCGGCTTTCCGATTACAGAGGAAAGTGGTTGGTCCTTTTCTTCTATCCTCTCGATTTCACCTTCGTATGCCCCACAGAAATCAAGGCATTCAGCGATAAATATGATGAGTTCAAGAACACCGGCGCTGAAGTTCTCGCAGTTTCTACCGATAGTGTGTACAGCCACCGCGCGTGGATCAACACAACGGAAGACAAAGGCGGGCTCGGCTCTCTCAAGTACCCGCTCGCTTCCGACATCACCAAAGATGTCAGCCGCGACTACGGCGTGCTGCTTGAAGACAAAGGTATTGCACTCCGCGGTCTCTTCATCGTTGATCCGGAAGGCGTTCTCCAGTATCAAGTTGTCCATGCCCTTAACATCGGACGCAGCGTAGATGAAACCGTGCGCGTGCTCGAAGCTCTGAAGATGGGCGGACTTTGCGGCGCTGATTGGAAGCCTGGCCAAAAGCCGCTTCAAGTTTAATTGTCGCTCTAAAGATCTAGCGAGGAACCCCTGCTCTATCGGTTGGGGTTCCTTCGCTTATCGAGGCAGCGAAGTATCTAAGGTGCAATCCGGTCAGTCAAATCAGGCTGTACTCCGGTAACAAGAATCGGCTGTAAGCTAATTCACACGCGGCTATAGTAAAATTCCACCGGCAAGACTTATGCTGGCGCTGACAATACCGGCGCCGCTGCTCAAAGTGACATATGCGTATCGCCAAGGAGGTTTCTATGCCGCTTCGAATGGACAGTGATTTACCTGCGCTCGCCGGGGGCACGGACTGGTTTAACTCCGAACCGATCAGCCGTGATTCACTGAAGGGGAATACCATTTTAATTCACTTCTGGGCAATCAGCTGTGGTACCTGCAAGGAGTCGTTTCCTGATATTGCCAGATGGATAGACGTCTTCGGTCCAAAGGGACTGAAAGTTATCTCCGTTCACATGCCTCGTCAGGAAAGTGATACCAATATTGATGCTGTAAAAGAGTGTATCGCCGAGTATGAAGTGAAGCAACCATGTGTGGTCGACAACTGGCATTCGATTACTGATGAATTTGAAAATAAGTTCGTGCCGGCCTATTACGTGTTCGACACCAATTTGAAGATGCGCCATTTCTCCGCAGGGGAAAAGGCCGTGAAGATGGTCGAGCCGGTGCTAGAGCGCCTGCTAAACCAAGCCGAAGCCACCCCCACCGCGTGAAAAAGAAAGAGAGACTCATGACACAAGCCGTCGCAATGGATACACGAAAATCCCAACTACTATTTGAAAGAGCGCAACAAGTCATTCCCGGGGGAGTTAACTCACCGGTACGTGCTTGCAAGGCTGTCAATTCTCAACCTATCTTCATAGAGCGCGCAGATGCAGCATGGCTGTATGACGTGGATGGTAATGCATTCGTCGATTACTTGGGTGCGTGGGGGCCAATGATTCTTGGTCATCAGCACCCGAGACTGATGGAGGCCGTAGAAGATGCTGTTCGGCTGAGCACCAGCTTTGGTGCTCCCAATGCGCTTGAGGTCGACATCGCAGAATTAGTGGTGAAGATGATGCCATCCATACAGATGGTGCGTTTTGTCAATTCCGGCACGGAAGCTTGCATGTCTGCAGTGCGCCTGGCCAGGGCGTATACCGGGCGAAACATGGTCATAAAATTCGATGGCTGCTATCACGGTCATGCCGATTCCTTCTTGATCAAAGCGGGCTCTGGATTGGCGACCCTTGGTATTTCCAGTTCTCCGGGCATTCCTGAAGAACTCTCACGTCTTACGGTGTCACTGCCGTTCAATGATCTATCCGTGGTCGAAAAAGCCTTCAAGGAACACAAGGAAAAGATCGCGTGCATAATAGTTGAGCCGATCATGGGTAATGCAGGATTAATCGTTCCCAAAGAAGATTATTTGTCTGGATTACGCGAGCTGTGTACCACCAATGGTGCATTGTTGATATTTGACGAAGTGATGACTGGTTTTAGAGTCGGTGCCGGCGGTGCCCAGCAAAAATTCAAAGTTACTCCAGACCTGACCTGTCTGGGCAAGGTCATTGGCGGAGGACTTCCCGTCGGGGCCTATGGTGGCAAAAAGGAAATCATGGAGCGAGTGGCACCGTCGGGCGACGTTTACCAGGCCGGTACGCTTTCGGGAAGCCCTGTGGCCATGGCTGCAGGACTGGCGCAGCTGCGAGTGCTTCAGACCCCGGGCGCATACGAGCGACTGGAACAGAAAACGGCTGCGCTAGCCGACGGCATTAGAGAGATTGTTGAAAAGGGTAAGGTACCCGCACAGGTAGTTCATGTAACTGGAATGCTCTGCGTGTTTTTCAACGACAAGCCGGTGGTTGATTTCGAAAGTGCCAAGGCTTGCAACACTGAACGTTTCGCGAAAATGTGGCAAGAGCTGTTGAAGAACGGAGTTTACTGGCCGCCGTCTCAATTTGAGTCAGCTTTTGTTAGCCTCGAGCATGGCAAACGAGAATTGGATGCGACTCTCGACGCATTTAAGGTTGCATTGGCATAGGCTGTTGTCGCATTGGTCCTCAGCTTTTGATGGTTGAAAATCTCATTTCAAGATTCCATGCAGTCCTATGTATTCGACTGCGGTGAGATCGTTTGGATTAGGAAAAGCGAGTGAGAATTCAGGTACAAAGCAGATCAGTCCCAAATAGTTAATACCGACGGTTCATGCGCTCTAAGAGATCCATCATCTTGTGTACGGGAATCCGCTGCGATTCAGGAACCACCCCGGATGGCGCCGGTTTCTCCACAGGCTTTTGTGCTAAACGCGCCTGCTCCGCGAGATGGAGTTCCTGAGGAGTAGCCTCACTTCTCACTTCTCCTGCAGGATTGATGACGTATCTACGGGTGGGAGCACCCTGCACGCTCACGTCGTGGCCGTTGATGACATAGGAACCATCGTTATTGCGGGTGATATCAAACCGACGAAGCTCAACTCCGGTACCATCTGGAGTTGTGAACTCCAGCCGCCGTAGATCGCCGAAGCTGCCAGGGCCTTGGGATGCTCTCAGCGCTATTCCGTTTGCGGTCATAGAGTCACCAGTTGGTAAATGAATTTCTCCAAACCTTTGTTCAAGTGGTTTTTCAACTGGTTTGGCCACCATCGGTTTCTCTGGAGGCATTTCAACTGGACCGGGCATCGGTTTTTCAATTGGTCTTTGCTCAGCGGCGTGCTGCGCGGGTGATTGTTCCGTTTGAGCGGATAACGCCGGTAATGTTTCAAAGACCAGTTCCTCCGGCTCGCTAACTTGTCGTTTTTCATGGCTTTGCCCATTACCGGTGGATTCTTTAGATTGATTGGACCATGCGGTCCTTGCAATGTCACCGAAAACGTCTTCGCTGCTTTTTGTCTCTCCCTGGACCTGAGTCTTGTCGCCATTTTCAAAATCATTCATCGCGCAACCCCCTATCAATTGGTTCGATGGAATGATCTTACTTCTAGCGATTAGCCAAAAATTCGACCAACGTGTGGAATTTTCGTGAATAACAGAAATGGACTAAACGTTTTGCCTAAACTTCAGCAATGGCGAATTAATCTATTTCCCGCCTCTTGGCTCGAACTTTTTTGAGGTTGACAACGTTTTGAAGATGTATCCCCTCGCGGAGGATCTCTCCATGACAAACCACATGAATCTTGTGCGCTACCTTGCCAGTTGCGTATTGTTGGAAATTTGCCGAAACTGCAAGGAACCTGTTTCTGATATCTCATGTGCTGCCAGCCTTTGTCAGAATTGCTGGGCCCTGGTCAGTGGTCGCGCGGCTCAATTAGAGTGGTGCCTACCACCGTCGTTGGCGGCTGCCGCGTTGGCGCTTGACGAACTGCACGGTTCGGAAATCTCACTGAATGATCATTCAACTGGAGCGGCCATATCTCAACAGGAGATCGTTTCGCTTCGAGCATCCGCGTCGCAGGAGAATTCCATTTCTCATACACTGTCTACTGCTTCGCGAAGGTCCGCAATTTCTAGAGCTTTAGCAGGCTTGCTCTTGGCACCATCAGGTATCGCATCGTCCTGTGTCGAGGCACCGAATACGGTGCGATGGCTCTTGGGCGACTTTATCCTCGGTCATTCGTTGAAAAACAAGGTCATTGAATTCTGGAAGCGCGCTTTCGTTCAATCTAGACCTCTGGCGCCTGGACGCAGAGACCCTTCTGGCATTCCCGGGGAAAATCACTTCTTGCATGTGCCACTGCCAGTAACCAGCGCCACTGTCTATGAAGGAATTGTACGTTCTCTAATTCATACGATGAAATATCGAAACGACCCTTTAATCGCAGCCGACCTTGCTGCGTTGTTGCCATCGGCGTTGTACCTCTTGGAACCGCACGTAGACCTAAATAACGCGGTTCTGGTACCGATTCCGTTGTCTCGTTTGCGTTTCATCTCGCGTGGATTCAATCAAGCTGAGATTCTCGCTGCCGAATTGGGGAAATTGACAGGAATTCCGGTGCGGAGTTCGATGCTGGCACGCAAGCATACTACCCCCCAGCATAATCTGGTGCGAGATCAGCGATTCGCAAATTTACGCGGAACGTTTCGTCTTACCCCCGGTGCACGGCTTGCGCCAACGGTAATTCTTGTCGATGACATATACACCTCTGGCGCCACTATTCTTGAAGCGGCTTGTGTGTTACGGCGCGCCGGTGTCAACCAAGTTGCCGCCGTGACCGTGGCTCGAGCGGTTCTCAACAAAGATGCAACGATACGCTAGCCGAAATTTGGAAGGTGGTGGCATGAAGTCGCAGTGAAACTGTTAACAGTGAAACTGTGTACCTCAGCTGCCACCTTCTCAAAGCCGACTGTGACCGAAAAATTTGACGGGCAATTAGTGAAGAAATCTTCTGCCACTGTACGCGATTGTCGAACAACCAGGATACCATCCGAGGGATGAGCGGAGGAAGAAGCCAGCTTGCCTGAATTGTAAATAGCACGCGCACAAGTGAAGTAAATTTGCATTGGCACTAACTGCGGCTCGGGCTTAAAGAATGGCCTAAGACAAATGTGTGAGTTTCCTCAATTGACTGGACCTCGTCGGGGGAAAACTTAGAGTTAAAATCTCACGGTCGTGCTAACATCTCCTAATCGTTTTACAAGCACCAATCGCAACCGGCATTCGATTGTTTTCCTTGGTTTAGGGGCTGACAGTGACCTGTTCAACTCAACAGAAGATCGCTTGAGTAACGTCGAATGGGTTCCATGGAAAGAAGTGATTTCAATCAAATCGGCCGACCAGTTAATATCCGAAGCGGAATTTGATCTCAGAGATCACTTTATCCGTATTGACGAAATAGCCCTGGCTAATCAGCGAAGGGTTCTCAATTCATTTCGAGCTAACAGATTGAGCCCCGAGTACTTTGCGGAGCGCACGGGCTATGGCATGGACGATTCGGCCAGAGATGTTCTCGATAATGTTTGTGCCGAAGTTTTTGGCGGCGCGGCTGCGGCAGTGCGTATGCAAATGGTGTCAGGGACCCATGCGCTTGCCTGTGCCCTATTTGGCAATCTCAAAGGTGGAGATCGAATGCTCAGCCTGACTGGCCATCCCTATGACACCATGGAGAAGGTGATAGGGCTAAAGGGTAACGAGCCCGGCTCGCTGTTAGACATGGGTGTGAAATATGATCAGATCGACCTCATTGCGCTAATTGATGATGAAAGCGCTTTGAGGCAGAAAATGGAAGAGTCTGGAGTTGCTTCAGCTCGAATGGCTTACATTCAGAAATCTTGCGGGTATTCCACTGAACGGCGTACTCTACGCAATGAGGACATTGGTGTCATCAGTCGGCTGGTAAAGCAAGCAAACAAAGACTGTGTTGTACTGGTCGACAATTGCTACGGAGAGTATGTGGAGTCCTCGGAGCCGCTCTCTCACGGGGCGGATCTAGTAGCGGGGTCGCTGATAAAGAATCCTGGAGGGGGGCTGGCTATTACGGGCGGATATGTCTGCGGTGGCAAGAAGTTTGTAGATGGGGCACTCAACAGGCTCACTGCCCCCGGAATCGGCGGTCATCTGGGGTTAACGTTCAATCAGAACCGTCTGCTATTTCAGGGAATGTTTCTGGCACCCGCCGTGGTGGCCAATGCAGTCAAAGGGGCACATCTATTTGCCAGGGTTTTTTCAGAACTTGGCTTTGAAGTCTTCCCTTGCTGGAATGAAAGAAGAGGCGACATCATTCAGGCTATTAAGTTTGGTGAACCGGGGGCGCTTGTAAATTTCTTGAAGGCAATTCAAAACTTTTCTCCCGTCGATGCGCATGTCAGACCCGAACCTGCTGATATGCCCGGCTATCAGGACAAAGTGGTTATGGCCGGCGGCACATTTATTGAGGGGTCGACAATCGAATTGTCCGCTGATGGTCCGCTTCGCCCTCCCTATGCGGCTTTTGTTCAAGGAGGATTGACCTACCTTCATGTTCGGCTGGCACTGGAAGGGGCGCTTGAACTCGGGCGCAGTGAGGAATACCGCTTCATTCCCGGGTAAAGAATTGCTTATAGAGTCGCTCAGTCCCTCACTTTTCTCTAAAATTGACTGAGCGTCAGATGAGGTGCAAACCCTTGGTAGTGCAAATGCCTTTAAAACAAAGGATCTCAGCGGGCGGGAAAACTCTCTTTAAAGTTTTTTCCGGCACCGCTAATCCTGAATTATCCCGTGAAGTTGCCGACTATCTGGGTACGGACCTGGGCCAGCTCCGGATAACCCCATTCTCGGATGGCGAGATCTATGTGCAGATTCAGGAGAGCGTACGCGGTGTCGACTGTTTCCTGATTCAATCAACATGCGCTCCCGTCAATGAGAATCTGATGGAACTGCTGATAATGCTCGATGCATTCAAGCGTGCTTCGGCAGGGCGGATAACAGTGGTGATGCCTTACTTCGGTTATGCCAGGCAAGATCGCAAAGCTGCCGGCCGCGAAGCCATTACTGCCAAACTAGTTGCCGACCTGCTCACTACAGCCGGCGCTAATCGAATTGTTGCTCTCGATTTGCATGCATCACAAATTATGGGCTTTTTCAATATTCTGGTCGACCACCTTTACGCCAGCCCCGTGCTCCTCGAATACATAAAGGAACTGCCTCATCCGCGAAAAGACATTGTTGTAGTCAGCCCCGACGTGGGTGGTGTAGCCCGGGCTCGAGCTTTTGCGAAGAAGATGGACGATGCCCCGATTGCGATAATCGACAAACGCAGGAGTCATCACAACGTAGCCGAAGTACTCTCGGTCGTGGGCGATGTGAAGGGCAAGGTTGCAATTATGGTCGATGATATGGTCGACACGGCGGGAACTTTGGTCAAAGGCGCCGAACTTTTGAAGAAAGAAGGTGCCAGCATCATTTATGCTTGCGCGTCGCATCCGGTTCTCTCCGGTCCGGCAATGGAGCGGTTGGCGACGGCACCAATTGAGAAGTTGATCGTCACGAATTCTATCCCCCTGGACAACAGTAAAGCCTGCGAGAAAATCGTTCAGCTAAGCGTGGCCAGGTTGCTTGGTGAGGCGATTGCTAGAATTCATGAAGACTGTTCTGTAAGCGAGTTGTTTGAATAATGTTGTTAGCCACCTTTCCAGTCGGACCGTTAGGATGCAATTGCTCCATTGTGGGCTGTACCGAAACAGGTGAGGCTGCGGTAATCGATCCCGGTGGTGATGCCGACCGCATTATTGAGATGCTTGAGAAGAACGGTCTGAAAGTTAAGTATTTGCTTCACACCCATGCGCACTTCGATCATGTGCTTGGTTCGAAAGAAATGCGTGAGAAGACAGGAGCAAAGATTTGCCTTCATAAGGAAGATCAGTGGCTTTACGATAATTTGGCCAAGCAGTGCGCTCTTTTTGGCATGAAAGCCAATGACACTCTACCTGTCGACAAATATCTTGCCGATGAGGAAGAAGTAGTTATCGGTAACTTGAAAACTCAGGTAATTCATACACCCGGTCACACTCCAGGCAGCCTCTGCTTTTCGGTGGCCGACAAAGAAAGCGTGTTGTTCGCCGGGGATACCCTGTTCCAACACTCCATCGGTAGAACTGATTTGTGGGGTGGGTCGTTTGAGCAGATAATTAACTCGATTCGAGGACGATTGTTTAAACTCGACGATTCCACCGAAGTAATTCCGGGGCATGGACCAAACACAACTATTTGGTCTGAAAGACGAGAAAATCCTTTCGTCGCGGAATAACTTGACCTGTCAGTGGCCGATTCCTACTAAACGGATGAAACTATGCGACTTAAACGTGAATTGGCCTTATTTTCCATATCAGCTTCACTTACAGTGGTTACAGCGGGTGCGACGGTTTTGGTGCTTGCCGCCTGCGGAGCCAAAGCGCCGGAAAAGGCTGCTGGCGGTTCGGTGAACGGAGATGCAACGGCTGTTGCTCCGGCTCAGCGGTCGGACAAGGATATTGTGTCGGACATTACCATGGCGGAAGTGTCTAAGAAGATGTCGGCGGATCTTCCCAGAGAAGCCGACCGGCTCGCGCAAAAGTACGCTTCGCAAGGTAAATTCAAGGAAGCTGAAGCCATTCTTGGTCGACTTGTGGCGCTTTGTCGAATGCCCCAAATCAACGATCAAAAGAACATGTCCTTGGCCCTGAATAATATCGGGGTGGTTTATTTGAAGCAAGGCGATTACAAAAAGGCCGAGCAGATGCTGCAAACCTCGCTGGTACTCCAGCAGCAGGTGCTCGGGGCGACGAATCCGGAATTTGCAGAAGGCATAAATAATCTGGCTTTGTTGTACTACCAACAGCAGCGATTTGCAGATGCTGCGCCGCTCTACAGTCGGGCGATGCAAATATTGAAATCGGCACCGCCCAATGATCACTATAAGGAGCAGCTCTCCGCAACTATAAACAACCTGGCAAGCTGTTACAGTCATGAGAAGAAGTTCGATCAGGCTCAGCAACTGTTTAATGAAGTTGTGACCTTAGACGAGGCGAGGCTGGGCAAAGATCATCCTGAAGTGGCTTTGACATTGAATAATATCGCTTATGGCTACATCATGCAGAAGCAATATGATCAAGCTGAATCGACGTTGAAACGTGCCCTCACCATAGCTGAGAAGGCCTATGGTGCCGATAGCCTGCAACTGGTTCCTTATTTGCAGAACTACCAGTCTCTAATGAAGAAGGATGCTCGCATAGATGAAAGTCGCAAGCTGGCAGCTCGTGTCAAATCCATTACTGATAGTCACGTGAGATAAAGACCGACCCGTAGTGGACACATGCTTAGCGTTCGCGTACTACCGGTTCACGAAGGCAATGGTCTTGCGAACGATTATCTGGTTTAGAGGCGATGCCTTCCCGGGCATCGTCTCATTCGTCAACCTGCCGGGGTGAGATGCAAAAAAGTCGCAGACGATTAACTGGTTCTCTCGTGTTATGGTCCCCCCTGCGGAAATGGATTATTGATTTGAAGGACCGTTTACAATTTTTGCACCGAATAGCGGGAGATTGAATCGGAAATCAAGACCATTCTCATTCAGAACAAAAAGAGATGCGCTGCGTCTATAACCACATGCTGGATGGGGGGATATGAAGCGATGCGTTTCTTAAGAACCACATCGAGGCACAACAAAGAAGGCAGTGGAAGATGGTTAATCGGCACTCCGTGTCGAGACTCTCGAAAATATGGACAAACCTGATTCAAAAAATATACTACATAACCGGCAAGTCTCAAAGACGATCAGGGTTATTGCGGTGTCGCAAGTATCGGGTCACCCGTAAACTAGGAGAAGGCAACCATGGACACTGCCTCCGATGGATTGCTCCCGGATGAGGATTATCGCATGCGCAGATTTTGGTGGTTGGCGTTACTACCTGGCCTCTGTTGTGCAGTCACCGGATATGGCGACGCGGCACGGTTTTCACCAGCAGAAGCCAAAGATGAACATCCTTCGCCCGTTTCTTCCGTAACACGCTCTGCTCTGTTGCGTTACTATAATTCGCCCCGAAAAATCGCCGATTCAACGAAGGGCGAGTCTCGTGATTCGTCAAAGAAAGATTCCAATCCCACAGTCAAATCGGCAAGCGCGGTTCTATTGTCTTCCCCGCCACTTCCCGCTGCGGCGGTAGACAAGTCCGTTCCGGTAACTGTCAAAGTGATAGATGTTGAACCGGTGAAAACCGACGCGGAGATAATGGAAGATTTAGAGAAGGCGGAAAAATCCAAAAAAATACTTCCGAATCTCGCTCGCGATGTGAACAGACTTGCCCAGAAGCAAGCGATGCAAGGTGATTCCAGGTCTGCTGAAGAGTTATTAGGAAGGCTGGCTAATCTATGTCGTGACCCCAAGGTTAACGATCAGAGGAACTTGGGCTTGGCTCTCAATAATCTCGGAATGCTGCTTTGCCGTCGCCATAAATACGGCAGGGCGGAGCCGATTCTTCAGGGATCATTGGTCATTCAACAGCAGGCCCTCGGTGCTGAGAGCCCTGCTTTTGCTGAAGGGATTAATAATCTGGCGACTCTGTATTATGAGCAACTGCGTTACAAGGATGCCGCTCCCCTTTTCGCTCGTGCAATGGCGATATTGAGTAAAGCACCGGAAGAACACAAGGCGCAGCTGGCTAAGACGATGAATAATCTGGCAGGCTGCTATAGCCATATGAATAGATTGAAAGAAGCCGAAAAGATGCTTGATGAAGTTCTTGAGCTAGATAATCAACTCCTCAAAGGTGATCATCCCGACTTGGCTGCTACGCTCAATAATCTCGGCTATGTTTATGAAGTACAACAGCGATATATTAAAGCTCAACCATTGCTACAGCGAGCCATGCACATCGCAGAGAAGACATATGGTGCCAACAGTCTTGAGCTTGTTTCGTATTTGGACAACTACTCATACCTGATGAATCACACCTCGCATCGGCCTGAAGGCAAGAAGCTGAAAACTCGAGCGAACAAAATTCTCGAAATGAACGGATTATAGGGTTAAGTAGCAGTACTTTCACTGGTCGAGTAACTGGAGTCTTTCTCAGGCTTCTCCGCGTTCCGGGTTTTGTCTTCGGGTGATATGGACCGGTACCGTATCTGGTGGCATACACGAAGCGTTCGCCTAGAGCTGTCGGTGGCTCGGGAACACCGATACCAGTGGATGTGAAATTCATCTTTCCCGAAAACAGGAACATTCTCCCTATACTCACGATTCGCTGACGTCGAGCCGCCAAAAGCAAAAACGCTCCAAACCAGGTCTGCTCGGGGCGACCTAATTCAGAGCGTTTTTACATCGGGTTGATTGGGCTGGTGAGTTAAATATAGAGTCGTTTTGTGGAAAACTTGTGAAATTGCAGTGTCATTGTGTGACAAAAAACTAGAAATTGGTGATTGTAGCCGCCAGATTTCCGAAGTCCGAATTCATTGCTGCGCAGTGCTTTCTAGCATTCATGCTCTCTCAACCGCATGATTTTGCATCGACTAGCAAAGCTCGCTCGGGTTCTAATAATGGCCCGAAAATTGTGACGCCATTACTCTTGCGATTGCATGGATACGAGCTTCTAGACTTGACGATATCAAAGACTATTCCTGTGATTACGCTTTGGCACCGGCAATGTCTACTGCACGAATTTGGAGGAGTTTGACAGGAACACGAAGTTGGCGCTGGTTGCCAAGGTAAGAGGGCGACATTTGGGTATAGAAAGTTAGTGTTTCCCTCGCTGCGCTTGAGCCAAGTTATATGCGTTACGAAATTGCTTTAGCCTTGTGTGCTCTTTCGTTGGTTAATTGTTTGCCTGTGGAAGCGCAGCAGAACTACCAGGCTATGGCGGCCTACTACCGTCGAATGCAACAGCAACAACAAGCTGCCGCATCTGGAGGAATGGCTGTCTATCAAGAAGGAATGGTAAGGGCTTTGCATCCCGCTTTCATGCCCCAGCAATCGCCTCCCTCCTATGGTGGAGTTTCGGGAATGATGCAAGGCATGGGGCTGGGTCTATCTTCCGGTGATACCCCAAGTGGCGTTTCCGGCATGATGCAAGGTATGGGACTCGGACTTCCGTATGGTGCAACGCCTACAGCCGGTGGTATTCAGCCGCTTGGTGGCGTCATACAACCTCCCTATCAGGGACCGTTCATTGGCGGACCTGGTCCGGGCAATCCCGGCAATGACGCTACTCAAGCAAGAGGCGTTGGCAGCTCAATTCCCTCGGGATATGTCGACGGTAATGGAAGCGACACCGGAGGCGGTGGGCGAGAAGCACCTGGTGGAGCCAGTAGCGATGCTCGGGGGGGCAGCCCGGCGGACCAGGGCACAACCACTACTACCCCCGGCGGGCAATCTGGACCGGTTGAACATGCTGGACCAGCCGAACCCGTGGCACCAGCGGAACATCCCGGTTCCTTTCCTTCCAGCGCTGCGCTTCCGCCAAAAGTCGTATCACCGCTTTCAACAGCGGCTCCGCCATCCGACAATTTGAAGAGTAACCACCAGGCGTCTCAATCAGGAAAGCCCGGTTGGCCTGATAACGGTGGGAAAGAGACCCATTCAAATTCCACTTGGTTCAATTCCACGGGTATGGGTTCGACCACGCCAAAGCCCGGTGCTAGAGGGACTACAACTGCGCACTCGATCCCTGGAAATTCTCGCGGCTGGCCTGGTGCATTTCGTTCGCCCCGTGAGTCAGCAACCACGGGTGATAC
>JAKFUT010000011.1 GCA_021732565.1 Candidatus Obscuribacterales bacterium
GTGCGACATATTGGCGCAAGGCGCTGTTCCTCTCGTCTGAAAACAAGCCTGCACGAACAAACCTTGCCTCATTTCTGAAGTACAAAGGGAAGAACCCCGATTCATTTGAACAGCGAATGGCGCTGGCAGACGGATTTGCCAACAATGGTGATTTCGTCAGTGCTGTAGTAGAAGTGCGGGAGGCACTTGTTTGCAAAAAAGAACCTGTAGCACAAGGCAAACTCAAGGAGTTTCTAAAGAAGGCGCCGACCGTGCCAAAGTAGCCAATATTAACCTCTCCTGGTAGAGGCCGGGCAAATAGTTCATGACTTTGCGACTTTGTTCGAATCGCTCAAATTGTCGAAATTTGGGAATGTCGTACTAATGGCGGCAAAGAGCACATTGCTCTTCGTGTCGGCAATGAGGTTTCGTTTGGTTCAGATGGAGGACACTTCAAGCTTGAGTCGGTGAACAATGGCGTAATCATCCTCGATGAACAGGGCGAGCACTGCCAACAAACGTTGCCCGCAATCAGGTAGGACCACCGCCACAAACAGGGGAGAACAGCAAGGCCGTTGCCCCCAATCAGGTCCACCATGAGCAGGACAGAACACGAGAGGGCGCTCTGCTGGCAAATCAGGTAGGCTCAGCGCGCAGATCAGATCAGCAGCGAGCGAAGTAGCGTGGACTTTCTGAAACACGCAAAGCGCCCACGGGAGCGCTTTGCATACTTTGCTTATTTAGAACTACATTGAGGTGTTCATTAAATGTCCGCAGGGTTGGTGTTGCGCCAACAGGCTCGATCCCTCAAGCCCCCCTCTGGGGATGCTGCGTTAGTAAATGTATATACGCCATAATCAATCTATTTAGGACACCATTGCAAAAAAATTCCACTCATCCGCTCCCAATAGTCCGCAGCAGACTCGTACAATTAACGTGGATACAATCAAGCGGGCGACATGGCTATTCTCTACTCAATCAAGAAAGATGAGCGTCTCGTGGTTTTCAGCCCGGGTGGGAATGCCACCGTGCATGGTCCGGGCAAGACTTTCGTTGTGCCGTTTTTCCAAAGCGCCGCGCTGGTAAACATCGCTACTCGCTTCATGACCCTACCTGAAGTTCGTTTGGCTACGGTCGGAAACTTGGTGGTTGCTCGGGGAAGCTGCCAGTATTGTGTGGTTGATCCGATCAAAGCATCAAACAAAGATATCGCACGCAAGACGCGCGAAGCGTTACACACGACTTTGTCGCTTGTTTTTGCCGAGGCTAGCCTTGTCCAATGTCTAAAGAAACATCATCATGTCGAGAAGAAGGTGTTGGACCGAGTAAATGAGCCAGCACAAGAGTGGGGTGTGACGGTCTCATCGGTGCGAATTGTCGACGTTCCGCTGGCCCGATCGTTAGCAGGGGAACTAGCCTGGACCCTTACCGCTGTTATTGGCGATATTGTCAGGCTGACTGATCAAGGAGGAAAATCTGAGAACCTTCCTTGGATAGGTGACGGGATGGACATCTGAGCGAGATGACTTCGCCGTAGGCTTCCTGGATGATTTTACCTAGCCAAAGTTACTTCTTGCAAAATACATCGGTAGTGCGCTTCGGTTAGGGTTTTACAAACGAAATTAATTTGATCACTTAAGGACATAGGGGCGACGATACCGTTCCTCGTCCTTGACCGAAATCAACCCGGTGTTCCTTTTTGATGGTTCGTTGACCATCAAAATGGTTCGTTTCTTGAGGGATTTTTGTTGTACAAGTTTTGTATCTGGTACCGTACCGACCACGGGAATATAGAGATTCGTCAATTCACCAGCCATTTTGCACCCTCCGTCGAATTATTCTTGTTCGTCGAGACAGGCTGGACGCAGTTATAAAAGTCAAAAAATGTCCAATCTATATCAGTGTCCGACGATTGAGATGAATTAGGGTTCCCCGCTTGTAATCAAGGAATAAGGCGAATAGAACCGATTTCCCTGCGAACATTGAACGGTTTTCGTGAGGCTAGCTCGCCGGTATGCTGCTTGAGTTTGACCATGGATTGCGTGTCCGTGCGGTAAGTCACCGGGCAGACACTGAATTGCTGCGGTGTCGATGGCGCCACATTGCCTGAAAAAGCCAAAACGTAATGGCTGCCGCCGGTAAGTTGAAACGGGCCGAACTTTCGCCACGGCCAAGTCGGGTAATTGCCTGTGCTTCTTTGCGCTACCCAAACCCAGCACTGTCCGCCTGGAATGATGCTGCCTGGTACCGTTTTACCCGCACCAACTTCCACGATGTTTGCCGGTAGTGCGGTTCCCTCAGCCTTGCAAATGGCGGCTTCTGACTCTCCGCAGCGGTACTTGAGGCACCCGTTAGAATTGCAAGAACCAAAGCAAAAACTATTGGAACCGGAATCGGTTGGTTTTTCCATGTCTCACAACGGGCGTTCTTTCTCACGTATTAGCTCCTTGTCGATGTGAACCGTTCTCGGCAGCCATCATCTTAGAATTCTACATTGTCAGAAGAAAAGTGTTACGGCAAATGGACTTCGTACTGGCGCTTTGAACGCACAACAACGGTTCTAAGCGTGAGGAAGTGCCGCTGAGATGAACCGAATTTTAGAAGCGGGTGGCAGGGGTGGCTTAACTTTGAGGAAGACTGTGGGGTGGTCTGAGCGATAATTGCACCATGGCAATCCCGGAGCACAATAGCCGTCTTACGAGCCGTACGCGCATCGCAATGGTTGTGCGCCAGTTCTCCACTGCTGGAGGATTGGAGCTCTACGCGCACAAAGTTGTTGAAGGTTTGCTGGACTGTGGGCTAAATGTTACGGTCCTGTGCGAACAAAATGAGTCTACTCTCAGTTCCAGTAATTTGCGCGTGGTAGAGTTCCACGTTGCACCCGGCCCTAAACGCAAGCGGCTCAAGTATCTCTATCATGCTGCAACTCGGGCGCTTCAAGAGCACGGACCCTTCGACGTCATTCATTCCCAGCACTGTCCGGTGGCGGGGGCGAATGTTGTAACGTTTCACAATCACACCAGTTCCAGGTTGAGTTCCGTCGGGCTTGGCTGGGAAAAAGCTCTTAACAACGTTAAGCGGGTATTCATTCCGGCCTACAGGCTGAGGCAGCAACAAGACGAGCTTTTGTGCCTCGATGCAGGGTGCTTGATCTTTCCGGCTGAGGTGATGCAACAAGACTATTATTTGTCATTTCCATTCCTCAATCACTCACGCAAACCATATGTGGTGGCACATCCAGGAGCTGATCTTGGAACAACCACTGCTGTTGCGGCTGCTGCACCTTCCTCGGCACAGAGCAGTGGCGAGTGCGCTGCGTCCGATTCTGAGATGCTCAGATCGCATGAGTCGGAATGTTTTAACTTTCTCTTTGTGGGCAGAGGTTTCCGTAAGAAGGGGCTCGATATTCTGCTCTGCGCGTGTCGACTACTCCGTCAACGTGGTCGTAACTTCGCACTTAATATAGCCGGTCTAAAAGAAAAACCTGCTGATAGTTTTCGGCTTCGTTGTATGGGGCTGCAAGACGTTGTTAACTACATGGGATTCTGCAAAGACATGGATGATGTCTACCGTAATGCAGTCGCGATAATTCTTCCGTCGAGAGTTGAACCATTCGGCATGGCTCCCGTGCAAGCAATGCAACGAGGTCTTGTGCCTATTGTGAGCCGTGTCTGCGGGGTGGCGGAGGTTCTGACCCATGAGCACGATGCACTCTTATTGAACAATCATCTCTCTGCCCCTGAATTGGCAAAATTGATGGAGCAGATAATGGACGACGCCGGTTTGAGAGATGTCTTGTCACGCAATGCAAGAGTAACGGCAAGGGCGATCTCATGGTCAGCGACAGTAGACGAGACTGTTCGTGCCTACGAAATTGTTTTGAATAAGTGCGAAGAGCAAATGTGCTCGCGTAAATCCGACCCCGAAAAAAACGATGACGGTGCATCAATGAGGCGAATCAACACCGGGGCATCGATCAACCAGGATCGCACAATGGAGACGGAACCAACTTCGTTCCGGTAGGAACGTGACAGGCGGAATGCCTCGGAGGGCAATCGATGATCGATGGTACTACACACGAAGCAAAAACCGAACTACGTGAACCCAATCGGCTCATAAATGAAACCAGCACGTATTTGCGGCAACATGCCTACAATCCGGTAGATTGGTATCCCTGGGGCGACGAGGCGATCAAGAAAGCACGAGAGGAAGACAAGCCCATTCTGCTTTCGGTGGGCTACTCTGCGTGCCACTGGTGCCACGTGATGGAGCATGAGTCATTCGAAGACGAAGACACTGCAGCCATGATGAACAAGTACTTCGTCAACATCAAGGTCGATCGCGAAGAACGCACCGACCTTGACGAAATATACATGAAGGCTGTGCAAATGCTAACAGGTCACGGGGGCTGGCCCATGACGGTTTTCTTAACGCCGAAATTAAAGCCTTTTTTCGCCGGCACTTATTTCCCTCCGCAGGATCGTCACGGTATTCCGAGCTTTAAGAGAGTGTTGTTGAGTGTGCAGTCGGCATGGGGTGGCCAGCGAGACGATGTGGAAGAGAGTTCGGCGGACATAGCCTCTCATCTTTCACAGCTCGACAAACTGAAGTCAAACGATGATGTTGTTCTCGATTATTCCCTGGTTGATGATGCTGTCGTTACTTTGATAAAAGTATTTGACCGCACCTGGGGCGGATTCGGTGGTGCCCCGAAATTTCCCCATGCGGCGAGCATCTCCCTTGGTGTCCGCCGTCTCAAGCCAGGCTCCAAACAGAAGACAAGCCGTGAGTTTCAGTGCCTTGAAATGGTGCAGACCACGCTGGATAAGATGGCCGAAGGTGGAATTCACGACCACCTGGCCGGTGGATTTGCCAGATACTCGGTAGACCGAAAGTGGTTAATTCCCCACTTTGAGAAGATGCTTTACGACAACGCGCTGCTGGTGCGAAATTACTTTGAAGGATATCTGGTGACCGGTCGTGCATGGTGGCTTGCTGTTGCCTGCGACATATTAGAGTTCGTGGAGCGAGAACTCCTGATGCCTGAGGGCGGCTTTTACTGTAGCCTTGATGCAGACAGTGAGGGCGAAGAAGGGAAGTATTATGTCTGGACTCCGGCAGAAGTTGTGGCCGTGCTGGGCACCGAGGATGGTGCCTGGGTTAACAAGGTATTTGGTGTCACAGACGGTGGCAACTTTGAGCATGGGAAGAGCGTTTTGTACTTTTCCGTGACTCCAGAGGAGATCGCCTCACAGTATCGAATGTCCGACCAGGAATTCTGGGCGCGACTTAACCCGTTGAAGATGAAACTGTTTGAGGCACGCGAGCAAAGGGTTCGTCCGGGTCGTGACGAAAAGATGCTTACGAGCTGGACCAGCCTAATGATCTCCGGCTATGTGGATGGCTACAAATTTACCGGCGAGCAGAAGTACCTGCAAATCGCAACCGCTGCTGCGAATTTTGTCATTTCAAAATTGCTTGTTAATGGGCGCCTCCTTCGCAGTTATGGACGAGGACAGGCCAAACTGAATGCCTACCTGGATGATTATGCGTATTTTATACAGGCACTGCTAGATCTTGCTTCTGTCGATTCTGATCCGCAATGGCTAGAACATGCGCTAAAACTAAATGATGTTGTATTGGAACGATTTCCCGATCGTGAAGAGGGCGGGTTCTTTTTCACCAGCGAAGACCATGAAGAGCTCATCACGCGAAGCAAGCACTTCTATGATGGCTCTACGCCTTCAGCCACATCCGTCACCGTGTTCAATCTGGTAAGACTCGCCAGGTTGTGCGGGAACGAACAGTTTTCGCAGATCGCAGAACGCACATTCTCTATTTATGCGCCTTACTTCTCTAAGGCGCCGGACCAATTTTCGAACCTTTTGTGTGCCCTTGATTTTCATCTATCACCCGGAACCGAAATTGTTCTGTTTGTCGACTTTGCCAAAGACGACTGGCACCATATGCTTCGGATAATTCAATCCACCTGGCTCAGGGGAAGTGTTGTTATAGTGGCGGATCGCAACCGGCTTGACAGCGCCGAAGAAGCGATCAAAAATCATCCGCTCGTCAGCGGTCGTGCAATGATCGACAATAAGCCGACTGTGTATCTCTGTCATGAGTTTGCCTGTGACGCACCGCTGACCGATGTGGCACTGTTGCAAGAGCGCCTAACTCAACTTCAGCAGGAGTGCTCAAATCCATGAAGCACACTGTGGAATATGCGGTGCTGGGAGCTGGCGTTGTCGGTAGTTCCACCGCCTATTTATTGGCGAGAGCCGGCTACTCCACAGCTCTTGTGGAACGGTTCGACATAGGGCATGTACGTGGTAGTTCACATGGAGAGAGTCGAATAACGCGGGTCTCTTATGATCAGCCCATTTACATTCAAATGGCCAAACGGACTTTTGACCTCTGGTTCGAAGTGGAGAAAGAATCGGGAGCGCAATTGTACCTTCGTACCGGAAGTCTTGATATCGGCATACCGGGCGATTCTCGCCTGGAGGCGTGCCGCACGAGCATGGACTCTGAGAAAGTAGAGTACGCTGTACTCGATCGCGCTGAAATTGCGCGGCAGTATCCTCAGTTCAATTTGAGATCTGATGCTCTGGCACTATGGCAGCAACAAACCGGAATTCTCAGCGCTTCTTTGTGTGTGCAAACATTAGCGGGATTAGCAGCTAGTAACGGTACTCATCTCTTTGCGAACACGCGCGTAAATCGCATTGCATTCACTAATGACAAAATACTTTTAGAAGCGGATGAATGCTCGATTGAGGCCTCGCATCTCATTATTTGTGCAGGCTCATGGGCCGGTCCGTTGCTTCGGACACTGGGGCTGGAATTGTCGTTAACTGTAACCCAAGAACAATGGGCATTTTTTGAACCTCTGGATGCTGATGATTTTCTTCCAGGTAAATTTCCGATCTTCATCGAATATTATGGTGTTGGTAGTGGTGGCATAGGCTGGTATGGCTTACCGGTTTTCGGCAAAGCGGGCGTGAAGACTGCAATTCATCGAAGCGGTAATGTAACTACTGCAGACGATCGAACATTTGAGGCTGACCCAGAACGTCTGGCAGAGCTACGGGTGCGCATGGAAGAGTTATTGCCGCGAGCTGCTGGCGAGATCATAAGCGTGGGGACGTGTTTATACACTAACAGTGCGGATCATAACTTCGTGATAGATTTCCTTCCTGGTCACTCTAATGTGGTCTTGTTCACAGGATGCTCCGGGCACGCGTTCAAGTTCGGCCCCGTTATCGGCGAGACATTGATCAATTTGCTTCAACACAAGAGTGTGCCCTTTTCGCTGGATTTATTTCGAGCGCAACGATTCGCTGTCCGATAGGAAATGCACTTGTTGTACCTGAATTGCTGGTGACAATTGCCACTTCCCTTGAGAGCAAGCTGAAGCAGATGTGCTCTGTTCGCGAAGACATTGCAGCGAGAATTGAGGGATGAATGCCAGCACTTGCATGCACGAGAACAACCAATAGAAAGCCGCAGCTTCGCTGGAATCTTTCTCACTTCAAGGGCAGTGATGGATCACTGTATGAGCTTGAGGGTCTCTAGGAGTTCTCAAACTCCGTTGCCTAAAACAGAAAGAGGAGCCTCCCTGATGCGGATCAGTGCCGGTGCTTGCCAGCGGGAGACGAAGCGCCAACCTCCTGCTGTAGCAGGGAGGCTAGCGCTTCGTGTATCTTTTGTTTAGCGAGAGTATGAGGTATTCAACAAATTCATCGGATGCATGGTTGCGTACATCTTCGCTGGAATAGAGGGCCCTTTTTAAACAATCAAGTGAGTGAATTTAGTTCCAGGGGCCGCTATTTGACTCTGCCGAGCCGCGCGAACGTGTCGCTTAGAACCAACTTCTGTGATGATGTCGGTAATAATATGAATTGTCATAACCATAGGGATTGTTGTAATACCCTCCGTACGGATTTACGGTGTACCCGCTGTAATACGGGTTGTAATATCCGCCACCGTAATTGTAGCCGTTGTCGTATCCGTAATACGGATCAACTGCTGCGCGAATCGCTCTTTTGAGAGAGAATGCGTCTGCTGACTGCGTTGTAGTCGCAGCCACTGTTGTAGTCGCTAACAGGGCTACAAAAATGTATTTCAATGCTTTCATGATGGTTCCCTCCAAGCCGCTTGGAAAGACCATCTCTAGGTACAATATGTTCCAATCTTCTGTTTTACCACTGATTCGTAGTTAAGAAAGCGAAAGAGAGCGCCACTACTGTAGAGCGTTTGGCACATGTGTGCACTGAATAAGGTGCTCAGTTAATTAGGATGCTTGCAAATTCAGTGTGCCCTGTGCCAATCGCTTCGCAATGATCACTGCTGGCATCTGCTCCAGACTAGATCTCGCCGCGTCAAGAACAGCTACAGTTGCTCCCGGGTACCCGGCTGTGCTTTGGGAGGAGAAATCCCGTCATCTAGTGGTGCCTCGTGATCAAGTTGGCGGCCAGCAATTGGTATTGTTCACGTCGCTCTTTTTTCGCCAATAGAGACTTCCCCACAAAGCGCCCCTGCTGTACCTTCGAGTATTCTCTTCTCTTCCGTTGCTGCCGTGTGCGGTGGGAGCGCTTATTCGGTTCTTCTACTTGCCGAACAACTTGCTTCTCCACCAATAGAAAGCTTTCTGCTTCAATTCGTTGTTGTCGCAAAATGCACGATGCAATCAGCCCCGAAAGCTTACTTATTTCGGTTGTCTACAATCTGCTCACACCGCGGACACACAATGACAAGCAGCTGAGGACAACAATAGTAGGCGCGAACGATTTCCATGATTTTTTCTACCGACTTGTTTTAATTTATGTCTCCTTAACAACTTCGCATTAGTATTCGCCTCAACGGTCTGGTTGGGAGAGTTTGATAATGGCAAACGCTGATTTGAGCAAGATAAACGATGATTTGAGCGGCAATAATTCATCGGAAGGGAACGGTGGTCTGGTCCCAAATTTTGACAAGGCTTCGAACAAAGCTTTTATCGAAGCAAGAGGGTTCAACGATACAGCAAGCAATACTCTGCCCGAGATAACTGTTGATTTCTTCTCTCACTCCGACGGACCCGAGCCTGGTGATAAAGCGGGAACTCCTGTTGCAGGTGAGAACAAAGGGAGCGAAAAGCCTGGTGAACAGACGGTTACGGGTGCGAGCAATGACGCCAAAATTACTACATCTCTCAAACTCGGTGGTGCGGAAATTCCCATAAGCCTGAGAGTCGGCGAGGAATTCACCGTTCGTCGCGGCAAAGACGGCGTTCCGGAGAACAGTGGCGTTTCCCGCAATCACGCGGTAATCGGTCGCGATGAGAAGGGGTTATATGTTACAGATTTGAATTCGACCAATGGTACCTTCGTGTATCGGGGCGGCTCCGAAACAGGTGAAAGATTGCCGGCAGGGCAAAAACTTTATCTGGCCGACGTCGATGCCGTGCAATTCTCGCGACAGGGTCCGCTTGTCGAGGGTGGCAAGGCTGCGCAAGTGAAAGCTGAAAAGGCTGCGCCGAAAGTCAACGACACTGTTGTCGCCGCTGCCCCTCCTGATGTCCGCCCGGTTCCGGACTATGCCGGTAAAGAAGTTCCGCATCCTGATCATTGGCAGCGCGAATTGACTCACGGAAAGATGATCGGTGAACCGAAATTGATGCCTTCGACCGGAGAGAGAGAAGAGTATCGCGCGAAGATTATGGTGGACGGAAAAGAAACTGAAGTTATACTGCGCCATTTCAACAATCGCGACGCGGTTGAACACACCCGCAAAGAGATTGCTGCCTATGAATTGAACCAGATTTTGGGATTGGATGCGAAATATGGCGCCACCAGCATTCGGGAGTTTGAAGTTAACGGCGTTAAGAAACTCGGTTCGGTTCGCTTGGCGGAGCCGGCGAATAACCTTGAGACTGAATTGCGTGGGATGGCTGAGAAGAAGTATGGCAATACTTCCGATGAGTCGGTCAAGAAATTGATTGAAAGTGATCCCAAACTAAAGAGTGCTCTGGAGAAAGCGTTTGCAGAACGTGCTGTTCTGGGAGAGAAGAACTTTCAGGTAAAGGACTTCGTTATTGCGCAGAGCAATGGCGAATACCGGGTGACCAGCAGGAAAATGGAGGCAAGTTTCGATTCTAACGCACAGCCGACGGTCGAATTGAAGCGTGGTGATACGCTCAGCGCTCAAGTGCAAAGCGTATTTTCAGAAAAGGCTGTTAGTGCCGATGTGAAAGCGAAACTGGAAGCCTTTCTCGAGAAGTACAATAACCGCGACGGATATGAGCATTTGAAAGAAGCAGGTTTGACCCGCAAGGAAATTGACTTCATGATGGCACGCGCCATGCAGTTAACCGACAAAGGCACATTCCCGAAAGGTAGTACTGGCGGTATTCCCGGCGAAGGGGGAGTGACTCTGACGGATGCCACTAAGTACAATTTGAATGTTGCCAGAAACGCGGCGGAACCAGGAATGGAATTGCGAACCACGGAACAGGTTGCCGACCACCTTCAGAGGGTGCACGATCATCTCCGCGCCAAACGCAGGATAAGCGAATCAAATAGCAAGGACATGCAAGAGGTGATTAACGAGTACAAAGCCGGTAACCCTAAAGTAATGCAAGCAGTTAATAAGGTTCTGGCTCTGAACATCGAGGCGCCTGTATCGTCCGTAGTAGTCGATAGTGGCTCCGTCAAAGACTTGGAACGCGCTGCGCAGGCGCCCGAGCAGCGTGCAGGCTACTCTACCGAGAAAGTACTAGAGAATGGTGCAATCAGGAATTTGCTTACTGAAAGTGGAGTTAAAGAAGAACGTGCTCGCGAGCTGGAGAAAGAGCTAACCTCGAAAGATAAAGAAGTTCAGAAACGAGCAGCTGCTGAAATCGACAAGGCTTATGCCTCGCGTGGTGGATACAAAACGTTTGTTGCTGACGCCAGAGGTCGCCTTGGTGCGGTGGCTGTGACTGCTGCTGCTGTTATTCCGCAATTGCTGGATTTGGACCGGAAGTAGTAAGTCTTGACGGTCTGATTGGAGTGAATGTTGTTGATCTGAGCGACAGTGTGAATAGCACTTGCAAAGGATTCCTGTGCCGAAGCTGCCTGTAATTCATTGTCTCGGAAGAGGGTTCGATAACAGCTGCTATCGGGATTGGCAATTGCTAAATTTGGATCGGAAGTGTAAGTCTGGTCTGATTGGAGCGAGTGTTGTTGATTCTGAGCGGCAGTGTGAATAGCACTTGCCAAGGATTCCTGTGCCGAAGCTGCTTGTAATTCATCGTGTCGGAATAGGGTTCGATAACAGCTGCTGGCGTGTTTCCGCAATTGTTGGGTTTGGATCGCAAGTAAACTTAACGTCTTATTAATAGCCCTCAACTAACTTACTCCCAAGAGGCAATGCACGCCCAAACAAGGAGATAAAAGTGGATACAACGAATCTGATTTTGAGCAAGTTTGAATTAGTGTCGACTGCGGTGAAGGGGGCCACCTCTAATGAAAAGAGCTGGTTGGACCAAATGAAACAACGAATTGAGAATCGAAGCAGCGGATTTGATCCGCGCGCAGTGGTGGAAGAATGTGCAAATGCAGCCAAACAAGGCAAAGGAATTGGCCGAGGCATGATTTTCGGATCCCTGAAGTCCGCCGGCTTCGGTCCGCTCCTGGCATGTGAACAGCTATTTTAGTTTTCGCTTTCGATACTGGCAGGGACGATGCTTCAGTTTTGTCCCCGCATTTGCCGGGAAGAAGCTACTATGCCGATTTACCAGGAGAGGGTCATGTCCACGATTGATGCCGCTGAGAAAACCGCAGAGAAAAACGAGGAGTCAGTCTCTTCACCAGTCGAGTTGTTCAGACAAATTGATCGCTTTCTAAAAGATGATCCCGACAAATCTGGTATTGAGAAGGGCGAGCCCGCAAAGTTTTTCGATGCATCGGGGAAGCCGATAGATAATCTTCTGGGCACCGCGGATGCTGTCATCAGTGTCAACATAGCGGATAATGGTGATGCGCATTTTGCCATATATCCAAATGGTCAAGCCGCTCGAGATCGTAAATCTCCGGAATTATTAGTGGTTGTTTCCAGATCTAATGAAGACGGCGTCATCAAAGAAACACGTCGGTTTTTCGAACCGGCGAAAGCCGGAAGCGAAAAACCAACGGCGACCGTAATCAGCGAGATTAATGAGAAGGAAAATACGGCCACCGTAACTGCGGAGGCGGCCGATCTGAAGCAAACAGTTATATTCAAGAATGGTGTGCCGCTTTCAATAGAACAAAACAATTCTCGAGGCAGCATAAAATGCTCGATTGGCCCCGACGGTAAGATCACGGGGCTGGAACTCAACGGCAAGGAACCAGCCCCGGAAAAGACCCTTCTAGTTTTGCAAGCCCTTCAACAAACGGCGGATCTTGTAGCTAGCGAAAACGGCTTTCCGAAACCACCTCGGGTTTCCTACAAGGAATTTTCAGAGAAAGTCATTACAGAAGCGAGGGGCAGCGATCACGGCACAGACAAGATAATAGAGGTGTCAAAACTTCCCGCGGAGCAACGCACCACCGTTGAGCGAACGCAGGAATTACAAGGACAGATTCTACTGCTTGCCGACAAATTGAAATTCAAATCGAACGAAGAGAGAGAGGTCTTCAGACAGCGCTTGAAAGCAGAAATGGGAATCAAAGTTGGAGCGGATAAGTTTACCTCGCTTCCAGAGTTTGGCGATGCCACCAAAGAAGGTTTCAAGAAGCTATTGGAGTTGCATGAGAAAGTAACCGTGCCCGGTACTGTTTTGGCTTTGAACAAAGAGCAGCTTGCAATGGTTCCAGGACTCCCTTTGCAGATTGCCGGGGCCAAAAGCGACATCGTCAAGGCGGAAGAACAGTTGCGTCAGGAGATTGCTCAAGGAAAAGCATTCCTGGACATCAACGCGAACAAGCTGGAAGATCTCGATAAGCTTCGCAAAGTGAATGATTGGCTTGAGCTGGCCAGCAACAAACTTGAGAAAGCACGATTTGAAAAACTAGGCGAATATCTGAGCAAAAAGGTTGAAGAAGGAATTTCCGCCCGACGATATCCCGAGAGCTGGCGCCGTCCTAGTAAAGACATGGATATTCAAACCTGGTCCGTCGCTGTCGATAAAGCTATGGCAATTTACGAGCGCGCCGCAAGCATGATCGAGATGATGGATCACATGCAAAAGTCGGAGAGCGGATTCAAAACCAATGCCTTAGATCACAATGAGTTGCCTCGAGGGCTCGAAATTAAGCGTGACAAAGACGGCAAAATTAAGGTAAGTTTCAATGACTTGATGATCTCTGATTTGTCGCTTCAGAGCGACGCGAACCGCAAAAAGCTTGACCTCATTAGCGGCTATTGCGACAAGTTCGAAGGTTCGGCTCGCCACGCGATGCTTGAACTGTTGAAGGATCAAACCCACATTGCCGGCTATGGTGAGGCAGAAGTGAAGGGAGGTTGGATCAGCCCGGACAAGCAAGACTTTATGGTCGGGCAGGAAAAGTCTCCCGGCCCGGGTTGGACAAAGTTCAATCTCGTTTCGTACAACATGAATGTTGAAACCGTCAACACTGACAAAGGGAGAAAGGTAAAGGTTTCAACATCGGTCGGTTTCGAAGACGTTCCCTGGTATGGTTATCTCAACTCCTTCGCCGATACCAAACATCAAATAAAATCGAAAGACCCGGTATATTATGATCCGGAAGATTGGGTCGCAGTTCAATCCGGGCAAGGTGTCGACACAGCGAACAAGCAGCTTGTTCCGCAGGTTCAGTTGATCAAGGCCAAGGATCTCGCGGCATGGCAAGAAAAGCAGGCATTGCTTCACTATGGTAACAAGGGAATCATGTTTACCATGGACGCCGCCATGGTTGTAAGCGGCACTGTCCATCTCGGCGCTGCCATGAAAGTTGCTCGACTGGGCACTGAGGAAGCTGTGGTACTGGGCTCGCAGGTAATGAAGACCGAAGCTGCATCGCAAATTCCTAAACACCTTATGGCAAGAGCGGTTACCAGTAGCCTTGCCGAACTCGGACTTGGTGTCACTGGCATCTTTCACAATGCCGGTGCGGACGAAGTACCGTGGATGAAAACTGTAAGCGATTTACGCAGTGTTTATTTTTTGAGCCATGCAGGGTACTCCGTTGGTCAGCTCTTGCGCATGGACAAGTCCGTCGGCAAGATCGCAGAAGCGGTATCACCGGGAATGGCATCCGGAATTAGGAGCACTCTGGAGACCATTCGGGGATCTGAACAAACGGCAAGAGCACTCGCCTTGGCTAATGCTGGCGCCTTGTCGAAGATCCCCGGCGCAGAGGGTGTCGAGAAAGCCGCGCAATATGCATTTGCTGTCAGTGACAAGGCCTTCCTCACTATGTTCTCTTGGGACATGATCCGCCTCGGGCAAATGATGAAGGAGCGGCCCGACAAGGTTAATAGTGCATTCAAAGCTTTCCGAGAGCTCAACATGAACGACCGCAGCGCTCTGGAAAAACTTGCAACAAGTACGGCTATCCCGTCTGATCATATTGAAGCAAACTTCAAGCGGTACAAAGATACGCTGGCATCGCCGACTGCTAAGTTCAACTTCGACCAGATGGTTGATCAATTATCAAGAATTTCCGGAACGCATTTTAAGCCGGAAGACCGCGAACGCTTGAAAGTGCAGTATGGCGGTGGTTTTCAAGAAATTAAGCCAGAAGCGAGCCAGAAGATTGATCAAATCTCTGCGCGAGTGGCTGAATTGACCGCTCCCAATGGCAAGCCCGAGGATAGGCAGCGCTATGCGCTGGAACTGACGGGACTTTTGCGATACAGCGGCGACAAAATCAGCCAGGTGCAAAATGGAAGAGACACGGAATTGTCGCCAGACGACCTCAAAAAGTTGTCTGAAGTAGATCATTTAACGCTAGATCCGAATGTTCGACGGATGGCAGCATTGGCGCTTCTAACACTTACGAGAAAGGCGGATGGGTCCTGGTCCGACACATTGGTATCACGCCGAGAGAGCGTTCCAAATTACGATCTCGTACATGTCGATGGAGAAGGAAACGTGCACCGGCAATCGATAACGGGCAAGTCGGTCTTTCAAGAAATTACTGCCAAAGAGCTGGTGGAACTTCTCCAACAGGACCTGCAATCGGAGACCGATGACAATCGAAGACTAGAAAAAGCACTGGCGCTGCACGACGCAGGCCTGACCTCCAGCGAGCATGTGGCGGATCTTCTGTTGAAGCGAATAGATGGTGCCCCGGGTCAGAACAAGAATAAGCAGCTGGAGGCCATCGTAGACCTGGCCTCGATAATAAGTAAAGTACGGGTCAATGAAGCTATTAGCGACGCACTCGATAACAATCCCGATAAGTCGGCTCGAAGGGGATTAACGGTGGGACTCACGTCTGCCGACTTATTGCGGCGAGTGGAGGAAATAGCCGCTCGATCTACTGATAAAGGCATCCGCTCCAGCCTCCTTTTCGCGCATTCATTGATGAGTCGTGAAAATCTTGACAATATTGATAAACAGCGAATGGAAGCAGCCTTTCTTAAGAATCCTCCCGGCGTTACCGAGGAACAGCTCAAGAGCATGTTTCAAGCTGATCTTACAACAGTGCAAACAGACAAAGTCGGTTGGGCTCGCAAACTTGCTGCTGCGGAAGCTCTCTCTCAGATGGCTGTACGCACCGGTCAAGTAGATCTGCAGGCTGCAAGGGCATTGCAGGAGTGCATAAGAAATTCAAATGAGCCAGCAGTGGCTTTCCGTGCTGTACGAATATTTGCCGAATCGTTCAATGGCACTCGCTTGATCGACAAGCTGGAATCAGCACAACCGGGGTTGTGGAAGAAACAATTTTTATTTGGTTCTGCAGATTTGTTAGCGACAATAGATGTGAACAAAGCTCAGACTCCCGCCGCTAAACTCGAAGCTGCCAAAGTAAAAGAGGCATTGATTCCATTAGTTGTTGGCGTAACAGTCGAAAGCAACAATGCGGTAGTGCGCAGTAACTTAAATGCCCTGCTGCGAGCGTCGAGCAAGCGCGAGAGTGAACCGATTCAAGAGATCCGTGCCGCAGCACTGAGCGGAATGGCTAGATTGGGCTTCACCGATAAGGACACCATAGACGCCGTGTCAGCTCGACTGACGCCTGCGAAAGAGCCATCACCCGAGGTGCGCCTGGCGGCAGTTGAAGCACTCATGAAACTGGTACCCGTTGATAAGGATCGAAAAGACATCCTCAGTAAGCTGGCTGCAGCAGAGCCCGATGCTGCAGTGCGCACCGTGCTGGCAAAATATTATGAACCTGCGGGCAGCATTAAAGACGCAGGTTCTCAAAAGAGTGAGCAAGCGGTAAACGATGCGGTCACCAGGCAAAACAAGAAAGAGATCAAACCCGACGAAGTGGCAGCCTGGATAGAATCGAAAGAAAGCAACCTGGCGAAACTTCTGAAGCAGACAGACTTGTTCAAGTACATGGACGCTTCGAAAGAGTTCGTCGACACTGTTGCGGGAAAAAGTACGCTTGCGCGGAAATGGTCGGATGCTCAACGGGCAGCCCACGCCAGCAATTTTAACGTCGGTGCGGATCACCTCCGTTCCTCCGGAGATGCGCTGGTATTAGAGACGGAGTTGATAGCTCAAAACAGAGCCTATAAAGCATATCTGGCGCAGATTGACCAGTTAGTTGAAAAAGCGATGGTTGGAAATGATAAGCCCACGATCCAAATGGGAGACCAAATGGTCAGTGAGCGTGATGCTGCCGTCTTAGTCCTGGGGTATCTATCAAGCACGAAGAGTCAGATGGGAGACGCATTTACCAGACACCGCAGGCAGGACGAAAACAACAAGTTTGAGCTGATGCCTTTGACCGAAGAGCAACAGAAAGTCCGCCTGGCACATATGAGGTCCGACGAAGGTCACAAGGAAGGCCTTGAGATTTTCAACAGAGATCCGTGGGAAAAGGCTCAACCGATAATTGCAAGGAAGCTGGTCGAGCTTATTTCTTCAAGCAAAGGGACTGTTGATCTGGGTTTGGTGAAGGACCAGCTATTTGCCGGTCTGGAGAGCAAGGCTAGCACTTCTGATGAAACAAGAGTAATTCTAGTGCAAGGGTTGGAAAGACTACTTGCTCATCCTCAGACAAGTGCTGAAGTGCGCAGAGAAATAGTTTCAAAAATAGCCTCTCTCGTGATTACGACGCAGGAAGCAACAACAGATAAAGTCAAAGCGCTTCCGGCAATGATCGCATTGCTCGACAAATTTGGCAAAGAGACGTTTGAACGATTCAGCAAAGAGTATACTGATGTTCGCGTGGCTCTGAATTCTCGTGCGAAACTCAGCTCAGTTGCCACCGCTGCTGATGCCAGAATGGCAGCACAAGAATCGTATGACAGAGAATGGCAAAGTGTGCTGAGCGAATTCGGTGGACTGGCAATCCGTTCGGAAGGGATGGCGGAGCGAACAGCGTCACTTGCAAGAATTAGCTCCTTAAATGGGTTGGAAAACAACTCGGCCACGGAAAACAACTCTCCCAAGGATGAACGAGACGAGTCTGTGCATCAGGCCGTCCAGATATTGCTCCTTTCCGTCAAGGGAATGCCTCTGACCGCTAACGATGCTCGCTTGAAGCAAATTGAAGCCTTGACCCTTGAAAAATATAATCCTCGGCTACGAGTTGCCGCCATGATGGCAATGGCGCAGTCTTCCGATTCGGAGATAAGGAACACGGCTGCTGGAAAGCTCTATATATTCGCCCTGGATTCGCTGGAATCAGCAGATGCCAATTTTCAGGACGAAGTCTATATGCGAGCACTTCGCAATGATGCATTCAAATTGCTGGAAAAACTTCCCGCAGCTGTTTCCGAGGTGAAGGACCTTGAGCAAATTGAAAAGCGGCTTGCTAATTCGTTAGCTGCAGCCAGCGGGCAAAAGCCGGAGGAGCTTGCGAAAAAGAGCCCCGATGAATTAATTGCTTTGGCTCGCAGTTGTATTAATCAAAATAGCGATTCAACAGACGCGAGGACACGGGCCCAAACAGTTGAGCTTACGCGAATGCTGCATGTGTTTGCCGAAGGAAGCACGCTTGTGGCCACGCAAAGATTCAAGAGTGGAAACGTGGCTGAGGCAGAAAAATTGTATTCGCAAGCCCTGTCAGCGTTCGGTCTAGATAAAGCTGCCGTCGATCAACTTGCAGCCTGCGTCAAAGAGAGCAAACATCAACCGTCGCACTTTCACCCGGAAGTCCAGAAAATGTCGGAGAAACTCATTCAAACTGTTCAGCAGAGTGGTTCATTTCCGGCAATTCTAAATGCTTTAACTGGACAGGCGCGCATAAGTGCTCGTGAACTGGAAACCAAAGATGCATCGCTCGACACGTTGCTTGGGCATTTGGAGAAATCCGTTGGACTGCTGTCAGTGGCAAACGTCGTTTCGCATCGATATCATCCCTCCGGCACCATTGGCAGGGCTGAATCCCTAATGTCCATAGGCGATGTTTACAGCATGACGGGCACCACAAAGTCAGGTTTGACTAAGAAGGACCGCTGGCACCAGGTGGCGACAAACTTCCATGACGAGGCCGGTCGCCAGATCGAAGCTTTTGCAAAAACTAGACCGACCGCTCAGACAGGAGATTTACTCAACCAGAGTCAAGCCGCTGCCATGCAAGCCCAGCTGGGAAGATTTCGTTATCTCATTGCTAACAAGGCTGGTCCCGAGAGTTTGTCTCGAGCGTCCAACGAACTGGACGCAAGACTTGAGGGATTCACTGATAAGATGTCTGCGAATTATCACACTCAGCGCTTTGTAAAGCACTGGTTGGAGATGTCTGCTGTGCCAGTTGATCAAAGAGAAGCCGTTAAACAGAAAGCAACGGATGCCTTGAGTGCGATGATGACCCGGACGAAGGAAGTCCATGGCGGTAGCTCACCCGAGTATGGGGTTGCGCTTGCCAGGCTTAGAGACTTCCATATGGCCAATAACCAGCCGCAGCTCGCGGAGGCTTTCTTTAAGAAGGCACTGGATGAGACCACAAGACCGGGCCAACAAGCAGAGAGAGTGCGTGTGCTGCGCGAGTACCACTCTCTTTTGCAAAAGACAAACCAGGCACCTGGAGCCAGCGAAATTTTAATGGAATACCGCGCCCTGGGCGGCAAGTAAAATGGAGCTGGTCCACGCCCAGTGGTGAGTCATTCTACCAATAACACTTGACGATACCAACAGTGCCATTTTTTTTGGATGAAGGAACATCAACATGTTTGGAGGAGCCAGGGCGCAGGCAAGATACTTTGACCGCTCCGCAGTAGCCGGGCGTGTGAGTTTTCTCCTACTACTTTAGGACTTCGGGAAAGAGAGCTATCCGTCCCGCGCTTGCGAATCCAGGCTTGTTGCCCGATAGCTTTTCTGTGCAACTTAACGGCCTGTTAATACTTCGTCACTAGTCTCTAGCCAGGGCGATGCGGTTAGGGGTGCGCACAGCATGAATAATGGCAACAATCTAGCAACCCGTTCGAAATCGCTGAGGGGCAGCAAAGCGCCAAGGATATTGATGAATACTTTCAGGGGGCCAACCGACCGACTGGTTCTGCACACAACGATGCGGTATTGGGGGCTCCCCGGGCTAACCCTTTCGTTTGATGACGCAAAGGGCGACTCCATTGAAGAGAATGATCGAAATGGCAATGACAAAGCGTTCCAATTCGCGGGATCCGAAAAAGACGGTGAACCTGGCCGGGACGAAAGTTATTTTGAGCTTAAAAGAAAGATGCAGAGAAAGACAAAACCAAAGATGAAACTTCCAAGGGGCAACGAAGCGATGGTGTTTGCGCTAAGAATTCCCGGACAAACGGTTGCTAATCCGGACAAGACCCAACGTGATCTGGCCGAGGGTGAAATCGTTCAAAACAACGGGCGCAAGCGCGGAGGTAATTCCGGTCATGAGCAATACACAGGGGTGATTCAAGCTGATGATGGCACAAAATACAATGTTTATCTTCGGCACATGAACAAGGAGCAGGCCGTGAGCCGACCCCGCAAAGAACTAGCGGCTTACAAGTTAAACAGCATGCTTGAATTCGACAACGGCTTTCCTGGTACTAGCATAAGAAGATTTGATATTGACGGCAAGGAAAAGTACGGCGCAGTTCAAGTAGATCTGGAGATTCGCTCGAGCTGGAGATTAATTTTCTGGCGGCGAAGAGGTACGGGTCTGACAAGACTGCCAATCTCATTCGGCTCATGGACGAAGATCTGAAACTTCGGCGAGCAGTGGAGCAAGCTTATCTTGAGCGGATGGTTTATGGCGACGAAGATGCGCATTCTCTGAACCTCCTGCTCAAGCGAACAACTGACGGCGTTAAAGTCGTCAATATAGATCTGGACCATGGCTTTTCAAGTAATCCATTACCCGAGATGATAACGAGCTCCGCCCATGGTGTGAACAAAGATCTTTTCGAGTATTTTCAAAAGAAGGCAATCTCCCCGGAGTTTCATGAAAAGCTGTCTGACTTCGTCAAGAAGTACGACAACGATGCCGGGCGAAAAGAGCTGCAATCTTTCGGATTATCCAAAGTTGAAGTGGATGCTATGTTATCGCGTACTCGCTCGCTGGTTGAGAAAGGAAAATTCCCGGAAACCATCACCATGGATGAAGCCGCCCGTCGAAGGGAGACGAGGGAAGGAACCCACCACCGAAAGTGCTGGACGACAGTGCGAGAATGAACTGACGCGATTTAGACGCGGCATGACCTGGCTTACGCAATCCAGTGAGGAGGGCACCGACATGGTGTCGCGTATGGGAATGATACCGGAAGCGGTGCTGAAGAAGAGCGGTGTATGGGAAGCGATGCAAGCCATGTCTCCGACCGCCGACACCGTGCGAGACGCTTTCGACAGAGTTGTTGCACTAGACGAGCGCGGTACCATGTTAACCAAATCCCAAGCTGAAATGCTGGATCAAATTAAGAAACTGCAGGCATCCGGATTGCAGATTCGAACTGCAGAACAGCTTCATACGCTACTGAAGGGAGCGCGGAAGAAATGAATTCTAGCGACAGAGAGCTGACAGCACAGGAGCAAGTCGACGTAAGAAAACTGTTTGATGCATATAAGGCGAAAGATCCAATCGTAACAGCCGTCGTTCACGAAGCACTCGGGCTGAAGACAGCTCAGCCAAAAACAGACATTCCGTCTCCATCACCTGTGGCTGATCAATCGGTACGTGACGTAAAGCGTGAGGCTGCGGCACCAGATCAGCGAGCGGCAAGAGTTGCCGCAATTATCGAAGAAGGAGCAATCCGAGACATTCTTACCAAGGCGGGAGTTACTGAAGAGGCAGCACGAACATTGGAAAAGGAATTGTTTTCGGATAAGAAAGAAGAACAGGAAAAAGCTTCACGCATGATAGACAAATATTATCAAGCACAAGGAAAAGGCGGATATAGGACATTCCTAACCGAGGCAAAGGGCCGCTTTGGTGCAACCGCAGTTGTTGTATCAGCACTGATTCCGTTGATTGTCGAAATTGAAAAATAGATTTTGGCGACGTCAAACATGAAGCATTCGCAAAATGCACATGTGTTAGCGAATGCCGCCAAGTTCTTCTCCCTATGGACAACGTGCAAGGGCGAGGCAATTGGCGGAAAGTGCGCGCAACTGGGCAAGCCGGCGGAGGTTCTGATCAAAATGCTGACGATCGACTTGCCTCAAAAGAAGCCAATTCCATTCTCGCGCTAGCTTCGCCAGCATTTTGAGTCATGGTGATCTTGCCGATGACAGGTTCTGTGCGAGCAGGTTAATATCATCGGCATCGGCGGTGCAGAGAAAGTTCCTTATTAAGCGAATTATAAATTCGCTGATATGTATTGAACGTTGTCTGCATAAATTGCAGTAATCGGCTATCAGGTTAGGAATATGAATCGGGAAGATGGAAATGATCGCACAAGAAGAAAGTCCGATAGAGATAATAACAACATGCACGCAGCCGCGCAGTACGAAGTATTCAAGGCGAAATTTTCAACGCCGGAAGCAGGGCTGAATGAATTATACCGAAGATTCCAAGCCATGCTTTTGATCTGTCGTAATCATAAGTGCTCAGCTAAGTTGCCGGAAAATTGTGCTGTAAGAAACTTGTCTTGTCCGAAATGCGGCCAAGACAACTGGATTACGGCCGGCACATTTCTCCACCACATGAAACTGCCCCTCGCATGGCTGGCGGCCATCTGGCTGCAAGAGCAGGGAGTCATTCTCACTTCGAGCGGATTTGCGAAGTTGATAGGAAGGAGTACATCGACATGTTTGAATATACTGCATACAACGGGATTGGTGATCCTCAACTCCGTCGACGACAACAAGGCGGAACTGTATGGGACCGAAGCTTTCGTAGACAGTTACTGCAAACGGAGTACTGATACTCCGCGCGGTGAGCATCCTTCAGCCGAACAGAAAGCCATGGAACTTGAAAACGGAATTGGAGAGACCGAATCCGAAGAAGACTCCCTTTTCTCCTCCGCCGCGAGCATTATCGATTTCTCTCCCGGCGAAGAAGAAGAAGAAGAACCCGCAGGAGCGGATGAGGAGTTCGTCACCGAGTTAGAAGCAGAGCCTGGCGAGAGTGTGGTCGAAAACTCCTTAGGGGAACACGAAGATGGCCTTTTGGACGCCACTCCCAATGAACCTGATGAATTCGATGTCTGTGGTCCGTTGACCAAGATTGAGAAAGAGCTTCTAGCCCTGATCGGAAAAGAAGGAATCAATTTCGATCTGCTCTGCGTTAGAACCGATCATCCCACTGGAACAGTGTCGGCTATATGCACAATGCTCGAATTGAAGGGTTTTATCGCACGGCAGATTGGCAATAAGTATGTGCCGGTGAAAAAGGTTACTTCGCCAGGGTCCGCGAAATTCGAACACATGCGACCATTCTCCGGGATGGCGCCTTCCCCGAATCTCCAAGCTACCTCAATCCCACCTGTTAAGCCCGGGGTTCGAATTGAGCTTTCGCAATTCCAGCAGCAAGTCGCGAAGGACTTCATGGAGTATATCCGCACGTATCACCACGGTATAAGTAGAAAGCATGTTCAACTTTACTTTGTAAGATTCTGGTACTACCAATCACGCGAGCATCTGTCCGAACTCTGGCTGTCAGACGCTTGTCTCAGGTTCGTCAAATTTCTTGAAAAAAATGTGGGAAACTACAGGTCTCCCTTGCGGATCAAAATGCCACCTCTCTTTACGTAGTAATTATTTCCCGCTTCCCTCCATTCGAATTGCAAATCGAATAACTATGCCCCTTCACCTTTCGGTGTTGGGGCAATTGTGCTGGACAATTACCAGACCGACAGTAGGGTCGCATCAAGCGAACATCCGCTGGAACATAACCGATATCGGAAAAACTAAAACGATATCGGTTAACTTATCCGATATCGGATAAAAAAGAGCACTGCGGGAAACACTGTAGAAAACTACCCTACTCTGAGTTACCAGAGGAAACGTAACACATGGTTGTCATGAATGAAGCGCTGCCAGTAGTCCGTCGTACAGGTGAACGTTGGCATCAAGAACACCGCGAAGTCCATACTCTACCGCATGATACGAATCGTGGTTCTCGATAAAATAACGTGCAAGAGCCAGTGATTCATCGGAATGCTCGGCTTCGATTGAAACGTGATGGAACCATATATGGTGCTCGTGTCCGATTCGGCCAAACGCTTTTTGCAATAGCTCAAACTCTTTGATGGCCAGCAGTTCCGTTGCGGTTATGGCGCCTGCAGCGATCGCGGGCTTATAAAAGCCCTGCGGTGCCCTGTTTGAATGACGTGCCGACGGTACATACAGTTCGCTCACACTCTTTATGAACAGTTTTACCCCGGGCTCAATTGTAAATTTGCAAAAATCAGCCGAGTCAACGCCGGAGCATCGCGCAAGATCTCTCAGCTGAGCTTGATGATTCCCGGCGTAATCGCCATTGCCGTATTCGTTGCGAATATTTTCTAGAATGTAGCCGACTGCGGGCTCAGGCATGAGGGTAGAAGCCCGCAGAAGCAGTCTTCTGAGAGACGAGGCGTGGGCGTCATAGTTGCGAAGAAGGGCACCGGCACTGGTGACAGTGAGAGGCTGGTGTTCTAAGTAAGAAAATAGCTCATGCGACGAGCAAGCGTGCTGCCTGGCAATGTGTTGCAGCGCAACCTCTCCTGCTAGCTGATTTCCGCTCTCGGGTTGTCCCCGCGAGGCGGTTATTTCGCTGAGGGACATGACCCGAATTTACTCGTGCATGACTGCGGTGGCTTTTTGCGGGTTGGCTTTGTCTGATTCGCCTGGAGGATTCGAACTACTGTCTTTGCCTTCTTCTCGTTCAAGATACCATTGTGCCTCCAGCGCTGCGGCACATCCTGTACCGGCTGCGGTGACAGCTTGCTTGTAGATTTCATCTTGAACATCGCCCGCGGCAAAAACCCCTGGAATGCTTGTTAATACGCCGTCGGTGGTCTCGATATAGCCGTTTTCATTCATCTTGATCTGACCGCGGAACAGGTCTGAGTTAGGATGGTGACCAATGGCAATGAATACTCCGTCACACGGGTATTCCGTTACTTCCCCGTTTTGCAAATCTTTGATGCGAACTCCGGTTACCTCTCCCTTGTTCACATCTAGAATGTCTTCAATAACCGAATTCAACTGAAATTTGATTTTTTTGTTGTTTCTTGCGCGGTCAATCATTATTTTTGAAGCGCGGAAGAAATCTCGACGGTGAACCAGCGTGACTGATGTGGCGAACCGTGTCAGGAAGACAGCTTCTTCCATGGCCGTGTCGCCGCCACCAACAATAAACACGACCTTATCCCTAAAGAAGAATCCGTCGCATGTCGCGCAAGCTGATACCCCTCTACCCATGAGCTTCTGCTCTGAGTCTAGACCGAGCCACTTGGCTTGGGCGCCAGTAGCAATAATCAGGGTGTCTGTGCGAATTTCTTCACCACTAGTTTGAACTACGAACGGGCGAGTGGTGAGATCGACTAGTTCAGCATTGTCATAGATGAACTGTGTGCCAAATCTTTCGGCTTGCTTGTGCATCTCTTCCATTAATGTTGGACCAAGAATACCGTTCGGAAATCCGGGGAAATTCTCGACGTCGCTGGTGATTGTCAACTGCCCGCCAGCCTGCAGCCCCTGGATAACCAGTGGTTCCAAGTTTGCGCGTGCGGCATAGATTGCGGCAGTTAACCCTGCGGCTCCCGAGCCGAGGATGGTTAGTTTTTTCCGTATGGCCATTTGAGTCCTTTCCTTAGCCAAAAGGCTTAGTAGGGCTTTCATCCATCCCGCAACTCGCGGGGGGAGACTGTCGTATTCGACACAAGGCACTACCCAGTGGTTGCCTCATTCAATTGTAGGGTCTAACACCGCGGCTGCGCTGTATCGACACATATGAAATTAATTATCTGTTGGCATGACAAGCGGCTCCTCAGGCTTTCAATGTAGAAATTCCCGGACGCAGACCATAAGGTAAATTGTCTCTGGTTCTCATCCATTCGCGAAAAAGCTCGGCGCGGGCTGTCTTCAAGCGTTTGAACACATCGTCCGGTTGTTTGCGCTTCCGCAACATGAGTTCAAGGCGATCCAGATCGTGCATCTCACCCAACAAGGTTTGTGCGTTCACCAGGTCAAAGTTGGTCAAGCCCATGCATTCAGTGAGCAGGTACCGCCATTTTTTTATGCCCAGACGGGTTTTGTGCAAGGCTTCGGGCGTTGCAGCCTTGCGGGCAAGCTTCTTGACTTTCTGCTCTTGTCTTTTTAAATACTCGTCAAGCACTTCGTAGGGGCTCAACTTGGTCGTTTTGCCCATTACCTCCGCGCGGCAGTGGAGGTAAACCTCAATCTCCTGTGTGATCCCGAGCGGGGAGATGCCCTTCAATAACTCAGAGAGAACGTTTTCCTTCTTCGTGCGTCTGCGGCGGAGTTTCTTGATCATGGAACTGGTGCATTGCAGAAGCTCAGCTTTATCGATGGCAACGTCCAGGTCTCTCAAAGCTCCCATCGCCTTGAGCAGAGTTTTCAATGGCATCATCTGCTTCCGGGAAAATTCCTCACTGTCCCACCCTTCCTCTTGAAGGAGCGACCAGACGGAAAACCATCTGCGAAGCGCTACTCGCGATTTATGGACATGTTCTTTACTGGTTTTTTTCTTGAGCTTCTGTAGCCCTTCTTCCATGGAACTTTGAAGAGCGAGCGCTGTCTTCAGCTCATACTCAACAATAGAGCCTTCGTTAAGATGGGGAGCCGGTTCGAAAACTATGCCAGAAGAATCGCCGTTGCCCGGTTTTGTTGAATTGCCAGACGTCACGATTCCTCCCGATTGCAGTGCAGTCTTCAAGATACTACCCTCAACTAATCCTCAGTGTCATCTGCGACGAGCAAAACTAGTGATTCGATGTACCCTTAATAATTCTATACGAGGTGAGGGGGAAGAGTGTGAACACCATCATGAGAGGGAAGGGTATGTGTGCGCCGGGTGTGTACAGCAAAGGCTGGCTGAAGGCTGCCCGTTTAGACCGTGTGGCCGGGCACGTCGGCGGCTGTCAGGCTTCGCTTGCGGTCTATTGTCCCGTGGGCTAAATATCCGCAGGAGTAGCCTGGCTCTTTGAGCCTCGTACAGACCGAGAAAAGAAAGCATTAAGATACTGATTAACGTCGATGAGGGAGAGTTGGATGAGAACGCTTGAGAAGCTAATGTGGTTGGCGATTTCAGCAGTCCTTCCCCTTGCCGTTCTGCCAGAGGCTTTAGCTGCGCCGCAAAGTGTGCTCTACCGTACACCCGATCATTTAACTGCTCACCAAACTGCCGACCAGGAGGACGCTGCCAGGGTTCCCCACGAGATGGTACTACCGGCACTGAAAGTTCTGATAGCTCAGAGCAAGCCGGGCACTGGTGCGGCTTCAAAGGCTCCTGCAGCGACTAAACCGGTGGATGCCAAATCGGCGGATTCCAAAGCCGCAGCTCCCGCCAAAACAGCCGCAGCGGATACGAAGGCCACTTCTGCAGCGAGCCAGGGCACCACTTCCGTTAGGGGCGCCGGTTCCGGCGGAGCTACCACTGCTGCGCCCGCTAGTTCGGCCACAAACCCGCGCGCGCCACGAAGTAATCTTTCTCCTGTGAAGGGGCTTGACCCGGCAGTGGAGCAAAGTTTGAACGGTGGTATCGCGTTGTTCAATAAGGGGAAATATCAAGAATCACTGGTGCCGTTGCAGAAGGCAATGGAACTGCAGCCGAACAATACAGGGGTGCGCAACTGGGTTGGCGCAACGTTCATGCAATTGAAAAAATTTGATGAAGCTTCGAAGATCTACGAAGAAGTTGTGAGAATGGACCCCGACTATGCCGAAGGGCATAACAACCTGGCTTATTGTTACCAGCAATTGAATCAATTCGACAAAGCTGAACCGGAATATCGAGAAGCCATTCGCTTAAAACCCGACTTCAAAGAAGCTCATTTCAACCTGGCATATGTGCTGGTCGAGTTGAAGAAATCAGAAGATGCCATCAAAGAATTCGAAACCGTATTAAAACTAGATCCTACCTATGCTGACGCATATTTTCAGATCGGAAAGATGTATTTGCAGCTGAAAAATTACGATAAAGCTAACGAGTGGTACGACAAGGCTATTGCCAAGGACAAGAAAAACATTGCTGCCTTGACTGACAAAGCGATCATTCTCAAAGAAAAGGGTGATCGCGCCGGTGCCAAAGAGCAAATGGAAAAGGTGCTCGACATTAATTCGCAGTATTACGATGCCAACCTTGAGTTAGGAGTCATGGCTCTTGACGACAAAGACTACACTGCTTCTTTGCAGTTTCTGGCTAAGGCTCTGGAAGCGAACCCGTATCATCCTGCGGTTCATTTTCATCTGGGGCGATACTATTACGGGCTCGATCAAATGAAAAATGCAATCAAGCAATTTCAAGATTGTCTCAAGTGTCAGAAAGATTTTCCCGGTGGGGAAGACTGGCTTGCAAAGTCAGTGCAGAAGCAAAAAGGATTTTGATATCGGAACCGGCCTAGCCGCGAATGATATCGCGAATAATTTCACGCGATCTTCGCATGACGAGGTCTTTTCCTCCGCGCGAATAAACCGCGCGTGCGCGCTCGACCAGGCCGGGCATGCGAATCCGCCGCCAGGCAGGTAAGTGATACGGCTCGGCGCAAAAACGCCGGAGCGCTTCCACTGTTTTGGTCCAGCGAAAATCATCAGCCAGCGCAGCCGATGCTTGCGAGTATTGTTTTTGAAGTTCCGGACGCGTAATCATTTCTTCGATGGCGGCGCTCCATGCGTTCACGTTCTCATATGGCAGAGCGACTCCGGCCCGTTTCTGCTGGATAAGATCGGCAAGATGATCGCCTGTTGTGGTAAGGATTGGGCGGCCCGTCCAGAAGTAATCTAAAACTCTGGTGCGAAAAGAAAATCGCGTTTCCGGCAAGTCAAAGTGCGCTGAAACTGCAGCATTGGCATCGAGAAGATAGTTGACTCTCTCGGCGTACGGCGTCCAGGACTCAGAAAAGAAAATTGATCTGTTCAAAGCATTTAACTGCTCAGCTTCTGCCTTTGCCTTCACCGCCATGTCCATAAGAGGTACTTGTGGATTCGGTGATTTCCACCCCGAGAAGTAAAGCTTGAGTTGCGGATATTGAGCGCTTAATTGCGCCACCGCTCGAATTATTGTGAGCGGATCGAACCAGTCCCATATTCCGCCTCCCCAAAGGAGGACGAAATCGGACTCGTTAATGCCAGGCACCGTTCCTTTCATTCCTTTTCCCGTGCGCACCGGTGGTTCCCCCGGGAGTCCGAAGGGCAAAACATCGATCAGTTTTCGAAAAGTCGGGTCGAACTGGTACAGTTCCGGGCTCAATCTTCCAATGGCGCAGAATCTGCCCAGCCAGTAGTCCAACTGCTTTTCTGATGCACAGATGGAAAAATCTGCCGCCAGCATGTGACGCTGAAGTACTTGATGCATGAGACTGTAGCTTGACGCAGACGTATGGCGATCATTTGCGTACTGCGCCAGCAGCGACAGCAAATAAGGATCGTACAAATCTACCACCAGGTACTTGCCCATGTCCGACAGTGCCGGATACGGCTTTAACACATTGGCTTGCACGAAAATAATGTCGCTGTTTTGGGCCAGCTTATAGAGGTTGGCCTTGTTTCCGCCACAGAACATGTTGAAATTGGGTAACGGACATATCTCTGCCGGTCGCTCGATGTCCGAAGGACAGGGAGAAAAAACTGTTACTTCGTGATCGCGCGCCAATTCCTTCCCGATTTCAACGCAACGGATGGCCGGACCGGCCATCTGGCGTGCAATCGGTTCGAGTGTCACCAGCAAAATGCGTTGACTGAACCGGGTCAATTCTTAGTTTTCTCCAAGGAGCCGCCACTGCGACCGGGCCCAAGAATAGCATTCGGTGTGCTTCCTCCGCATTCTGGATCAAGGATGTGCCAGTGTTTGCGAAGATTATTTATTTGTTGTGATCAATTGTAAGCGTCCCGGGCTCCTCCGTCGGCTCGTCTGCGCAAGCCATTCGTTTCGGGTCGCGCGCAGCGAGCTTCAATTTTGTACGCAAATTACGAACTGGAACGCCAAAAAATGAGAAGGGACTGAGAAATAGAGTGCGGCGGCGGTTCAAAATGAAGTGTGGAAATTGAATTAAAAGACGGTAAGGACTCGATCGCTTGGTTACCAGGCATAATAGGCTGGATCTCAAAGTAGGGAACGTTTTATGACTGCTTCGGCCACCTTACCGGAAATTGCAACACGCGTATGGCCCGGTTCTTCCATTTCCGTGGAGAAAGGTCTTGTCAGTGTTGTCATTCCAAACTGGAACGGCAAGAAATTTCTCAAGGGATGCCTCGATTCGCTCTTCAAAGAAACCTGGCAACAGTTGGAAGTGATTGTCATCGACAACGGATCGCACGATGGATCTGTCGAATTCTTAGAGTCGAGTTATCCGAAGATTCACCTGATCAAATTTCCGCACAATACCGGATTCTCCGTGGCTGTGAATGCAGGAATAAAGGATTCTCGCGGTGAATTTATAGCCCTGTTGAATAATGACACCGTGGTGGACCCCGAATGGATTTCGGAAATGGTTCGCACC
>JAKFUT010000049.1 GCA_021732565.1 Candidatus Obscuribacterales bacterium
ATATGGTTTGCTCTCACTTCTTGTCCTCTGGAACAATCGTTTCGTTTCATTTCCCCCTTGATTTCACCCCCGTGACATGTAGGCCATTTTGGTCGGAATAGGGGGCCACGATGGAGCGGAATATACAATTAGTCATCGACTTGCCATTCCTGCGGTACAACTCACTTTCAATTTGGTGCACCATCACATCACGAGTCCAACCGTTTTCAATCGTCGCCGCTGTATACCACATGCGCACGTCTGAATCTTTCACTCGATCCAGCAGAGTGCAGTTGTGATACCAAGTAACTTTCGCAGGGAACTCCAACACGACCTCTCTGTCAGGGTAAGCAGCGGCAAATGCTTTCATATAACGCAGATCCTGGCAATTTCTCATCGTTAACTATCCAGAAGTCGCGCTCCCGTTGATCAGCAGGAGGCAAAAATGTTTCAAGAAAGGTCTTATGTTTCGAGATTGTCTCTTGGTTACAGCAATCCCATACGGCTCCATCACCGCTCGCCCTTCAAAGAAATATGCTCTAATGGGACCTCTGTGAAACAAACGCATTTTTGATCTGTAATGTCCCAACCTGCCTTCCTCATAGCCACATACGCGTGACCAAAAGGCGATTGAGCAGGTGACTATCCTGAATGATCTTACAAAGTACGTCTTTTGCGCTTCTTTCACCACAACGGCGTGTGAGATGAACAAGAAATGTGCTCAGGTCCGTTCGGCGCGGTAGAATGGTCAATTTCCATTACAGTTGCCTTCTCTCATTTGTCGCCCTAGCAGTGGCACCTATAATATGGGAAGACTTTCGATTTGAGGACACCCGTGAATGTCAATCAAGCGTGTACTACCGTTGTTAATCGAAGTTGAGGTGGACAGCGTCCCTGAAAAATTCCACAGTTTTTTTCAGGCTAACGGTGTAGCTTATCAACAAGAAAGCATCAGGCTCTGGGGCTGGCGTTCAGAACTGTCTGGCGATGAGCTTCTTCCGCCCTTCGTGGTTAAAGTAATTGGTACCGTACAGAAGGAATTGCGGACCAACCTGTTGCGAGACATTTGCAATGCTAACGTTACGGGCATCGTTGCATGCGCTGCGGATATTATGCTTCGGGTTGGATTGGACCAAGAGTTCATCAGAGAACTAAGAACAAATGGCGTCGAAGTATGGACTTCGGAAAGCATCTTTCCACTACCCGAAGAAGAACTCTCCACAGTGTGATTGGATTGCCGATCTTCAGCATTTGGAATGGGGAAGATCATTCCCTTTAGCGGAATAGTTTTTCGATTTGCCGTTCAACTCTTTGCGCTCGACTCCAATTTGTTCCACTATGAACGCGCTTATCTTTTCCATCGGCTCCCGCAATCTTTCTAGTTCGGCAACAAAGTAACTCCCACGTCAGCGCCATTCTTGTGATTGACGAGCTTCTTAATTGTGTATTGCCCGATACCGAGTCCATCGGCGATAGTAATGAATGTCCGTCGCAAATCGTGCGGCGTGAACGATACTCCACACGATTGCTCAATCTTCTCGATCGAATAGCGCGGATCGGAAAGATGCCCCGATTTGTTCTCCCGGGGAAGACCCACTCATCGCTCTCACGAGCCTGCCAACGTCCCATCAGCAGGCTATGCAAGTAATCAGACAGCGGAAGTAGCAATGGTACGTGATCTTCTGTGTTTTTGAACGAGTAGCGTTCGCGCTTTCAAATCAACGCCCCGTTCTCCCCAAACCAGCGATTCAGCTTCAGATTTCCGTAGCCCGGTGAAGAGTAGCAGAATTAGATGAGCAGCAAGATAGTTGTGCGACTTCATTGGTGTTTATGAGTTGCCACCACACTCAGTGCTGAACATTCATTCGATCGCCTGCTGTCCAGCCTCCATCAATGACATTCCTCAGATTTAGATTGTAGGGAATCGGAAGGAAACGCCCTGAAAGAGAATTGCCGAAAGGGATGTCAGGCGATACCGGGTTGTTTCTTTCGGGCATGAAATATAGCAGGAGTTGAGGAGTATCTTCGATGCAAAAATATGGTCGGCTGGCAAAATCCGTTCTGCTTGGCTATCTATGCTTCTCTTTCGAAGCGCCTGCACTGGCACAGTCTGTTGTTGTCTCAAGCGGAAAAGAAGTTATAGATTCAGCAAATATCACAAATGCTGGCAGTCTTAAGGTGTCCGCTGGCGCGACAGCCATAATAGATTTTGGACAATCTGCCACCATCAATCTTTCAGGCAATATAGATAATTCCGGCTCGATTTATGCAATATCATCCAATCCCTCCGTCAAAACGGTCAACTTCAACGCGCTGAACATCTTTAACCACAGCGGTGCACTTCTTACAACAATGGTGCCGGCCGGATTGGGAATAAACTCCGTTCAGAATCTCAGCCTCTCCCTGAATGCAATCAATAACATAATAAATGCCGGAACCATTGGTTCGGCAGGAAATTTATCGATGATTGCCGGAAATTCCATTACCAATTCAGCAGTTGCAACCGCCGCTCAAAACATCAACTTACAGTCGGGGCTTGCAGGCCTTATCAATACCGGCACTATCAGCAGTATCGCGGGCAACATTAACATCTCAAATCTTGCCAGCCAGAATTTGCTCATCAACAACGTAAATGGAACACTGCAAGCGATGCTGGGTTCCATCAACGCAACCACACTTGCTTCCGATTCGCTCAAACCGAATCTTTCCATTATGGGGGGAAACGTACTTTCGAAAGAACTGAATATCAGCACACAGGGTACGGCCAGTCTGTCTCCGGAAGTTCTTACAGGCGTATTGAATGTGTCGGCATGCGATTTGCATGTCGACACAAATACAGCCAATCTGCAACTTGGTTCTATGAATATCACCGGTGATCCAACATTCTTCAACCCTGGAGGAGCAATTCAGATCACGGGTTCGATGAGCTTTCCCGGCAGTAACTTGGCTATAATCGCCGGGACGAACATTACGACAACTGCCAATAACATTTCAATCTCCACCTCCGGCGTTAGCACCACCTTCAATGGCGGTAATATTCTCATGGTGGCAGGTGCGAACATAACAACCTCTGGCGGAACTGGCGGCAATACCACTTCAGTTCCAGGGGACACGGCAGTCACGATAAGTGGAGGCACGAGTGCGGGCGGCTTTATTGACCTCACAGGCGGTGGAAGTAATAACATAACTACCATCAACGCTCAAGGAGGGACGGCCTTCAATGGTGGCAATGTGACTCTGGTGGCATACGGCGGAACTGGCACGAATGCCGGAAACATAACATTGCCAAGTTCCTCAAGCATCTCTACAGGAACTACCGCGACAACCAGTACTCCAACCAATGGAAACGTATTAATCATTGGCGCCGGCGCAATCTCCGTGGGCACGATAGACACGGTCACGGTTCCATTCGCCGGGCAAACCAATACCGGAGGCATCAATAATGGTCTTGTAAATATCTTTTCCGCCAATCCAGCAATGATCCAGAGTCCCAATCTAAGTAACACTCCCGCTTCGATCAACACTCTGGTCGGTCAATCTTATATCGGTCAAACATTCGTTCAAGTGTCAGATGCAACAGGCATCAGTGCCGGAAGCTACACGCTGAATTCTACCGGAGCTAATGCGGAAAATATCACGGTTGGTTCCCTGTCAGGAAACATCCTTACTTTGAGCAATCCGCTTCAACAGAATCACTTTGCCAGCGAGAATATCATGGTCAGTGCTTCAAGTCTTGTGACATTTTCGGGTTTTGCAAATCCAACGTTCCAGAGCGCCGGTGCTTACGGGCCCGGGGCTCTTCAGGCAGGTACCATCACCGCCGGGTCTATCACCGCCGGAGCAAATGTTGTCATTGCCACCACGGGTACTGTCAATCTGAACGGTTCAGTGACTCTAATGCAGAATCCGTTGCCACCTACTTCTTATAACAATACCCCTGTGGCTCAGATCTCCGGGGCGCAGATAAACGTAGCCAGTGGCATTACTGTAAGCTCCGCCATAAGCGGCTGCAGCTTTTGTCAGGACCAGCTTAACCTGTACACGCCAAGTCTAACAAACAACGGTACGATATCTGGAACTTTCGTCAATGTCAACAACACAACTGGCAGTGTCTTGAGTCTCGTCAACAATGGCACCATATCCGGTATCAATCCCGGAACGACGGCGGGTAATCCCTGGGTGAATATCCAAAGCGGGGGTGGAATCAGTTTCTCAGGAACAGGTAATGTATCAGTTCCCGGGCTCGCCGTGATATCCGTCAGCGCCGCTGATAACAGCAGCATCAACTTCATCAATAACACACTCTTTCAAACCGGAGCGGGTGGACTCGTCACACTAAGTGCCCAGGGGGCTAGCGGTTCGATCAATCTTCAAACAGGAGTATCGCTGACGTTCAGCCCGGCGGTGCAAGGCTTCGGCGGTCCGATCGTAAGTATCAGTACGCCAACAATAAACTTGGCGAACAACTCTGTAATATACGGATTACAGTCGAACATGATCTTTACCTCCGGTGCACTGACACAATCGCCGCAACCATTGACTATTTCTGTGGCAGCTAACGGGTCGGCGCAGATTTTCGCAAGTACCACCAGCAACATTGTTCTAAGACCAACCGACGGGCAGAACATCCATTTTACCTCAACAGGAGCGGGGGCGAGTCTGGCGTTTACCGGCGGCGCACTACTGTATTTATTCACGGGCACCAACCAAAGCAGCGGCATCGCGGGAACGATTCTCACTGATGGAACCATCAGTGTCTCTGCGGGTACCAATTTCCAGGCGGTTGATCCTAATGGTGGCATAACCGGAATCGCTTTCCAACCGTATGTTGGATTGGCGACAAACTTCAATGCAAATCCAAAAGCGTATACATTGTTCGGTGATTACACATACCCGCAAGTTCTCTTGCTAATGGCACCAATTGCACAAACCGGACTTTTTCAAAGTCTGAGTACCTATACTCAGGGCGCCAACGTGGCACCAGGAGCGACCGATCTGACACAGAAGAGCTCATACGTAATCAACACCGCGGCACGGTTTACCATACAGGCTGGCAAGCAAATGGGTTTTCAGGTCACTGCCGGTGCTTTTAGCCAAAATCCGGACCACAGTGTAAATGTACCTCCCACTGAGGCAGAAATTGACTATGCCTTACAGCAGGCGGTCCGATACGGCAACGTTATGGATATGGTTGTCGGCAACGAGTGTATAGTGGGCGGCACGAGTCCCGGTCCGTCAACTACTAGCCTAATTCAAGCAATCAATTACGCTCAGGTGCAGCGTAACAACACCACCAGCTACACTGCAACAACGCTTCCAATCACCACAAGACAGACCTACGGAGTGCTCTCAGGGGTGACGAGTTATCAATCGACAGTTGACCTGCTTAACGGGTGTATGAATTGCCAGGCTACATACGGATTGCTCACTGCAAATTTCGAAGGAACCAACGACCATGTCTATGCCGATGTCTATCCCTATTACGACGGCACTAATAGCGCTGGAGGCGTAGCGGCCAATAGTATTGCAAGCTACCTCGTGCCACAGGGCACCGCGACAACTCAGATAACATCCATAAATGCCGCCAATTTCCAAACACTTGTAACTGCTGCCGGAACTCCCGCTCTGCCTGCTCCACCACCAGCGCCTCCTCCTCTCATTGTAGGAATCCAGGCCGACCTCAACGGCACCCTTTCTGCATTTAGCACGGCATCAATCACCCCACACCTTCGGGTAGCCGAAACCGGTTGGGCAACGGCTTCCACACAATCAAACAACACACAGACTACATCTTTGCCGAATAACGCACCCCAAGCTCAGCCACAATTGGCGAGTTGGTATTACCCCGACATGCAAAGTTGGTCCTATTCAAACAAAGCGACCTATAGTCTGGGTTATCAGATTCGAGTCCAGGGATACTTCGAGGCCTATGACGAACCATGGAAGTTCTCTTCGACTCCATTTCAAGGAGGGGAACCTAACTTCGGAATTTGGACTGCGTCGGGCACCACTACCACCAGTAGCACCTCCCCGGCTTCTGCTTTAGAACAGTATCAACTTACCGGTATTGCGCAGAAATATAATCTCCCTGTCCTTAACCAAACCTCTGGACCATTTAGCGGTGGTTCTCTAGCCGCTGCAAAACCAGTGCAGTTGACCAGCCTTGATCTTACGAATAGCTCAACAGTGGCAACCATTTTAGGATTGCAAAGAACCGGAGATCTGGGTGGTTCTCTCGTGGTCAATGGTGGTACCGTCATCGGCGGAACGTTGAATCTGAAAACGACAAACATCCCTTCCAGCTTGACGGCTTTCAATATCCCCTCTAACGTCCTGATTGCATTCAACGGTTTGACAGCTGCAAAACCAATTGTCGTCAATATTACCGGAGCCAGCAGCAGCAACCGGGTAGTAATTAACGGAATTGCAAGCTTCACTGGCGCGGGAACGGCTCCAATAATAAACATAAACTCGAATCAGAACTCCACAGTTCTTACCACCGGAGTGCAGGGTTATCTCATGTCTGCAGGTAGCCTTACAATCACGGGCAACGGCAACATGGCTATCAATGCCCCTGTCCTGACCAACGGCAATCTCAGTTTGACGAGCACCGCAGGGGCTGGTCCCGGTAATATTAGCGTGAACAACTATATGAGTGTCGGCGCTACCGGGGCTATCGCAATCACAGCTGGAGGTAATCTGACTACAGGATCGCTATACGGCGGAGCTGTAGGCGGTGGAAACAATATCACGCTTTCAGCGAACGGCTCCTATGTACTTCAACCTTTCGGTGTGCTCCTAGCTGCAAATGGCATAAGCATCACGACTACCGGAACCCAGAACTACGGAAATGGGGCTGTCTTATCATTTGGCGTCGGTGATGTAAATTTGATCTCCGGAGGCACTCTCACCGGCGGCATAGTCCAAGCCTCCGCCGGCAATCTAACATTGACTGCTCAGACCGGTGACTTAACCAGCAGTTCGATTAGCACCATCATGGGCAATGTTAACCTGAACGCGACAGTCGGCAAGATAAACGTGAACGGGCTGGTAAGCACCAGTAACGGCAACGTCGGTCTTCAGGCTGCGCAGGATATCAACATTAACAGCAGCGTAGCAGCTTTTAACGGCAGCTTTACCGCTAATTCAACAACGGGCAGCGTGACGCAAGCACCATTCCAGTTGATTTTTGCTGGTGGTCCTTTATCACTTACTGGTAACCAGAACGTTTCATCAAATGGCACCCTGTTCGCCGGAAAAGATATCACTCTCACTGCAACTAATGGAACTCTGACTACAGGACTGTTTCAGCTTGTACAATCCACAAACGGCAACGTCAACTTAATGTCCAAAGGCAACATGACCCTTAACAGCTTGGTGTTCGCTAGTGGCACAGTGGGCGCAAATGCCACCAATGGTAGTGTCGCCATAAATCAACTCGTGTTTGCCGGCACCGGCATAACGATAACTGCTTCAGGTCCGGTCCTCTCCGGCACAAACGGAACGTTGTTAACACTAAAGGGAGGCATCGGAGTTACAGGCAGCTCAGTCGATCTCAGCGGCCTCGTCAACGCATTGCAGGGAAATGTAAATATCACCGGCACTGGTGGCGGAGTAGCGGCGAGCTCGATTTATGCCATTGCAGGCAGTCTTAACATAACAGCGAATTCAGGGGGACCGCTTAGAGTAAAACCGTTCAGCGTACTTCTCGCCCTGGGTCCGACCGCAAACATTACTCTGCTCCAAAACGGCAATGCTGCGGGCGACAACATCGTATTAGAGCAATTTGCGGTGGTGGAAGCTATTGCCTTGAACGGGGGCAATGGAAATGTGACATTCAGTGCCGGTGCCGGTCCGACCCAGATAGCAGGCAATCAGCCGGCCAATGTACTGACGTTTACATCCGGCACAGGGAAAATATTTTTCGGAAATCCGGTTTTCAATCCGGGAATCACAGCGAATGGATTGCCGAGCGTGTTACTAGGGCAAGGCGCAAATATCACGTTCTTTATTAATCCTATGCACGGTAGTGGAAATCAGGCGATACAGCTCACTTCCGGGAATGTAATAATTGCGGATCCGCCGGTGGGCCTTCCATACGCACAGCAAGTGAGGCCGACACCACAACCGGTGCTCACCCATCCATCATTAGCAGGTTCCTCGTCAAACTCGACAGGATCAACTGGTAGAATGCTGATAGCTGTGCCCTCTGTGCAAAATATCACGACGACAAGCCTGCTTGATACCATGCCGGTGCGTCGAGGTGTGACTTCACCCCAGCCAGCGCAACTCACCGACAGCAGCGAGGCTCAACAGAACGAGCCCGAGACGTTTAGACCCATTGCAGCGTACTCACCTTCGATTGCGGCCGGGCTCACCATGGCGAATCTACAGCTTCGCAAAACACCCAGCATGCATGTAAGGCACCTGCCGTCCACGTCGGTGAAACAGGAAAGAGAGAATTGCTTTAACCTGTATCATGGTGATGTATTGATCAATGCAGTGCAGAAAAGTACTGTTAATGCCGGAGGTTGTGTGGTTGAGATCAAACCGGGAAGCATTGTGCTTGTGACACGCGAAGAACACGTTACGAGAGTGCGTACTCTCCGCGACAACACAAACAATGACGTCCTGGCGATCTGCGAAGGGCGCAAAGTTAGAGTTGCTTCCGGGCAAGAAGTCATCTTCGGCGAAGACAACGCTTCTATCGTGCGCTCCATTGCAAATGATCGAGTAGGTCGTCGTAGAACCGAATTACTGGGCGCAAGTGACAGCATCTTTTGCAGCGACGTGTCGATCGTGCATCTTATGCAAACAAGCGAGGTTCTGACAAGACTCCGTCACTCCAAGACTCCGGAAGACAGAGACATCGTCGGCAAGGTGCTCAAGATGGCCGCCGCCATCCAACAGGTTACTACTAATCGCGGACCTTACCAGAGTAAGGACAAGTAACAGACAAAAATCGGCTAGATAGGCTTAAGTTTTAGACTTTGGTCAAATTCACGAGACAGATATGGATTCATCGGCCATGACGGACATTTCGTAATTGAGCCGAGGTTCACGCAAGTGATTTTTCCGATGGACTGGCAATTGTGTGGCATGGCGAATTCTTTGGCACATTGACAAAACAGGTCGATTAGTGATTGACCCAAACTTTTCCAATGCCTGGAGATAAATGTTCTATGATAGTATTCGCAAAAGATATGCAGGTTCCGTTGCATTGGAAAACAGGCTTACGTTTCTTAGACATCGTCCGCTTGTAGTGTTGCTTAGTGTTGCAGCCAGTGCATGTGCGGGACATTGTGCTAATTACGCCGTTTCGCTTCAATACAAACCCGTTTGGAGAGAACATCCGAATAACGAAGAGAGTTTAGCGGCGACGAGTCTTTTGAGACGGGGCACCTTCAGCGGGCTTGGATTTGTCTACAGGCTTGGGAGCATCTTCCGGTCTAGTAGTGACGGCGTCAAGTCTTGGATTCGGTCCTGGAGACGTGGCCGATGTCGGCTTATCGCCACTCGGTTTCCCGTCGGTCGGCTTGGCATCAGGAGTGGGTTTAACAGTAGGTTTGTCGTCGCGATCGATGCCCAGATCTTTCGGTATCAATCCGTCTCTTTGCGCCTGTAATATTTGTGCCAAGGCGGCTTGCTTGGCGCATTTGGTAAACATATCGTCAGCATCGGCGCCCATATCTCCAGTAGGTGCTACAGTACCGGGTCTCTTGTCACCCGGTACTGGCGGTCTCTCGGGCGCTGGCGGGGTTGGTGGTTTATCGCCAAGGCCAGGTATAGAGAATTGATCGGTGGTAATGTTTTCGGGAAAATACAACTGACCTGCCATGGCGTTTTCGCGCACAGACAGACCAGTCGCCTTAATGCTGGCAGTGTCAGTATCCTTTTCTCTTTCCTTGCGACCTGCCAAACCTGGCGACGGACCACCCTCAAGTTGGTCGAGAATGGGAGTTCCTTGGTCGGCGATCTTTGCCTCTGGCTTAATTCCGTATTCGTCGATCTCTGACATTATGCAAGCAGCCTCTCACGTGGGAAATGAACCAGCTCTCTGCTTTTTGCCCGATTTAAAAGGCCCTTTCGAGGTCTATTTCAGCAGAACAATAAATAAAGAAGTCTATTTAAGAACTAAAAACGTAGCTATTTATCCAAGTCAACAATTTGAATTTAGTACTGAATTGTTGCCGGTGTGTTGCCAAAATAGCAATTTGCCGTTCAATCAGAAGAGAAGAACAGCACCGATTTTCTTTCATCAAAAAGAAAAGAGTACGAGAGGTACGATCACTGGTTTTGAATGTTTTGTGCGATTCCGATCATCAGCTCAAAGATGCGGTTGGCGACCGCAAGTAACGAGCCCCCACTTCCCGGGACATATTCTCGATTCTAATGAAGGAAGCAAAATGATTCCTCATCCAGTGGTAGAGGCCGCGGCAAAGAGACATGATGCACAGCCCTGTTGACCCATTGAGTCCTGGTCTGATAACCTGAACCCATTCGGGATGAGGATACGGAAATGCGGTTATCTATGATTGGTGCAGGAAGAGGCGCAGAACTTGTTGACATACGCGGACTCTCAGTACCCATGGCGGCGACGAACAGTCAGTTGCTAAAAACCCTATTGCAATGACCCAAATCAACTTCAAATCCGCAGAGTTTCTGATCAGTGCACCCAGCCTCAAGCAATGCCCTCTCGATAAGGGCGCTGAAGTCGCTTTTGCCGGACGTTCCAATGCGGGGAAGTCCAGCGCAATTAATACGCTTGCTCGAAACAATAAACTTGTGCGCACTAGTAAAACCCCCGGGTGCACGCAGCTGATCAACTTCTTCCTGTTACATAACTCAGCCGATTTGCGCCTTGTTGATTTACCGGGTTACGGTTATGCCAAAGTTTCGAAGGCGGTGCAACAAAAATGGCAGGAGCATCTATCGCAATACCTCAACGATAGGCAGTCCCTGAGGGGAATTTTTCTCGTTACGGATATTCGACATCCCATGCAAGAATTCGACCAGATGATGATCAACTGGGCAGTGAAATCTGAGATGCCACTGCACGTTTTGCTAAACAAGAGCGACAAGCTCTCGCGGGGTGCAGCCCAAGATACTCTGCTGAATTATCGTAGAGACCTTAAAAAGTCCGGATTTGAAGATTTAGTAAGTCTCCAGATCTTTTCTTCAGTAAGTGGCGAAGGTGTCGACCAACTTGCCCAGCAAGCACGAATGTGGCTTCAGTCCGACCACTCACATTCTAGTTCCCCATAGCTGCGGAACGCTGGCTTCTGCATCTGTACGCTCCTGTTGGAAGGTTATCGGTCGAGTGGCTCTGCGGAAAGCCGGGCGCAACTGCTGTTCACTACTCACGACGTCCTACTTATGGACCAAGATTTGGTCAGACGGGATGAGGAGCGCGCGGCAGCGTGACAAGCACGTAAACCACGCGTAGTCTCGCCGTTGGCTTCTGGTCTGGAATATTGCGAACGTCGCGCTTCGCCGTTGATTTCGCGTTTTCAATCAGCCTGTCAATTTGCTTTCGTCTGCGGTGTTTGCGAGGCGCTTCGTCTCTCTTTCGCGATTCCTAAACCTTTCAGGAGTAGTCTGTCTTCGCTTGCGCACATGATCGATTTCTGAATTCGTGATCGCTGGAACATCGATTTTGGTGGAAGCGATCCGCATCCTCATTTTTATGCTTTATAAAGCATGTTGGCACCTTTAATCTGCTTTATAGAGCAGGTATTATCCAGAAAGCAATAACAGTGATATGCTTTGTATAGCAGTTTCCAGGACTTAAGAGGCTTTTGAAAGCATATGTCCCGTACGAACAAGTTAGTTCAATCGCCACCCTATCCGGTCGAACAGGCAATACGGCAGCTAGGAGAGAACCTCCGAGCTGCAAGAATTCGTCGCAATATGAGGATAGCTGACGCAGCTGAACGAATTGGCACTGGACCAAGAGCAGTGATGGATGCCGAAAGAGGAAAGGCTTCAACTGGAATAGTCGTTTATGCTGCCCTGCTCTGGCTCTACGACCAACTTGATCAATTGGAAGAAGTGGGCAATCCGTCAAAAGATAAGGATGGCTTGTCTCTGGAGGCGGCCACCGGTCGCCAACGCGCACGCAAAGACCAAGGTATCGATAGTGACTTCTAAAGAATCGCGCACGGAGTGTTTTGTCTACATCACACTACCGAGGGCGATCGAGAGTGTGACAGCTGCACGCTTTGTGCTCACCACGGACCGGCGAGGAAATAGTATTGGTCGGTTCGTGTATGGAAAGTCTTACCTTTCACGAGCTGACCGGGTAGAAATCGATCCAATTGATCTTAAGCTGGGAGAGAGTACATATCAGAACGCCCGGTTAGATGGCGTATTCAGCTCGCTTAGAGATGCTGGACCTGACTTTTGGGGGCGGCGGCTTATTGAACGATACTCAGGTAAAACAGGGTTGAGTGAAATTGATTATCTCCTCCAATCTCCAGATGATCGTGCAGGCGCACTCGGATTTGGCTTGAACCAAAAACCCCCGGCGCCACTCCGAAAGTTCAATAAAACACTTGAACTAGAGCGGCTTCAGCAAACCGCGGAGAAGTTAGTGCGATATGAAATTTCGGTTGATAGAAATCAACTTGACGAGACTGACCACGAAATCATTCAGGCTCAAGAACTGCTGCTCCTCGGCACCTCTATGGGTGGGGCCAGGCCAAAAACCGTTGTAGAAGATGACATTGGACTTTGGGTTGCAAAATTTGGACGTCCAGATGATCGGTGGAATAATCCGCGTGTCGAACATGCGATGCTTGAACTGGCACGAAGCTGTGGTATTAACGCAGCCAGAAGCCGGATCGAGAGTTTTGGCGGCAAAGATGTGCTCCTTGTTCAAAGATTCGATCGCGAAAAAACCGCCAAAGGATATGTTCGAGCGCGAATGATAAGCGGCCTCACATTGTTGCGGGCGGAAGAGTCACCTCTACATCGCCATCGTTGGTCCTATGTGCTGATGGCAGAAGAATTGCGCCGAGTAGTTGCCGAGCCCAAGAGAGATGTGGCGGAGTTGTTTCGTCGTATCTGTTTCAATTTACTGATCTCTAACACAGACGATCATCCGCGTAATCATGCTCTCATCGCCTTCGATCGAGTTTGGAGGCTGTCACCTGCATATGACCTCACTCCAACTCCTTCGATATCGCAGGAGCGAGATTTAGCACTGGTGTGTGGTGACCGCGGCCGCTTTGCTAATGCCAACAATTTGCTGTCTCAATGCGCACGCTTCTTGCTTGATGAGAAGGAAGCCAGAGCGATAATTTCCAACATGACTGAACAGGTGAGAACGACCTGGTACAGTACGTTGCGCGCACAAGGTGTTACCGATCGTGACGCGGAAACGATCAAGGGGGCTTTCGTCTACGAGGGTTTCGAGCGCGACTGATTTGAGGGTGCAGCGGTTCGTACCTCCGGTTCCCCGGGAGTAATTCCAATGCATAGCAAGTTTTGGACCACACAGAAGAACTGCCCCTGGTTGAATGACGAGTATCGATGCAAAAAACTGTCAGGCTTTCAAGGCGCCATATTCAGAGCTGGCCAACCTTTTGGGTGTTTCATATAGTTCGACGACTGACGGCCGCATCAATACTAGTAATGTGTATATTCCCAGTGCCGTGCCTAACGGTAGCTGCATGCAGTTGATCGCAGCAATTACTTTTGAGAAGAGCGGTTGCCGCCGGCATTGAATGAGCCAGCCCGAGTAGACGGTCAATCCGCCGAACGTCCATCCGCTCAAAACTACTAACGCGCCAATTCCTGTGAACATCCATCCGATAAAATTCAATCCCGGCGCTGATTGATCGCCTTTTAACCAGTCAGGGTGGAGGACAATTGACAGTCCTATAAAGAAGTGAATCAGAGCAATCGAAGAACCGAGGGCCACCAAACCGCCAAATACATAATGAAAAATGCTGAGCAGTTTGAGATGTTCTACGTCCTTTATCCGTTGCTGCTGAGAAACCTCCAATGGGTGTGTATTTGATTCTGTCATAACTCCCCTGCCTTCAGCGGTAGCCGGAAGAATCGGGAAGACGTACCTTTTCATTGCCGGCTATTTGCTTGTTGTTCCCAAAGAGGGGACCAAGATATCACCGGTATTTCCCCTCTAATCCGTCAAGGTTTAACTGAGCTAGCGAAACCCCACCCGATTTGTTCCGCGAATTTTTCCGTTGAATAGCAGGGCTCGAAAAGATGTGCGAGATTATTCTCGTCTGGTCTGCCCGGCGTACATGGACTAAGGAAGCCGATACCTGGATGTAGCAAAAGAGCCATGACCTGCTGATCTTAAGCCGCATGAAGGAAAAATGTTCCTACATTACTGCTTCCTCTTCTTGATTGGCTCATACGCTCCGTTTGATTTACGCTCTTCTACTTCGCCGTCTTTTATGTTGTAGATCCACACATGGACTCTTGTCCTGTGCACCGTTCCATCTTCCTTCTTGTACCCGTCTTTGATGAATGGATAATTCTCAAGGTTCGATGCTTGTATTTCTGCATTAGTCTTGATCATGGTCTCAAGATTCTTTTCTTCATCTCCCCCGGCGGCCTTCAACTTGGCTGCCGCTTTCAGGGCTTCCGGGTTACCTTTCAAGAAATCGCTTACTGCCGGAAGCGCGCCCTCCTTTGGGGGCTCCAACATAGCATGACAGGCACCACAGCCTGCGTGGCCACACACAATGATGTCTTTAACCTGCAGTTTTTTTACGGCGTACTCCACCGCTGCGGCCGCATCAGAACCAGGGTTCTTATCATTATACGGCTGCACGACATTCCCGATATTGCGAAAAACGAATATCTTTCCAGGTCCAGAGTTAGCGATCATTGAAGGCACAATTCTAGAGTCAGAGCAGGTAATCAGGAGTGTCTCCGGTTTCTGCCCCTTCTCGAGTTTCCTGAAAACCTCTTCTAATTCTTTGTAGTTATTGGCTTTGAAATACCGTACTCCATTCACGAGTTCGGTATAGCTGTCTTCGGGGCGCGGTACTTGGTCGAGAGTGCTCGGCCCGAGGTTTAACCCGAGAATATCGGTTCCCTTGCTGTAAAGCTGTAGTCGTAGATTGTTTCCCGTCCCAAGTATTTCAAAGTCGTGTGTAGGGTCTTCGGCCTTCAAGGCCTTTGCCATTTGATCTAGCTTGCCAGCCTCCTCAGCCCAGCGAAAGACCTGGAGTATATTGCTGTATGTGTGGGAATCATAATCTCCAAAGGAGCCTTTTGCAGAAGTAGTTAGAGCAATCAGTTTAGCCATTTGTTTGCAATCGGACTCAGTAAATTCCTTTGGATCGGGCTTCCACGAAAAATACTTCTCTCCGATTCTGCCGTAGAGGTGAATCCCGTTGGTGTCTGCTTGGGCTTGATCTTGCAACGCTGGCATTTTCTTGGCAGTATCGCGAGAGATAAATTCGACTGCAACCTTTTCGCCGTCCACATGAGCGAACAATCCACGGGCAGCATTCGGTCCACCGAGTAGATAAGCTTCTTTCAGTGCTTTGGACATGTCATCTTGCAGCTGGCCGCGGGGGGATTGCTCAACACTCTTCGCTAACTCTTTCAGTCGTTTAGTCACCTCTGGCGATAATGCATTGGCAATTTCTTGGGTTTCCGGATCCAATTTAGGCTTAGCAATTTTGAATTGGCAGTGTTGAAAGGGCGCAACATCGAGCGTTCCATCCGGCATAACAGACCCATCTCTTTGCTGTCTCAGTCTATTGAGCGGGATGTCGTTCCTTACAGCATCCAGCCATCGCTCATTCAGCTCTGGGGCACCGCTTCCCAATTCTTTCCGGAGCTCGCCCATGCTTGCTTTTACTCCGTCACTAATAAACTTATCCATTGCCACCCTCTCTTTCTCCGTGCCTAGAAAGAACTATCCGAAAGACAGTAGGTTTTCGCAAGGGGAAAGTACGTAGCCGTGATAAGTTCTTGGTCGAACTGTCACCAATCATCAGCTCCGGCTGATTAAAGACGTGTTCAGCAAGATCCTTGTCGTCCGCTGGTTCGGAGGGCACCGAATCACACCGCGGATTGTTTTCGCTTATCGTCCTTGAAGTATCAATACTTGGGGTCGATTGGGCTAAAGTTACCATGCATCGACGTCACCACCGAAAGCGCTACTGCCATTTTCATGATCTTTCGCGTAATTGATTTGTCTTCCGAGTGCTGGCTCTTCAGCAAAACGGCTAGAACTTTGCAGTCGGTAACGGTACTGATGAAGCTCGTTTCAGAGATCAAGACACTCTCCCCGGTGGATGTCTTGAGTTTCAACACCCGGCGCCTGGCCACGCTATCTTCCTTCAGGAACGCATTCAGATCACTGTCCGATGGCGCCACCACAAGCTCTTGTCCAGCTGGCACCGGCATCGGTGCAGATCCGGCATAGGCCGTCACGCCACCCGATGCGGAATTCCACAGCGAACGCACACGAATGCAACCATGCTTCTCCCGTTCGATTGCAGCAACCGCTCCCGCCGCAACTCGTATTCTGGAATTGCCAGAAGTTACGATGGTAGTCTTTTCCGGAGCAACCAAAATCTCGCCTTCTCGCAATGAGATAGCACCAGACGCAATCAAATTGAAACGAGCATCTCCCGAATACTTAATACTGCCAGTTGGAGAACTGACGGTAGTAACCATGCTTGGTACAGGCGCGGGCTGAATGTATCCAACAGTCATATAGGGCTGAGGGACACTTGTGATAGACGCAGGCTTCTTGCCAGTGGACGCGTCGGCTCTCATCTTACCGAGACGGTTTCGCAGGCGCACCGGGAAACATCCTGTGGTAGGGCAATTTAACAACTTGTCTCGTTCAAGCAGTTGTTTCGGTTCCACTTCGCTTCGCTTAACCACCAGGTCGGACATCGTCATCGCGGCGCCAACCGGCACCCGATCTATTCCGTCTGCTGCTATCAACTCCTCCTCATTGGCACCGCCTACCGCGATCATTATCTCGTGGCCGGTTTGCGTGGCCACGGTTTTCCGCGGTCCGACCGAACGTCCAACGTCGATACTTCCGTGAGCGCCTGCAAGCTGAGTTATTCGAATAACGCCCCGACCACCATCCTGAATCATCACCGCACTGTCTGCAGCCAGATGGACGCTCCCCTCGCTTGTCTCCACCGTCATTCCGTTCTTGCCGGACATTGCTACGATCTTGCCCTGATTCATGCGAATGGTTCCATCCGTTGACGGAGCCAATTGCGTACCGCCGGCGCTAATAACCGCAGATCCGTTAGAGCCTTCGACACTGAACGTCTCGCAGTAACCCGATGAGACGAGCCACCCGCCTTCACCATCGGATACCTCAACAAAGCTAGCCAGCGCACGAGGAGCACACTGCTGCGTTTTGTCTGCAGGGGCATTTAATGGAACATTCAAATCGATTGTATCCAAAGGCACGATTCTGGCTGACTGCGATTGCCTGACCTCATTATTGATGCTTGTAAGCTCAAGTACAGGTATACTCCCGACACTGCCGACTGCACCACCACCGGTGCCTCCAACAGGAGGAGGAGGAGCGGGAATTACTGGAGGTGCCACCGCGATTAATTGAGGTCCAAACGCCTGAAACACACCACCATTTATATTAACCTGACTACCAGGCGGGTCAATGTATATAACACCACCGTCGCTGTTCAATGTCGCACCCGGGACGTTAAGAAACGTGCCGGATACTTTGTTCGGGTTGGTGGTCAGCAGCGTCACCGTTCCACCATGAGTCGAAGTAAGAGTAGTGCCTGTGGTGCTGATGCCGGGACCGACGATTGAGTTTATTCCGGCGGCCAGGCGCTGCTGCTCGAAGGACCCGCGAAGATAGGTGTCATAACTCGGTTGTAGGGCATTCACGTCAAAAGCAATCGAACCGCCTTGATAGGCACCAATGAAAATTTGCTGACTGACCATATAAACTTGGGAGCCAAAGGGCACACTGCGTGCGACAGCAGTAAAGGTGGCACCGCCAGCGACATTTATATTGCCCAACCCGTTGAGCCAGATATTACCCCCTTGAGCAAAGAGCGTGGCGCCAGTGCCGATATTGATATCACCCGGCGCTGTAAGTCCGATACTTCCCCCAAAACTGTTCAGCGTTGCACTGTCTGCCACACTGATGCTACCCGAGCCTGTGGAGAGTGAAATCTTGCCCTGGCTGCCAATGGCACTCATGTCGAAATCGTCCATGTTGGTGCTGGTGGCAACCACCAGTGGGCTAATCTTGCCTGCGCTTATGGTTACACCACCAAGTGCTGTGCCGATACTAAGAGCATTGCCGCCTGTTAGTTTTACGTCTGTCGCTGCATTGAGGATCGCCCCGTCGGCAATCACTAATCCCCCGGTTGCGTTTGTGACGTTGATTGCGCCGGTAGAAGAAGTGACGTTGGCAGTCGTTAGAACTGACCCGCTAGTGGCTAAGACAAAGTCACTTTGAGAGATTCCGTCGACAACAGCGGTGATGTCCGACTGTGTAATATTAACGCCACCGTTCACACTGGTTGCTGTAAACGTTCCGCCAGTAATCTTTCCGTTGCCTGTGACAATTAATGAGTTTGCGCTGTGAAGTTTAGTATTACCGGCGGAGTCAATCGTGCCATCATTGATCAAGTTTGAAACGTCAAAAAGCTGGTTGCCCGAGCTTGCTAGTGTTGTATTCGCTGCTACAGTCATCACTTTGCTACCAGGTGCAAATGAGACGCCGCTGGCAGACAGGCTCAGCTTTCCAGTGGATAGCCCCACCGATTTATCCACCGTCAGGTTGCCTCCGGAGGCAAAAGAAATTGCACCGCCTGCGGTAGTCAGCGAGCTACTAGAGCCATCAGGCGTCGTAACTTGTAGATTGGAGAAAGGAAGGGAATTTACACCAATGTCGGAGGCTCCGGTCGCGGTCAGAGCGGCTCCAGCCCCGAAGGAGAGATGCGAAGTAGATATGCTGATCTGCGCTCCACTGCTAACGGTTTGGTTTCCTGATACATTGACAGAGTTGCTACCTGCCAGCGAGAGCTTTCCCGTCGCTCCAGCATCATAAGTCTGGTTGCCCGACAAGCTGACATCGCCACCAGTTGCTGTGATAGTGGCACCGCCACCGGTGGCGGTAATCGTTCCTGTGCCGGTAATTAACACCGAGCCAAAGGGAACAACGCTAGATAATAACACCTGTCCACCGGCTGCGGCAGATGATATGGCACCGTTATTGGTGATCTGGTTTGAATAAAGTTGCACATCAGCATTTGAAGCGCTAAGATTCGCACCCAATGTGATCGTCCCGGTCCCCCCGGTTTTGAGCGTAACAACATTAGTGGATTGGGCGTCAGCGTTCAATACAATATTGCCAGTTCCGCTAGTAGTAATTTTTGCAGAACCTGTTGAAAGAACGCCATTGACGGTTATATCCGTCGAGGAAGATAGTTCAAGACCGGTGCCCACTGTCGAAGCATTTAACGAAACAGCGTTTCCTGATTGGCTGATGTAAGCGCTTGCTGAAGTGCTCAGCGATAATCCCGTGCCTGTAGTGGCGATCGGTGCCAAAGAAGTGCCAATGTCTCCACTGCCAGTGGTTAAGGTGACGACACCAGTCCCGATTGGAGTATTCGAAGTTATCGTACCTTTTCCCGTGGCAGTCAAATTTACGGCTTTCGAACCCGTTAACGTAGCTCCTAAAGCGATACTTCCGTTTGGCGCAGTAGATTGCAAAGTCACTTTGCTGCCTTGAACAACGCCGGTGGTATTGATGTTTCCTGTCGCTGTTAGATCGACGTTGTTTACGGCTTTGGCTTGGCTAACAGTCAAGTCGGCAGAATTACTGAGACTTAAACTGGCAACGGTAGCAGTGAGAGACAGTGTTCCTGTATTTGTAAGTTGAACATTGCCCGTGGTGGCTACATCGATGCTTCCGCTGGTAACGGTAAGGTTCCCGATATCACCGGAACCGGACCGCAATACCAGAGCGGTTGCCACTAGCTGCCCTCCAGCCGTCTGCGTGACAGCGCTATTACCTGCAGCGTTAATATCCGTGGATGCGGTGCCGATAATCTTGCTGCCGAACGTTATATCACCGGCAGTAGTGGTGTGAAGAACTACGACCTTAGCACTTACATCCCCTGCGGTTGTTATGGCGCCGGTGGAAATGAGAGAAAAGGTTCCACCCGAAACATCACTGGCATTTACAGTCACCGAGCCCGTGTTAGAGAGATAGGCGCTGCCGGCACCGGAAGATGATGCTGAGGCAAAATTGCTGGCGATTGCTATTGGCGCTCCAGATAGACCGATGTTACCTGATGCCGCTAACTTAGCATTGTTGGCAGTGAGAGTGAATCCGCCTGCATTTGTGATGCTGCCGTCGGAGCCTAGTGTTATCGTACCGGTACCATTGGTATTACCGGCGATGGCTATGTCAGCGCCTCCGGCAGAATTCAAAGTTAGATTACCAACCTTAGAGGAACCCAGGCTAACAGCACCAGTGTCGTTCACAAAGACAGAGCCTGTAGTGCTGATCGTCAGCGATCCAGCATCGGTGAGCAAGGGCGCGACGGCTGTGCCCATGTCTCCTGAGCCGGAAGTTAAATTCAGAATTTTGGAACTGAGGGTGAAACCACCAGCATCAGTGATAGAGCCTTTGCCGTTGGCCGTCAGGGTGATTGTGCCAGTAGAGGTGGTAGCGCCGGTGATAGAGATATCTCCATTGGCGCTCGTATTGACGGTGAGGTTACCAACCTTTGAAGCCGCGAGGTTAACACTTGTGCCATCAAGAATGGTAACCTGTCCTGGCGAGTTAGCAACCAGAGTTCCGGCATTCAATGAGCCTTTGGTAGCGAAATCAATTCCTGCCGTGCCGGCGGTAAGGTTCACGGACCCCGCGTTTAGGACACCATTAGCGGTGATTCCGCTGTTTGTTTGATTGGCATTGAGATTGAATGAACCGGCGGAGCTGCCATTGAGAACTATGACACTGTTGGCGGTATCATCGAGAGAGACGGCACCGGTGCTTGTTACTGTCAGATTTGTAGCGTTTAGTGAGTTTGTTCCATTGAACGTAATTCCGCCTGAACCTGCTGTCAGATTAGCCGTGGCGGAGTTGAGAGCACCAGCGGCATTGATACCGCTGCTTCCTCCAGTCATGTTCAATGTAAATGAGGTACCGGAACTAGAAGCCAAGCCTACCATGGAGTTGGCTGAGTCGGTAATGGACACGATACCAGTCGAGTTTGCTTGCAATGAAGTCGCTGTGGTCAGCGCAATGTTAATACCGCCAGCCCCGGCTGTTGCTGTCAGCTGACCGGTAGCTAATCCCGTCAGCTTGTTACTCGAGGTCACTTTACCCAGATTTGCCGACAGAGTCATCGATCCGGCGGCTGTATACGCACCTGTTAATACGACATCTCCCCCTGTCGAGGTCAGGGTTATGTTGGGCGCACTTGTACTGAGTCCAATGGTGTCTGTAATTGTCGAGTTAGCCGTTACGGAGATCGAACCAATCTGATTGGCACCGCCGGGAAGGGCCGAGACAGCGGGCAAACCGACGGACGAAGTGTTTGATGTTATTGATACTTGCCCTCCTTTATTGCCATTGGCCGTAATAGAGTTTGAGAGGGTGAGGTTTATAGCTCCCTTCCCGCTGATGGTGACTGTGCCGCCAGTACCGCCCGGCGCTGATGCATTGATACTCTCCGTGCTGGCACTTACTGTGGTCAAAGCAGGATCCATAAAAGTAGTTATAGTCCCGTTGGGCGCTGCCAACGTTATCGTTCCGCCGTTACCGGTCGAAGAAGAGCTATTTAAGTCGGAACTGACATTTACGGCAACTGCACCTATCTTTCCGTTTGCATTGTATAGACCGATCTTGCCTGACGTACTCGACAAATTAATCGCACCACCGGTGCCACTGCCACCTGCTGTTGAAAACGGAGTGTCGTATATATTTAAATCACTGGTTGCAACGATTGATATGCTGCCTCCATTGGTGGTGCCGCTGGTATCTAGCGAATTGGTAGTAATGCCAGAAGCGCCCAGATTTACGACCGCACCAGATGTAATACTAATCGTGCCACCAGTTCCGGACGTGCCCTTTGCATTGACGAGGGCGGTTCCATTGGCATAATTTCCGCAACATTGCCCGATTCCAACATTGTGTGCGGCTGATATCGAAAGCGAGCCACCACTGGCGCCCGATAGGTTGATAGAGCCCAGGCTCACCATGTCATAGGTGATCATCGACACCGAACCGCCAGCCGCGCCTGATGTACTAGACACGTCAACCAGACCGGTCTGTTTGAAGTTAATCGATGGAGTTTGATAATAACCAACCGCACCTTGAATTGTATCTATTACAATTGTGCCTCCCTTTCCCCCCCCACCGACTGCACGAATCGTTTGTGTGGCACTACCGGCGGTGGTGACATTCGGGTCGAGTAAATTTACGAAGCTACCGTTCACGCCGGGATAGATATTAATAGTGCCTCCCGCACCCCCGGTAGACGAGGCGTCTATATTGGCGTCGAAGTCGACATTTGTTGCTCCGACCTTCCCGTTGGCATTATATAGTGTGATGCCGTAGGCGGATTGAAGGTTGATGATGCCGCCACTTGCCGAACCGCCTGATGCATTGAAACTCGTTTCATAGTCCGTAAGAGAGCCTGTGTCTACCATAATGCTGCCACCGGAGGTGGTTCCCGACGCACCGATATAATTGCTCGTTCTATTGTCAGCTGTGCCTAAATTCACGTATGCCGCAGTGATGCTTACTGAACCGCCGCTCCCGCTGGTTCCTGAAGCGTCTACGCTGAATCCGTCAGGTTGTACATAGGTTCCGCCGCATAAACCACAACCGAAATGAACAACGTTGACTACTATATTTCCACCAACGCCTCCACGGGCGAAGAGATTGGTTCCGGTGAACACTGGAGAATTGGGACCTGTGACGCCTATAGAGCCACCAGTGCCATTACCTGACGCCGAGGCATCAATCGCTCCATATTGAGACAGATCGATTTTGGCACCAGTGGTGGAGACGGTGATGTTGCCACCGTTGCCTCCCGCGCTCTGCGCCAGCATTGTAGCGGTTGCTGAGCTGCTGATGACATTGGGATCTTGCTTCGAAAGTATAGCTCCTGAAGAGGCAATACCAATGGTGCCGCCGTTGCCGGAGTTTGATGAAACATCAAAATTTGCGTTTGAGTCGACAGGAACACCACTAAGAGTTCCATTGGCATTGTACAAGGTAATAGACGATGTATTGTTGACACTTATCGTGCCGCCCTTGCCCGAGTTGCCGGTAGCGATCAAACTAACTTCGCAATCGTTGAGCACTATGTCGGAGCCAGTGATGCCGGACGTTATGGTTACGGTACCTCCCGAATTAGCACCGGATGCATTTATGCTATTGTTGGAAACATTGTCGGCACTCTGAACGGCTAAGTTGGTACCAACGACCTGAATGGAACCGCCAAGCTGCACGTATGCACCGGGAGTGATTGAAATGCTCCCGCCCTGCCCTCCGCTGCCGCTTCCCTGCGCAACGATGTTGGCGGCATTCGGCAGCCAAATAGTAGTAGAGCTGATCGATACTGAACCGCCAGTAGTGCCAATGCTGTTCCCCGTTTCGGACGCATCCATGGTGGTGCCCGTGATATTGCCCGATTGCGGAGCAAATAGAGCGTTCAGCGGGGCGGAAACAGTAATGGTACCGCCTGTAGCTCCAGAGGCTGTGCTGGTGCTGCGGGCGGTCAAACTAGAAATATTGGAAAGATCGATATTTCCGGACAGACTGATTATAGTTGCGCTGTTGTTGACCGGGACAGTAGCAATCTGTCCCCCGGATAGCAGGTAGCTGACAGTGGCGATGCTGTTTGGAGCCGTTCCACTGGAGCTAATATAGGAGCTGTTCGGGAGACCGGAATCCGATGACGATGTTATATTTCCAGTGGCATACAAAACAACTCGCCCGCCGCTTCCATTCACACTTGATGCGTCTATGTCGGAGTTGTAGTGCACGCCGGCGTTCATGGTGGAGTCGTTAAAAATGGCAATGTGCCCTTGCGCCGATACGCTGATCTGGCCGCCTGACCCGGGAGCACCAGAAGCGATGGCACCGACCTGTTGCCCTCCTTGAGGATTGCTGGCGGAAACATTCACTGTGCCGTCAGGTAGAGCACCATTAGCATTGAAGGAAATTGCGTTGTTCAGACCGCCGGAGCTATATATGCCGGTTTCATAGCTGGTGAAGTTTGCGCCCGCCAGAATTGTAATAGCGCCACCATTAGTAGCGCCACTGCTTGAGAGGTAATTTCCTGAGGAATTGTTTCCGTTCAGCACTGCAGGAAAAGAGCCCGCCAGCAGTGCTGTTAGATTGTCGCCTTTCGGATCCGGAAGATTGTACCCCAGAACAATGGAACCTGGTGTATAGACTTTGATGCCGCCTGTGTATATGTCTATGCTGCCACCGCTGCCGGTAGTGCCCGTAGCCAGTACATAATCACCTACGGGCAGATAGAAATTCGAGCTATTCGAGACCACGGCACCGCCACTGGTTGAACCGATAGCATATATGTTGGTGGCGTACAGGGTGCCAGTCGGACTGAAGAGATTGATAGATCCTCCCTTGCCTGTGACGTCACCGGTAGCATTCATGCCGCTAGCCGACATTTGTGCTGCATCCCCCAAATAAATACTGGAAGGCACAGGCACAGCACCGGCCAGAACCACACCGGTTGCAATAGAGATGCTTCCTCCTCCCGCTGCGCCGTTGGCATTTATGTAGGAAGTTGGCGTGATGCTGGCTGTGCTGGCTGCGTCAGGAGAAATTTGAACGCCGGTCCTTCCAAGAATAATTACGTTGCCGCCGGTACCCGAGGCTGATGAAACATCTATATTTGCGTTGTAGGTGTTCCCTGGCTGATGGTTGTTGTAGATGTTGACCGCACCCTCGTAGGCAGCTAGCTGCACTGTACCGCCTACATCCGTGGTACCCGTTGAAATCAGGCTGACACTGTAATTGTTGATGTTCTGCTGGGCTTCAATCTGTATCAATCCGCCAGCGGCACCGGATGCGTTTATGGTGTTTCCGCTTGAGTTACCGGTTGTACCAAGATCGACGGAACCAAATGGCACCGCGATGATAATCTGCCCACCCGGTCCTACGTTCCCGATTGATTGGGCCGAGAGCGACTGTCCATTGTTAAGGGTGAAATTAGTAGGGGAGTCAATTATCAAGGAACCGCCTATGGTGCCCGACAGATTAACGCTGTTCAGAGTAACGGAGCCATTGTTCGTCTGGAAGGTAACAGAAGGAGCCGGGGCAGTGGTTGAGGAAAGTGTTATTGTATTGGCCACTGAGATGTTGCCTGTGGCGTACACCGAAATCGGCGAAGCTGCGCCGCCCGTAACTTGTGAAATAACGCTATTCAATGCGACAGTATTGCTAAGCACTGCAATAGGAATAAAGAGCCTGGAATCGCCAACGGTATCGACCGTCAATTCGGTACCTGCGGCTACGCTTGCATACCCGCCGGGGCTGAAATGAACAATGTTCGATGCCGGCGCACTACCGGAGGTGCCGGCTGTCGACAATTGTACCGTGGTGCTACCGCTGATGCTCAGCGGGGCTGAATAAGCAAGGGGGGTATCGTATAAGAAGCCTGCGCTCCCTGGTACAGCTCCTCCTGCGTAATTCATAGTGATAGAAGCCGGCACTGCTCCATTGGGCAAAATCACACCGCCAACATTCATGGTTGTACTGCCAACGCCAGACGGGTTCTGCACTATCAAAAATACGTTTCCGGCGTAATTGTGTGCCGACGTATTGATGATACCGGTGTTCAATACGCTCGCTCCGGTGGCGGCTGTCGTTATGAGCACATCGCCGCCGTACGCGGAATCGAGAGGCCCGCCGACCATTGCTTGGGTAGAAATATTTCCTGTCGAGATAATGCCAGGAGCCGAAATTGCCACCGACCCGGCAAGGGAATCCGCAGCAGTGGCGTCGGTTGTGATTGGCGAGGAACTGTTTATCGTGGATGCCGCATTACCCAGCGAGATAATTGCAACGTTGCCTCCGGTCGATCCGGTAGTGTTGATAGTACCGAAGGAGATTGTGCCATTTGTTCCAGAAGTACCGGACAGCAAACTAACCTTGCCACCAGCAGCACCACCATTCAAATTGGCTGTTCCCGAGAGTGTCAGCGCCGCGGTGGATAGTGTGCCTGTGCTGGTCGCCACCAGAGAGCCCGCAGAGAATCCGGTGCCGGCGCCCGAAGTGGTAACGTTCTTAACGGTCAGGTTGCCCGCGCCCGATGTGCCGGCGGCCAGCATAACCAGGCCGCCAGAGCCTGAAATAGTCGACGATAAGTTCGACGCAGTGCCGCCGGATGTTAGGATATCGGCAGTGTTCAAATCTGCACCGATTGCTAGATCGACCGCAGCCCCGGAGGTAACGGGATTAGAGGTGTCAATATTGCCCGTCACTGTCAAGAATTTGGATGCGGCGATTACCTCGCCCGATAGGGCTTTAGCAAGACCGGAAGTGGTGATGCTACCCGTGATCTGAACATTGGCTGCTGCGGCTCCCCCATTTAACAGAACGATCTTCACAATTCCGCTAGAGTGGGCAGAACCTTTTGCGGTGGTATTGATAGCCGTGTCGCCGACGACGCCCAGTGAGTTGAAAACGACATTGCCGTCAGCTGCTCCCGAAACCGTAACAGACCCTGCTGTATTAGCATTCGCCGAAGTCTTGATAGTGTGCTGAACCGTGAGGCAATTCGTACAGCCTGTGCCGTTCAGGCTGATCAAGACGTCGCCTCCGAAAGCCCCGTTAGTGCCCGTGGCATCTATGGAGTTAATAGAGACGACATTGCCCGCAGCCACAGCAGCAATTGACGCTGGACCGGATATCACGATACTGCCTGCATAAGCGTTCTTGAATCCGTTCTTTGTGAAAACGCTGACGCCTCCCGAGGAGGTGTTGATTGCGCCGACCACGGATATATCTTGCACGCCGGAAGAGAGTGTAACGTTGCCTCCGTCTCCAATGTTCGATGATGTATTGACACCGCCATTGAGTAATACACTGCCTGCCGGTGCCGTCACTGTAACCGAGCCCGACCGAGAGCTGCTCGACGTCTGCATATCGCCAGCAACCATGACACTACCTGCAGTGGCAGTAATGTTCAAGTTGCCGGAATAGACGGAATCGTTCGCGAAAGGTGAAGAAGAAAACGGATTAGGAACTGATAAAGACAGACCGCTGAGACTTGATACCTTGCCTGAAATCGTTACGGAACCACCCTGAATCGAAACCGCACCGTTTGCTCCCCCCGCACCACCTGTACCAGAGCCATCTTGAGCGACAAGATTTTGGTTGTCTCCTCCAGTGCCGAATATCCCGCCAGTTCCACTTACCGCACCGCCCCGACCGATAGTCCCGGGGCTTCCACCAGCTGCTGCAATTCCACCGCCAAAGATCCCGCCGCCGCCATTGGAGCTCGCAGCCGATCCGCCACCGTAGAAGCCACCACCAGCGGCGCCGGCCCGGGCTCCGCCACCACCGCCGAAGCTCGCACCGGCGTCACCTTTTCCCCCGTTGGCTCCGGGTCCCGCCGCACCACCACCACCGGCTGAGAGCAGCGGGCCGGCAATGGATAATGCTGCGGTGGCAGAAAGACTGATGGTTCCGCCATCGCCTCCGTTACCCGACAGGCCTGCAGTGCCGTTAGCGCCACCACCACCACCAGATGTGTTGATATCGCCGGTTATTGTCAGCGAGGACGTGCTTGTGACGGCAATAGCACCGCCTTTCCCCCCGTTGACCAGGGTCGAGGTGCCGCTTAACACGCCTAACCCGCCGCCGCCATAGGCGCGGAGGTAACTGATTTGTATTGCGCCGCCATTGATACTGACATTACCTCCGGAACCGGCAGGTATAATCGCGCCGGCGCCCACTCCTGAGACGTCTATGCCACCAGTTGTGATACCGCCGGCGGAAGACGTCAGGGTGACGGATGCCGGCAGCTGATTGCCAATAGTCGTTTTGGCACCACTGGGAAGCACGATATCACCCGTGATGGCGATGCCTTGCGCGGCCGCCACGGTAAAAGAACTGCCGAGCAGTGAATCGACTGTGTATCCGTTAACCAGAGAAGGCACGCTGGCAGGAGTATTCACAGCCAGTGCACCACTTCCTAGTGATACCGTTCCCGGGGTCGTTATCGTGAGCGAGGCTTGTTGATAATATGTAATTTGAGTTAAGGAAAGGGCGCTCGAGGGATTACTTGCAGTAATACTGCTGCTGCCCCCATAGGTGAATAAGCCTACTTGGCCGACAATATTTAGAGGAATAGGGGCTATGGCTGACGTGGATGTAACGCTAACTGTTCCACCGGCAAGAGCAACATTGGCGAAAGGGGAAGCCGTAAAAGGGTTGGTACCGCCGCCAGTGTATAGACTCGCGTATCTGCTGCCGATGGTGCCGGTTATAGATACCGTGCTGCCTGTAATAGTTATGTCGCCGCTCGCTCCAGCGGCACCACCGATGCCACCATTGCTGAAGCCCGTTTCGCCAACGTATCCGCCCGATGGCTTTGCTCCGCTATCACCGACTCCGAAAAGCGCAGAACCTCCATACCCCAGTGTTCCGCCCGGGCCGGTTGGACCGTTGTAGTACGCAGAGCTACCGTCTCCCCCGAAGCTGGCTCCGCCGGCGCTCACGCAACACCCGATCACGGCGCCGGCACCGCCGCCGCCACCACCGACTGCCAAGACCGGGCCGGACACGGTAATTGAAGACGAGGAGCTAAGAGCAATGTTACCGGCGGCGCCCCCGGCACCTCCGGTGCCATTATTTGCAGCGCCTCCTCCTCCTCCCGATGTGTTGATATCGCCATTGATGACAATTGCCGCGGCGCCGCTGGCCGTAACGGAAATTGCACCGCCGCTTCCCGCGGCCATACCGCTTCCGTAGGCTCCGAGTCCACCTCCGCCATAAGACCGTAGATAACCTGTATTGATGGCTCCAGCTGCCTGAATGCTGATTTTCCCGCCGTTACCGGCGATCCAATTTGTTGTGCCTCCAAGACCGGATACGTCGATGTCGGGTGTCGCGATATTATTGGTGGCGCCGGCGAGGGCGGTCAAATTGACGGTGGTGCCCGGTGACTGCACTGCGCTGTTAAGCAGTATGTTGCCGTTAGCTCCTGCCGATGTGGCGATGCTGATTGTTGAGCCTGATGTTGCAATGCTGCCATTGACTGTGACATTCTGTGCAGTTAAATTGAGCGTATCATTGGCAGCATTGTTGTTGTTGGAGAGCCCGAGAATCTGACCGACGGTCAAATTTCCTCCGGACGTGACATTGAGCGAGCCCCCTTGCAAGTTTTGAAACAGATAAATTGTGCTTATGCTTAAGGGGTTACCATCAGATATGGTGGCAACACCTCCGGCTGTGCCCACATAACCGACGGCGACATTGTTCAGATTATCTACGAACGAGCCGTTGGCAGTCATCGAAAGGGAGCCGCCATCCGAAATTACCATGGTACCTGCTACAGATGGAGCCGTAGAGGAAGAGGCAGACAGGTTTACGCTCTTTCCCGCCACCGAAACGGCGGCAAACGGAGACGTTGAAAACGGATTGGCACCACCGCCGGTGTACAGGCCACTGTATTGGTTGCCGATAGTTCCGGCTAATGAAACGACACTGCCGAAAATGTTGACATTTCCGCTGGCGCCGGCAGCTCCTCCTGCAGCTCTAATGCTCGCGCCGACGCTGGCAACGCTACCAGCGGAAGTATCACCGATTCCGAAAATCGCAGTTCCGCCTGACCCGAGCGTTCCACCGGGTCCCGATGGACCATTGTAGTCGGTCGAACCACCGCCGCCACCGAAACTTCCACCGCTACCGTAATAGGATTGTTGTTGAAGGGCATGCAACTGTGCATTGAGTTGAGCCATCTGCATTTGAATCTGCATCGCCTGCTGCTGTCGCATATAATAT
>JAKFUT010000081.1 GCA_021732565.1 Candidatus Obscuribacterales bacterium
GGATCAGGCTGCGCCGAATCAAGGAACGCCTACCTGTTTGACGGAGCCGATTGTGCGGACTTCGCTTGCTCCTCGAACTTGATTCAAGTTTCCGCCGGACGGGTGGAATCCTTAAGTCACTCGGACCCATAAGTTGCTCGTATAACTTAAGCCAGAGTTGGTAATCTTGCCTGGCATTCTCAAAGTCATGCCCACACTCACTCCCTGAGTCATGTGTTTCTTGCCGAGTTCCAAGTAGAGATTTGCGCGGTCTCGCACCGGCAGCTCCAACACTTTCCGCTCCCTGCGTTATCGCCATTCGCGAAGCCACGCACGCAGCGTGGAGCCTCCGCTTCTTCCAGGTGTCCGTCACGTTCGTAGGTGAGCGCCAGGCACTGGTACCCTCGGCGTCCCGACTAAGATTTAGATTTGGACGGCAAAACCGCATCGGTCATGGTGTCGATTTCGATCGTGTCTGGCATTCATCAAGAAATCCGGCGACAACAGAAGTAAACTTGGCGGGTTCACCCTCAACCAAGTCTACGTGACCCGAGTTTTCGAAAATGACCAATTTTTTCGGGTCTTGAGCTGCAGCATAGTTCATTGCCGCATGGGCAATTGGCACCAGCCCGTCCGCCTTGCCATGAATTATTAACAGTGGCGGATGTGGTTGCTTCAACATGGCGACATTGTCCAAAGTTGGTTTTGGGAAACAGGACTCGGGCCAACAGTAGAGAAGCGGATATCTTTCTCGGGCGACGCTCACCAATGATGAGTATCCTGATTGCAAAATCATTCCGGCGCATTTTCGCCGGGAAACTATCTTGCAACTTGCCGAACAACCAAGCGATTCTCCATACACGGCAATTTGGTCTGGACGAAATTTCTTCCGTTCGACTAAAAAATCATAGGCGATAACTCCGTCATCGCAAAGAGCTTGCAGGCTCGGCTCTCCTTCGCTCAAGCCATAGCCCTCATAATCGTAGAGGAAGACCGAACGACCTGTGGATAATAGCTGTTTGGCTAGCGAAATTCTGGACGAGATATTTCCCATGCTGCCATGGCTCACGAGGATAACTTGTGTATCGATGCCTTTGTTCTTGAAGAACCAGCCGTGAAGAGTATTTCCGTTGGGTGCTTTTACAAAGACATCTTCTTTCGCCAGCCCATTTAGTTCTTTGAGTCCGTACTCAGCACCAGCGGGGAAGGGCAGAAATAGAAGATATCTGTAGAATGGAGATACGGCCAACAGCGAGATTGCTACATAGCAGCCAACCGCGAACACGATTAAATTTCTCCAGTATGTAAGGCTTGAGATTTTCGATAACCGTCCTTCTCTTCTTGCGGGCTGAGCCATATTCGGCAGTGGTAACAGGCAGGTCATTTCGGCAATCTCCATTCACTTGATGTTAGAAGTACTTTACAAGCTTTGGGCGATGGTGAATGTAGCCATGACCCAATGGATGATTAGGGAAAGCCCCGGGGCGGATTAGGCGATGCGCCAATAAATCTATTGAATCTGACAGGTGCAGACACCAGACTTTGTGGTTTCGAGATTCTTTTGCGAATGCATTTCCTTTCCTTCTGCTGCGACTACCTTTGATTGTTATGCGAAAGACGTTGCATGGTCATGTAGTCAATAATGTCTACCGAAAATACCTGTGGTCTCACCAAATCTCGCGGGCTAGCGGGAAACAGGTTCGTGAACTGTTGATTTGTGACTTGTTCTTTCAGACGCAACTGTGACCCACGTTCTGGAAAGAAATTTCTTGCGATTTGTTGACAGCATGGGTTCTCGTGCACTCTTCCCTTGCCAATGGCCTTCAACAATTCACCCAATTCTTCACCCGTCAGCGCTTTGCCCCAGTCGTAAGCTCTTGCCAGCGTGGGGTCTAATTTGTAGCCTGCTAGCAAATCGCGTGTTGCTTCGGGAATCTTACTCATCTTGTAATAACATTTGGATCGCAATAGATACAGTAGTGCTGAATTAGGCAATGCACGAATTCCGTCACTTAGAACAGTGGCGGCTTCCGCTTCGTGTTCGGCAAAAACGAGGACGGCGCTTTTGTTGACATAACCGTGTAGAGAGCGGGGAGCCTGGTGTATCACCTCGTTAAGGAGATTGAGGCATTGGTCGGTATACTCGTTAATGTAGGCGATTCCGCAAGCGTGGTCGTTGCATTGAGCTGCGCGGGGAGGGAGTTTATTGGCAGCAAAATTGTATTCATCGAAATTTCCACACATAAGCGGAACAAAAACCTCTTTATCAAATTTCTTACTGGAAAAGTCGATGAGCTCAGGTGTGAGATTAACTTCGACTACCCCGAAGCGGTCGATGAGGAATGCATCAGTCGATGCAACGTCTAATTCGCGCAAATCAACAGGAGCCACAATCCTGGCTACACCGGGAGAATTATCGGCGTGCCAATCGCCGCTAGAATCGGGGAGGTGAAGAAAAGGTTTGGCCCAGCCGAAATATTGCAACACGTCCTCTTTTGAAAGAACGCTTAACAGGCGGTTTAAACGGGGAATCGCTATATACGGTCCACTAGAGCCAGCGAATCTGGGCTGTTCCACTCGTCGTTTGGCTCCCCACCAAAGCGATGTCTTCTTGCGACGTTCAACGTTGCCCAGATCTCCTTCAACATATCGGTAGAGTTGGTCAGCTTCTCCATACTTTTGTTCTTTGTCCAACAACTTTGCCACAGTCAGGCGAGCAGCAGTGCGGGTGGGTCCCTCAGGGGCACGATCCAGCCACCGTTTATACAGTCTTTCTGCGTCCGGAAACTGATTCGTGGCTTCGCAATATACAGCGACACTGTGTAACTGATCCTCTCGCTGGCTGTAGTCAAATCCCAAACCGAAAAAGAATTCCGCCAGTTTTGTGTTGCCGGAAGTGAGGCACATGGATCCCGTGTTTGGGCTGTAGATTCGCAGAATCAGCCCGCCAACTAGCAGTAGCACAATGAGCGGCCAAATCGTTGGTAATCTCTTCTTTTGTGCCCCTCTTTGCGGAGGAAGCGTGGATTTATTGACGTGTGGCAGTACGATCTCTGAGCTTGCTAGCGTTCCGGTTCGCTGCGCTGTGGAAGACTCCTCTCCATCCTTGACAGCGATGAGTGCCGGGGCATCCCTATACTCCGCAAAGTCCGACGTTTTCAGACGGACTGATACGGTCTGAGTCTCTAATTCGCCTTCCTCCACGATTATATTGACCCTCAGCAAGCAGCAGATCTAATCATAGTACCAGCGGAGATTTCTCAGCGCATAATTGTCGCCCCTGGCCTGCCGAGGAGGAAGATCTTATTCCACGACAATCCACCAAGGACACCATGGAGCGCACGTCGAGGTGTGTCAGCATCGTATAGTACAAATCTGTCAAAGTTATGGCGTGCACGGACCAATTTCAATTGGCGGGTCGCCTGATACGAACTGGGACACTTGATTTGTTGATTGCGGGGCATGAGTCGGGTATCGTTCCGGAGAAACAAATTTCGGTGTTCCTGCAGAGGTATAGAACCGATAACCCACCTGAAGCGAACTAGGGCGCTCCAAGTACGAGTTCTTCTCCCTGCCAGCTTTTGCGAACGATTGGTGTTTGCTGTTCGCCGCGGTCGTGAAGTACTTCATCTTCCACGCGCATCTTCATAAATTTGTAGGCGTCGCCCAATGTTGTCGTGTTGCCCTTGTCCTTCAAACCTTCAATAAGCCAATGCGTAAACACGCTGTTTTGATAGTTCTGCGACTCCCACGACCTTTGATTAACCTGGCTCGAACAAAGTATGAATTGTCCGGATCCGGCACTTATTTTTGATGCGTCAAAATTGAACTTGCGGTATGTGAGATCTTTGTCGCCTCCGCTCACAGCTGTATTGAGCTCTGGCGGTGGTGGACCATTCTGGTTCGAAGTTGCAAGTTGCGTGGCAACCGCAGCGCCGCTGTGACATACGTCGAGGATCAGCACCACTCGCTGGCATGGAAGCTGATCCTGAATGATTTGAGATAACCACTCCATAGGAATTCCTGCTGACAGGAGATTTCGAAAGCTTCCTTCATAAGGAACGAGGAAATTGACTCCGGCATCGTGGATAGGCTTGCCACCATGGCTGGAGACATACACCACGAGGAGATCCTTCTTGCCTGCCTTTGAAGCCAGCCATTGATCGCCAAGAGAATCAACGATGTTTTGCCGAGTCGCCTGCTCATCAACCAACAGTTTCACATGGTCGGGTTGGAAGTGACCGCTTTTTACCAAATAGTTCGAGAAGTCCGTTGCATCTTTAGCTGCATATCTGAGATTGATCGTTGGATCTTTGAAGTTGCTTATTCCAACCACCAGAGCCCATTTTTGTTCCACCTGACCGGCAATGCTTGGTGCGGTTCTGGGATCAGAGGGAACCAACGGCATGCCGGGGAGTGTCTTCTTAATCTCATTTGCCTTTGCTTCGGCATCTAATTCTTCTTGTTTCTTGCCTTGCTTCTGGTAGATTTGCGAGAGCATCATAAGATCGCTGGCCGCAACTGCGCTCTTGTTGCCTGTGACATGTTCATCGATGTCCAGTACCTGCTTCATGACAGTGGCCGCTTGTTCCGGTTTCTGCGCCGATATGAGGGTATTTGCAAGTTCTCTGTTCGCGTCGCGATATTGGGGATGATTTGTTCCAATCGTCGATTTCCATATGGCAATAGCTGCCTGGTAAAGAGACTCAGCCTCACCAAATCTTTTCTGTTTGTGTCGTAGTTGTGCCTGTGTGCGCAGAACTTCAGCCAAGCGTGGATTGCCACTGCCAAGGGCTGCTTGATAAATCTTCGATGCGCGGGTAAGTAGGGGCTCTGCAAAATCGAGTTTTTCCTGGTTTATGTACACCGCCCCGAGGGAACTCAAACTCGCGGCGACCTTCGGATTCTCCGGACCGTAAACTTTCTCGCATACGGCCAGTGATTTTGCCATCATTCTCTCCGCATCGGCATACTTCCCTTGAGCTTGATACACAACTCCCAGCTCTTTTGATGATGCCACCACCTGCGGTGCGTTACCCGGCTTGTTCTCTTCTATTGATAAAGCCCGGTTCAGAAGGTGCTCGGAATCCTGATACCGTCCGGCATCTGCATAAGCGTTGCCGAGATCCTTTGCTGCCGAAGCGGCGGGCAAGCTGTTCGCGCCGTATTTCGCTTCGACTTCCGCCAGGGTTTGTCGCAACGAAGTTTGATCTGGGGGGCTGCCTGCGGAATAGGCCGGTGCCATCGGCGGAATGCTTCCATCGCGTGTCGGTGGTGGCGATTGCTCCGAAACTGGCGGCGGTAGCGAAATCTTTTGCATTCCAGCTACTTGCGGATCATACCATGAACCAAATTCGGGACGTTGTGGCAGCCCGTCCAACCAAATTTTGATTGTGCCCGAAGCTCCACCAGTTTGTGCAACCGTGCCATATTTTTTCAAAAACGGCAAATAAACACGATCACCGACTTGAAAACCCTGCCCCGACAGCGCTATCGAACCCGGTTTAGCCGTGTAATTGGTTCCCTGTTGTCCAGTCGGTGTCGCTGCTTGAGTTCCCGGTCGCGGTGGAGCTCCTGCTCCCGCCAGCTGTACATAAGTGCGTTCGATTATGTGACCGAACGTCGGATCATCAGGATGAGTCAAAGCCGCTGAATCTAATTGAACGTTCGGTTGGAATCCAGCACTACCCTGGAACCCGCCTTCGATAACAGTGCCGTATTCCTTGAATATCTTCACATAGACCCTGTCTCCTGGCTTGTATTCCTGAGCCAATGATGGACATTGGCAAGCTAGAAGAACACAAAGCATACAAACAACGAGCTTCATCTGGCCACCATCACCGTCGATGAGATCGTATCACAGCTGAACTTGGCCACCTCCGTCCGCATAAATACTCGAAACTATCGAGACAGGAAAAGGGAAACACTGCGATGCGAATATTGTCCACTTTCTTGTTGATGTCCAAGAAAAGGTTCACCGGATCATGGCTTCTCTGACGGACGACGGGAGGCACCGCTGGTGGTGTGGGCTGTTCGAACTTTCGCAGATTCAGCGAAGACGATTGCCCTTGAATCGCTCGTTGTAGATCTTATCTATGTTCTTATCGCCTTCTCCTGATGTCAGACTCGCGCGATAAAACAACAGGATTACAGAGGAACTCACCACCGTTATCAGCCCCGCGAGGAACAACAGTCGCATCTGCCACTCGACGAGGGTGGAGCATTCAGCCTTCTCCGGGTGACCTGGTTCGTACTTGGCAAAGGTGATTTCCTTCGAGAAGTCTGGAAGAGGGTCTAGCCAAATTGGCACTGGGTAAATTTCCTGATTGGAAAGGTAGTCTTTCCCGCTGATCCGGTAGGTAACCGGAAAAATAAACTTTGCGAAAGACGAATCGATGAAGGCCTTTGCCAGTTGTACCGGGCTGCGCCCCATGGGGACGCCTGAAGGTGTTCCCAGCAGAGGAAATTCCACCCTGGCCATCGGTTGCTGGCTGAGTGCTGTGTAATTTTTCAAAAACTCGGGCTTCGAGAGTTCGCTCAAGTGCGAATTTAAATCCAAAGCCGCATCGGCCCTGGTGCTTATAACGGTACAGGGAATCTGGCTAGTGGCTTTGCTGCCTTGATTCTCTATAAATACTTTGGCGGCGAAACCCCAATAAGTGAAACCCCAAAGGATGAACAGACCCAGAGTGAGAATTATCAGAGTTTGCTTCAAAATGACCTCGTCGAACAGATTGGTCTAGAGTATCGAACAGATTGTCTAGTTTAGCATTGACAGTTTGAACCCGTCGAATTCGAGAATGTGTTGCCTGAAAGAACTGGCACAGTCCTTGACCTGTTCCTCCACTGGAAATAGCATGAATTCTCTGGATGGTTTCTTGGCAAATCAAAGTTTGTAATCGCCACCCATGAGGGTAAGAGGTGATTGAGAAAGTGGCATTGAAGACTGACAAGCTTAATCACTTGATCGAGTGCCTTAGGGAACAGCTTAAATCTCAAACCAATATTTGGGTTAGGCTCAACGGCACCCTTCAGGAAAGGAACAGCGCATTTCAGCTTTGCGATCACTGAGGATCACCAAATGGAACCATCGTCGGCAAGGGAACTACAACTGCGTCTCAAAGGAAGCGAATTACCTCGATCTCCGGAAGCCGCGACTTGCTCTTTTATTCAAGCCGTCAAAGAATTTGTCACTAACGGCAATTACAATGATGCCGATTATCGTGAGCTGAAAACATGCAGCGAAGGACTCTCGTTTTACTGCATCGGATTTGATTCAGACTGGAGCAAAGTAAAGGTCTATTCATATATGCTCCTTTGCGATGAAATCTGGACTATTCCCGATTCGCCAGGTCCAAAGCGGAAGTATTGCGAAACGGCAGCCGAGAGAAAGGCTAGGCCTGTGGGTTATGTGGTGGCATCGCTAGTGGTGATAATAGCTTTCTATATCTGTCACCCATTACTTCATTTCTTGCAATCGCTTTCTGGTGGGTTTTTCGCTGTCGGCATAATTGCTTTAGGTCCCTTCCTCTTTATGGTAGTTTTCGGCGCGGTGGTGCACTGGGCTGCTCGACAATATTTGGTCGTAAAGGAATTTGCTGGCTGGCCTGCGCATTCGAGTTTGCTGGAGAATGTTAATCGAGTCCGCGGTGAGAAAAGTCGCCTCTGTGTAGCGGACGAGCCCGATGGACTCTATCGCGGTAGACCGAGCGCAATGAGGTTCCTGTCCGGTTGTGCCGATTATTTGTCTGGCGATTATTTGGGTGTGGCAGACTCAGTTTCCTATGGTGTTGCCATGTCAATTGGGTGTTCTGCGAGAATGAGAGTCTTCAAGGAGGGGCATTGCCATTGGGTTGGCAAGAACTCCACCTTGATAGATTGGAAGCCTTGTCCTATTCCCGAGCGGTTGATTTTGCCTGGAATAACTGCGGAGTCAGATGTACCTGATCGCGTTTTCGAATGGCTTCAACAGGACGGCGCCAGCTCCATTGGACAAATATTCAGCGACTGCATGATAGAAACTCTAGCTGTGTATGGTGGTGAAATAATTGCCTATTCTGAAGCTGGCGCGATCTTTGCAGCAGAGAGAGAGCGAACTCGCATGTTGCTGGAATTGATGTCTACAGTCGCCGAATCACTGGAGCGCTTCTTTGGGGGCGAATCGCTGCCGCATGCTGGTTAGCATGGTACGTTCCGGTATGTGACTCGTGATCCCCGAAACACGAATCCAGTAGAGAATTCAATTAGACCATCAAGAACACAGCAGCTGAACTGGCTGCTCGTAGTGGGACGTATGCGTCAACGTTTTTGAAATATTGTTCGAATAGAATGGATTTGAGGAGCACGTTGCTGCCGGTGGCTGAAGGGTACATGGGTGATAACTGGCGCGATTCCGGTGGTGCGGCTTAGGATGGTTGAGAGCTAAACGAAGTGATTAACGAGACGACGGAAGAATCTGAGACCATGGTTTCTGCGGTTTGTCCTCAGTGTGGTCCTCTGTCCGGTGACTGCCGGCATGGCGAACCTTTGCTATCGCAAGCGGACGAACCACCGAAAGACATTATTGAGGGACGATATCGGCTGGAATCGCTTATAGCCACTGGTGGCTGGAGCAAGGTGTACTCCGCAGTTCAACTGGAAAATGGACGCATCGTCGCGGTGAAGATATTACAACGACACATTTGCGATGATCCCGCTACTGTGGCTCGCTTTCAAACGGAGGCCGAATCTGCTGGATGCCTGTGTGATCCTGGCATCGTTCAGGTATATGATTACGGACTTCTGCCTGATGGCTCTCCCTATCTTGTTATGGAGTTGGTTGAAGGCGATAGTCTGTCGTCTATTTTGGCGGCTTCGTGCATGGAACCCGCCAGAGCATTGGACGTAACGGCACAAGTTGCGTCTGCTTTGCAGAGCGCGCACGATGGCGGAATCGTGCATCGCGACGTGAAGCCGTCGAATATCATGATCACAAACTCAAACCAGGTTAAGCTGTTAGATTTTGGTGTGGCGAAAATTCTGTCGTCTGATTCTCCGGGGGTAACCTGCACGGGAGAGTCTGCACCCGGTACCGCCGCATATATGAGTCCTGAACAGTGCTACGGGCAAAACGCTGACCACCGGTCGGATATTTATTCTCTCGGGTGCGTCCTTTACGAAATGATTTGCGGTCGCAAACCGGTTGAGGGAAGAAACCCATTCGAACTGATTCATCAGCATAAGACCTCTCGACCCGGGCCCCTTTCGCAATATATTCCTTCCCTTGCGGATACAAAACTTGGTGCATCACTGCAAGTATTGATCGATGGCTGCCTTGCAAAAGAAGTGGAAAATCGATATCAATCGTGCGACGAACTCATCAACGATATTCAGCGGATTCAACGAGGGGAGGCAATTACGCCTCGTAAAATCGTATTGAAGAAGGAGCTCTTTGATAAACGTGATTCATCGAAAACAACATCAGTAAAGAAGAAGAAAACAAACCTGTTCCGGGACATCATGATAGTTAGTCTTGCGTCCTTTTTGTGCTGCCTTTGGTACAGCCAGCGTGGGGAGATGCCGCTGCCAGACGAAGTTAACACCGATGCAGAAGTGGTTGGGTTTGCTGGAATGTTAGAGTCTCAGGAGTTGGAACAACGATTGCTCGAACTGCGAGAAGCAGTGCTCGTTTATCGCAACATGGGCGAAGCTGACAAAGCGTTGGAATTAGAACGGGAGGCTGACAAGTTTAAACAGATGGCATCGGCGGGGCCCACCGGACCTGTGTCAGTGCTAGTGGGTGTTCCAGAAGGGAAAGGCAAGACACCGACAAACGCACGTGGAGAAGTCACACTTCGAGTGACATACAAAGGCGGTCCAATTACGTTGACTCTGAGTTCGGGAGAACCCGTGTTGTGGAACATCCAGACAGCTCCCGGTGTAAAGATTGACCGTGTGCGACTCATGTCAGCCCGTACTCAGAAGGTAGGAGGTTTGGCTCCAACTACACAGGTTGAAACGATCAAGCTGAACGGTTCCCCAATGGGAGCTTGGAGAAGAGGGGATCGTGAGTTTCTCTCCCTGGTTTCCTACATGTCGGCGGAAAAGATCCCTTTTGATATTTTCGAGGGAGAATCCCATGAATCGACGATCACAGTCGGGCCCGAATGGATTGATTGGAAAAGCAGTTTTGCTGTCAATGCCATGGAGAAGACTCATCGTGAAGTTGATGAATTGCTCGCCAAGGCCCATAGACATTCTCTGGCTAGTCTTTCAGCCGGCGCGGATGTTCTGGTCAAAAATTGTTCGGTACACTTTAATGTGTCTCCGTTTTCGATAACTAGTGATGCACCAAAACCCCTGAAGGAAAATGTTGACTACCTGCTGAATGATCCTTCTACCGGCAACCAATACCAAATTTGCGATAATCGACTGGTTACCTTCGCCAAGGGAATTCGTATTCGCGAAGTCAATTTGCCACGCAGCGTATCGGGGTTAGAGTTATCTTTTGCTTTCGACTCTCGGCGCCACCGCATTATTGTATATGAGACGGCGCTCGGTAAACTCTGTTCCCTGGATCCGCTGACCGGAGAATTAGATTTGCTGTGGGAATTGGCAGATGGATCACCTTACGACGCTCCTGCGCCGATCTGCTACTCAGCCGAGAAAGATAAGATCTTCATCCTAATTGGCACCAAAGACGCAGAGAAAGATTGGGTTAGAGGGTCAATCAGCAGCACGCTCAGCCAGTTGCTGGAGGTATCCTCAGATGGGCATGACGTTAAGCAAAAGAAGTTGTCCCGTAGGACCTTTGTGGATGGACCTGAAGACTCGCCACCACTTCTGCTATCCGCGGGAAATCGACTACTTCTCTGGATCAGGCCTACCACTGTTTGTGTAATTAATACGCTAGATGCTCGAAGCACCCTCTGTGTACTTAGTCCGCATTATGCGCGAATTGAATCTCTGTCCACCGCTGGTTCAACTAATGATCCCAAAGGTAGCAAGCGATGATGCGCGAAGAATCGTCGGTGAAGGAGGCAAGCGTAGAGCTTGTTGTCAGCAAAATTTGTCATGTTTGTGGAACGATGTATGCCGCAACGGACTTGTTGAAGAAGTGTCCTGAAGATGGCAGCCTGCTTGCGCCGATTTCTGAAGATCGGCGGCTCGAAACCGTTGTTGCCGGGCGCTATGTGATGGAGCAGTGTATAGGGACAGGCGGATGGGGAAAGGTTTACAGAGCAAGGCAAGAAGCTCTCAATCGAGACGTGGCTATAAAAGTTCTGCACAGACACTTCACAGAAAATCAAACCAAGTCAAAGAGATTTCAAAAGGAGTTTGAGGTGGCCTCTGCACTGAATCATCCTCACATAGTTCCCATCCTCGACTATGGAATGCTTGAAGATGGCGCACCATATATAGTGATGGAACTGGCCAGGGGGCAGTCTCTGGATGCAGTTATAAAAGCACGGCGGTTCGAGTTTGGAGCAGTCGCCGCGGCAATACAGATTGCGTCGGCTTTGGAATACGCGCAGAACCAAGGTCTTCTTCATCGCGATGTGAAACCCTCGAACATAGTATTTGAAGCCGAATCAGAAACAGCTAAGTTGTTGGATTTTGGTATTGCCAAGGTGATTGAGGAAAATGAAGCTGAAAGAACCGATGCAACTCTAACATCGCAAGCCTTAGGAACCGCGGACTATATGAGTCCTGAACGCTGTGCGGGAATGAGGTCTGACGTCAGGTCAGACATCTATTCGCTGGGATGTGTTCTCTACGAAATGCTCACCGGAAGCAAGGTCTTTCCATCAGAAAATTCTCTCCAGACTTGTCACAAACATATCAGTGAGAAACCGCGCTTATTTCAGGAAATCCCTGAAATGCAATTTGTACCACCGGCTCTTGAATCGGTGGTCATGAAATGTCTCGACAAAGATCCGGCATTACGCTATCAGAGCTATAACGAGTTAATTGTTGATCTGGGAAAGATTCGCCAGTCAGACTTTAAGCCAGCTCGACGAAGGCGTACATTCGCGATTGGAGGAAGCGTCTCCCTCACGATTCTTCTATTTCTCATCTGCGCAATATGTATGTTTAGACTTCCGGTTGCTAGTGATCAACCTGCGGAACCTCGGATCTGGACTTCCGTGGCACATTTGAATCAAGAATTCCGAGAGTTGAAGAGTGCCATCTCGATACTCCGTAGAGCGAAGAAAAACCAGGTGGCAGATGTGGTTGAAAAGGAACTTGGTAAATATGAGGCTATGTACGCAGGGCAGCCGGAGGCAACAAAAACACCGTGTGTATCTGCCGTGAGCTTCACTGAACCTCCGTTCGTGGGCTTCAGTCAGCCATCTGGAAAGGCTGATGTATTACTGCAGTGGACAAAGTCTCCAATGGTGCTGGTACTTGGTGGCGGTGGTTCATCGGGAGCGTCAGTTTGTTGGCGCATCAAGTGTGTGCCGGGTGTCAATCTTAAACGGGTGATCCTGGTTGGAGAGTATCAGTCGGTGGAGGGACTGCCCGGTAATATTCCTATAACGCACCAGCCCACCGATGCGCTCGTGGGCCGAAACTATAGTATGCCTCTGCAGCTGAGTGGACGTGACTGGGAGGACTTTCGACGAAACGTATTAGCCAAGCTCGGGCTTTCGGTCGACACCCTTCAGGCTCGATACAATTATGGCGGCAACCCATTTGTAGTGGGCAGCGGAGATCCGGAATGGAAGGCGTCATATGTACTGAACTTGATGGAGGCTTTTTACAGGAAATCGATGAACGAAGTTCGCGGTGACAGCAACCTGTCGCAACTGCAATTAGACGCCGTTTTGCAACGCGAGGATAGACAATCCATGGGCTGGTGCAAGATAAAGGGTTTTGAAGTTCAACCGCAAGAGCTGCAAGAGTTGTTGCCACCGCAGGCAGTCGCTGTCGATGAGAAAACTGGCACCTCTTATCTCATATGGCAGGGCAAACTTGTAATAATTCAAAAGCCCGCTGGCAGAGGCAACAGTGCCGACAGTGGAACGGACACAAAGGCTCATGTTCGTGTTAATCCGCAAACATTACCACTCACAACAGTTGAGATTCCCGATGATTTCCCGAATGCAGATAAGACCGAGTCGATTTCATTCGACTCTCGTAGAAATCGTTTACTCCTGGCAACAGGTGAGGCGGTATTTTACTATGATGTGAAGAATGGTACCTGGGCGGTGCTAGGCGAGTTACCAGCGGAAGCGAATTACGGACTGCTCTCTTATTCCGCAGCAGACGATTGTATCTACGTATTTCCACAACAAACCTTGGGAGTTCCGTCTTCCAAACTGCTAAAGTTGTCTCCGAAAGATGCCACCGTAATTGGTGCGCTCGAGCTGTCTCACCCGGTTTCATTGCCGGACCTCACTCTGTGCAAGTTTGTGTGCAAAGGAGGTTGGTTGGTCGTTTTTCAGCCACCGTTTTTGATGCCGGACGTAATGGGTAAAAATTCACCCTCAGGAATGCTGGCTATAAACCGACAGTCCGGAAGCATCGAGTACGAGGGGCCTCTAAGCGTTCGGCAAACCCGATCGAATTGAGATGGTCATTCACAACAAGAGTGCAAAACTTATACAGATCCCCCTGCATTCGAAATCGCCTATACTGCTTCAGTTTTGCCTCGCCCCGGCCATTTTTCATTGCTACAATATGGGATTCGGCATAGTTTTGGTCGCTGTGCTAAGGTGGCTGACCGGGCACCAGATAAGACAATGATAGAACGGCTGGATCATCAAGTTTCACAGCGCATTGCATATCAGGTTAGTTACAGGGAGAATAGATAAGACTCTCACGAACAATTGTTATCATGACTACTACTACATGCCCTCCATTTCATCTTGCCATACCGGTTCGTAATCTATCCGAGTCGCGTGCCTTTTACGGGCAATTGCTAGGCTGCAGCGAGGGGCGTAGTGCGCCGCAGTGGATAGATTTCAACTTCTTCGGACACCAGCTCGTCACGCATCTGGTGGAAAGTTCGTCGGTCTGCGCCAAGTACAATCATGTCGATGGCGACCCTGTACCAGTGCCGCACTTTGGAGTCGTTCTCGGGATGAATGAGTGGCAAGTATTGGCTGACAAGCTGGTTGTTGCTGGTATTCAGTTCGTTGTTGAACCGCATATCCGTTTCAAAGGTCAAGTCGGCGAGCAAGCTACGATGTTTCTTCTTGATCCTTCCGGCAATGCTCTGGAATTCAAAGCGTTTGAAGATGTGAGCCAGCTGTTCGCGAAATGACACTTCAATTCCCAAGAATCAAACTCCGCCAGTTTTGTCTAGCTTCAATGGTCCTCCAACACGTCGCGAAGTTGGATTTCGATTTCCTGGATTTCCTTGGTGGAGCCATCCATCGGCGGGTTCCTCTTTTGATGGTGGTGGCGTCGGCTAGTTCGCTACAGAACTTGGCAATCCTAATTTCAGTTTCCAGGATCAGACTGCAAATACGTTGAGTTCACAATTGTTGCGCCAATCAGATTAACAAGTGAAAATGTGAATTTGAGCGGAAGATATTCAAATTGTAGTCCAGTTAAGCATAGGCTGTTCCATGCGGGGGGGTGCAATCTCATCGCCAGGTGTCTCTGTGTTATCCTTTTACCTCTGTCGCGCTCGATTGAGAGAATAAGATAAGACCAACACTTTTGGGGAAAACGGTGGTGCACAAATGACTGATCCGCAGACCAGCAAGCAGCCCAATCCAATGGTGAAGAAGGTTGTGTTTTGGTCCGTGGGAGTGCTCCTATGTGGGGGCGTTCTTTTAACAATTTTGATTTATTGCAATTCCGCACCAAGCATCAGTTTGAGTGGTGACTGGCAGACTGCCCAACGGAATCCAGACCAATCACAGGTGAACGGAGTCATGAAGATTACTCAGAGTGGCACTGTTCTGGAAGGGGCTGGTAGTGATCCTAATTCTGAATACCGACTATCCGGAGAAGTGGTTCGGACTATGGAAGGCCACATTCAGATTCAGATAGAGAAACAGTGTCTAGGTCCCAAGAAGGAGCTGAAGGGAAGCCCGGTTTCGATCATTGCAGTGATTGACGGCACTAATCCCAAGGGGCCTTACTTCATACATTTGTCCGGGCTTTGGAAAGAAGAAAAGGATGATCCGAGCAAGCCTCGGGGAGCCTGGGAAGCTGCTCTCATGAAACCTCTGAATAAAGCTCCTTGACCGTTGAGAAATTAGTTCCAATATCACCTTCCCGGAAATACTTACCCACTAGCAGAGAGGCGTCAACCTTGTATCTCTGGGGGGCCGCGACCTGCTTTTCGATAACTTACCAGCGGGCTCAGTGGGAGCGAAGCTGATCAAAGTTGCCGATCCAATTACAATTACTGTGCAGCACGCACAATGAAGATCATCTCTTGCGAAGATCTTTCATCAAACGGTGCACCATGCCAATTTGGGTTGGAGATTGCTCGATAAAGGGAAGTCCGATGAAGCCTTCGAGCACTTTCGAGAGGCCTTGCGAAGACAATCGACCATAAGACCCTCAAACGCAAAGTCTGCACGTCAATTTTGATGAACTTTACTTTGAGTCGCCTTTTGATTGGTTTGACATGATTGTCTGTTGATTGGCTAGAATCTGATCAAGTTTTTTCTGATTAGCCAAAATCACATCTAACTTCCTTTGATTGTCCATGATTGATTTTTGATTGGCGAGAATCTTCCTTTGGTTGGCCAAGATCATCTTTTGATTTGCAAGTATCCTATCGTCTGGAAAAAGAGTACCGTTGGTTGCTCCCTGGAGCATTGGTGCGTTCGTATTGTTATAGTTACCAGTGCCGCTCTGTGGTCGAGACGACGGGACAATTTTACCGGTACCATCTTTGTTTTCCTGAGCATCAGTTGCGGATGCACAACACGTTATTGTTGCGACGCAAGCAATGATTAATAAATGGTGCGTGATCATGGGAATCTCCCGAGATATTCGTATTAAAGAGTCGAAATTTGTAGATAACCTAAGTTTTCGGAGGGCGGAGCGGCATATCTAAATCAGTCATGGCTTTTTCTAGCGAACAGCGTTTGCCGTCCACATAGTTTAGCAAGGTAATCGCACGCGCACGATCTCTCAATCCGGCTTTCATCTGCTGGGTCAAGCTGCGGGCAGCGTCAATTACAACTCGATCGATCAAACCCAATGCCACAATTTCATCGAGCAGGTTTCCATCCCATTGTCGAGTTTCTTTGGATATTCTTACCACATTCTCTCTGGTAATCATGTCGGCGGCGATGATTATCTCACAGGATTCCTCAGCATCACTCTTCGCCTGACCTTGGATGCAACTGATCTGATAGCCAACTTTTATGCTCCGCATGGTACATGCCTTACTGACTTCTGCATTGCCTTCCTGCAAGGCAAGTTCCCTTCGACTGCTAAGACAATGAAGAAGAACCTGCAGGTGGTTGACACTCTCGGTGTTGACGTTATCTAAGTCGGGCAGAACCATGTCGAGCAATTGGGATGCCTGAGACGAAAGCCCCTGGGCACGCCTCAATCGTGAAAGCTGATAGGCGGCGTTGCAAAATAGGAGTGGCTCTTGCTCCCTATGGGATTCGGACAAGCGATAATATCGGTGGAACAATTCTGGTCTCTCGGCCGTGTTTTCGATGCATGCGCACATTTCGCCTAAGGCGATGATGACCCGAACCTGGTCTTCAGCCTGCTCCGCAAGGGCGACAGCCTTCTCAAGTATCAAAAACGCGGCGTGAGAATTCTGGTGCGCCTTGCGCACTTTGATTCCTTTTGACAGTAGCTTATCGAACGACTCGATTTCAATTTGATTCATGGATTGATTGAGAACCGAAACAACCGCGATCTCGACGGCGTCTCTCAGCACGCTACTAGCGGTTCTAAGGTATTATTCCCAATTTTCAACAAATGGCTGCCGGTTCACCTGCAGAAACCTCTCAAATTCAGCAAGCCACAGGCTATAAGAACAATCGTTCCTCTTCAATTGTCTGCGTCTTGTCCTTGGTGAGAGAGCCAAGAAAATCATCCTGGCACAGAGCAACCAAGTTGTCCAGCCAGTGCTTGCAACAAGGATTAGATATTCGCAATTGTTCGATTAGGCAGAACTTTAGCAGCCTTATTTGCAAACATTAGCAGACTCTCTTGATGAGTTTTCACGGACAAAGGACAACGAGCTTGTTCCGTACTAGGTTTCCCGAATAAGCTGGTAGTCGTTCGGATTCTCGAAGCCCGCGATCCAGGCGACCGCTTTTCGGCAACTTGTAATGTGTGGTGGCACACGCAACATATACTGATGCCCTGTGGACGGACAAATGACAGAAACGCAAACCAGCGCCTCGTCATTCTTGATGGGTACGCGCAACAACCGGCGCTCGCCGCCTGCGTCTTTATCACAATCGAGTGTCTCAGCGCTGGCATCTTCAATGAAACGGCTGTAGCCCATGCGTTGAATCATGACCCTGCGAACTTCCACGTTTACTTCGTTCAATATCTCATCGATCGTTATGGTTTCAGGCTGGAAAACGATGCGGGGATGAACCAGAACACCCTGCCAGCGAACTAAACAGTTGGATAACGAGTCTGGCAATTTTTCAATGCCACTATTGGCGGTATCAATCCAGGACGTCGCCTGTAGCCCCTGCGGCAACTCTCGTAGCTGGCTGCAATCTCGCACATCAAGTCGCGCTATTGGTCCAAGCCATGAGGGCAAGTATGTCAATTCCGTGCAATTGCGTAGTGAAACATGCCCAAACCGAATGGAGCCGCGTCTAGGCCAGCTTCTAAACGAAGCACAATTGTCGAGAGAGAGGAAATGGCATTCAATGCCTTCGGGCAAAGTTTCCAGTGAAGTACAGCCACTTAAGTTAAGCGTGCCGGTCCTCAAATTTTCAGGTAATGATCGCAAGTTTTCGCAATCGCGAAGATCAAGTCTTTCGCTCACCGACAGATCGTGTGAAATACGTTCTAAACCCTTGCTAGAAATACTTAGAAAATCACAATGCAAACCAGGTCCAATTTCCTTTAGGTTGGGACAGTCCTCGATCTCTATTCGGCGATACTGCAGATTCGCAGGAAGCCTGCTTAAACCGCTGCATTCGTCGACTTCCAGAATGGAGCCGCTCAAGCCCTCCGGCAGGTCTATCGCTTGCGAGAGTCCCTTAAAACTTAGCTCTCTGGCTCTGCCAGACTTGATGGGCTGCCCAGTAAGAATCTTTTGTTCTAACGACATTTGCCGGGTACTCCTCTATAGCACTCAGATAATCGTGGTCGGTTCTTTATATTCAGGGTTTAAGGTGAAACATCTGCAAAGAAACTAGCAGACTGAACGATTGCGATCTTGTTCACGTTGCCATTATGCCCGAAATTGATGCCAGTAGGATATAAATTGGCAACTCCCGATAGGATTTGCGTCTTATGACAATCTGTGATCACTTGGATTTTTTTGCCGATTTGCCAGTGGCCGACTTTACCGTGGAAATCGATGGTGATGACGACGACGATGAAGATGAAAGTGAAGATGACGAAGAGGGATCTGCCTCCGCTGGGACACCCGGGTTTCGTTACTTTGAATATGAGGATGAAAAATCCAGTAAATTCTGGGAAATTAAACTGAACAGCAGTTCATTCACTGTGCGATATGGAAAGATTGGCACGAGCGGACAAACACAGACCAAGGACTTTCCTACCGAAGAGAAGGCTCAAAAAGAATACGATAAACTCCTCAAAGAGAAAACTGGCAAAGGCTACGAAGAAATTGCCGGTGGCGATTCCGACTTTGATCCGACTAAGACCGTGTATCGCATAACAGTGGATTACGACGAGTCCAATGGCGAGGCCTGGCTAAATAAATTCAATGCCTACCTGAAGCAACCGGGAGTAGAGAAGACGGTCGGGCTGGTGGTCGGAGCATGGGACAACATGTGCGAAGGCGATAGCTCCGACCCCGTGGTGGAGACTCTGGTAAATGCCAGCAGCAGGCTGCCCAATCTTACGGCACTCTTTTTCGGCGATGTGACGGGCGACGAGTGCGAAATTTCGTGGATCAATCAGACCGACATTTCTCCGCTGTTCAATGCGTTCCCAAATCTGACGCACTTGGCTGTTCGCGGTGGCACGGGGCTGAGCATAGGCACAATAAATCATTCCAAATTAGAGAAGCTTGTAATTGAGAGCGGCGGATTACCTCGTAATGTAATACAGGAATTGATCAAGAGCCACTTACCGAATCTTGAGCACCTGGAACTATGGCTTGGATCGGACAATTACGGTGGCGATGTGGCGATCGATGATCTTAAACCGCTGCTTCACGAGAATCTCTTTCCGAAGCTAAAATACCTGGGGTTGCGCAACAGCGAATTGTCAGACGCAATTGCGGGTGCGTTGAATGGTGCGCCTGTTATGAATCTCATAGAAACGCTGGATTTGTCCATGGGGTCGCTCAGTGATGAAGGCGGTCAAGCGCTATTGGACAATCCCGCGATCGAACGTCTCAAAAACCTCGATCTTCATCATCATTACTTGTCGATAGAAATGGTTAGCCAGTTCATGGCGTTGCCGATTGAGGTAAATGTGACTGAGCGTGAGACATGCGATGATGATGATGAGTCGTCACGATATATTGCCGTTGCTGAGTAATGGAGCCAATCACCCGCCGGGGCGCTGTTGTCCTTGATGGATATTCCGTCTGTGGTACCAGGGGCCCGGCATGATCCTGAAGTGCTGCGATTCCTTTTCTTGAACAAGGAATTGACAGCCCGGACATTTTAATCCTGAATTGGATTTGGTGCGAAGTGAATCGGTGAATTGCAAGAGATATCATGTATTCTCGATTTATGATCACACGTACGATTGGACGGTGCTATGAGAGAACGCAGCTCGAACACGGATGAGGAGAGAATTGGCTTAATCATCTCGAAACTGAATCACTATGTCTTTGACGACAACCTTGAATTGATACAGCAGTTTCATCCGACGCCGAAAATGGAGAGAGCCATCGAGGATGATGAACTTCAGTTCGGGCAACAGTTTCCTTATGACTATAAGTCCTTCATGAAGCAATTTGGTAGCTTCTCAGTAGCCTTTTGGGACATAGGACTGACCGCGAGCAGTAGCGAATATGAACTGCTCAAAGAAATTTGCCCGGACGATAACAGAGGTGAGGCAGAGGGACCAGTCAAGCCCTTGTTTTTTAGCAATGCCTGGTGGCCAGTCGGCAATTGTGATCAGGAGTTCTTGTTTCTGGATATGGACCCTGCGCCCGGGGGATCAAAAGGACAGATAATTCACGGCAGCATGGACAGTGGTTGCAGACATGTCGTTGCCGACTCATTTGCCGGTCTGCTTGAACGAATCGTTTACTTGTTCGAACTTTGTGCAGTACCGCCCGTGAATCCAACCAGCATGGAAGATTGTCTTATGGACAATTTTCGCGAGTTTGTAATTACGGGGGCCAATGAATGAGTGCAAGGGAAAGGTGTAAGACAGTGCCAGCATTGACGCAATCCAAAAAGATGGCGACTCAGACAAGGTCCCTCTGCCTCTCCACTGTTCTCGTTTGAGCAATTGATTTGCCAGCATGTCCCTCATCTCTGTATCGCCTTGTCAAGTTGGGCGTTGAGCTAAACTATGTTGCGTATTTTTTTTCCCGGGTATTACGATGCGTCGTAAGTTATTTGTGTGTTTGCTGGCTTTCTCGTTCGTGTTCTTTGCACACGGTCCGAGCGCGTACGCTGCTGACAAGTATATATTCATTCTCAAGTGGATTGGAAATCCATACTGGCAAGCGATAAAGCAAGGGATCGAAGACGGCGGCAAAGAAGCCGGCATATCGTTGACAGTGTTGTCGCCTAACAATGATCAAGCGAAAGAAGAGCATCTGAATCTTTGTGAGGCTGCCATTTCGCAGAAGCCCGCGATCATCGTTCTCGGTGCGGCTACAACAGCCATAGGACTGCAGTGTTTTCGCGAATCGCAAAAGCAAGGCATTAAGGTGGCAGATATCGATGCCACCGTTTCCGTTGAAGAAGCAAAAAAATCAGGAGTGAACTTGTGTTTCACTATAGGTGCCGACAATACCATGATTGGAAGGAACGCTGCGCAGTTCATTTCGAGCATCAGTGCAAGTCGGTCGCCAAAGATCCTCGTCTTGGAAGGTGTCGTGGGAAGTCCGCCTAGTACTGACCGCGTCGCCGGGTTCAAGCAGGAAATATCAAAGGTGCTACCGCAAGCGAAGATAGTCAGTTCCATCTCAGCAGAATGGGATCGATTGAGGGCGCTGAATATCACTGCAGATACTCTCACCAAAACTCCTGATTTGAACGCGGTTTTTGCTGCCAATGACGTTATGGCACTGGGGGCCATCGAAGCGATTAGGTCGGCAGGAAAAACTAATCAAGTAATAGTGGTAGGCGTGGACGGGGTGCCGGACGCCCGCAAGGCAATTATGAACGGCCGCATGACGGCCTCAATTACACAGTTGCCTTACTTAATTGGTAAGCGCTCAGTGGAGATGGCTATCCAAAGTGTGCACGGACAGTGCGTCGGTAAGACAGAGCGAGCGCCGTTGCTTGTGTTAACGAAGACTGTATTGGCGGCCGGGAAAGAACCTTTGTTGAAATATGTACGCTGATTTTAACCCTAAACAAAATGAACTGTGTGTGTTGAAAAGAATGCCAAAGCTTAGCTTGCTGTCGTTGGTGCTTTTTGTAGCATTGGTGGCACTGTTTGGAATATGCACGAGCTCGGACGCCGCAGAAAAATACATCTTCATATTACCGTCGCTGGGTAATCCCTACTGGCAAACGGTAAAGCAGGGCATTGAAGATGGAGGCAAAGAGTTCGGTATCAAGCTGACGGTACTGTCTGCTAATAGCGATCAGGCGAAAGAGGAGCATCTAAATCTTTGTCAGTCTGCGATATCGCAAAGTCCCTCAATCATAGTTCTCTGCACCACCACCACTGCCGTCGCACTGCAGTGCCTTCGCGAAGCTCAAAAGCAAAACATAAAAGTTGCGGTGCTTGATGCGATTATTTCGGTGGAAGAAGCCCGAAAATCAGGCATAAATCTGGAATTTTCCGTTGGTACCAATAATGTATTAGTTGGAGAAAAGGCGGCGCAGTTTGTTGCGGATCGCAGCAGCCTGGTAGCGCCGAAAATACTCATTCTGGAAGGCATGGTCGGAAACATAAACAGCACCAGTCGTGTGTCTGGATTCAGACAAGAGTTGGCAAAGGAATTGCCAAAGGCAAATATAGTCAACTCCGTATCGGCAGAATGGGACAGACTGCGAGCACTGAATATTACAGCGGATACTCTTACTAGAACTCCAGACTTGAATGTTGTCTTTGCCGCCAACGACATGATGGCATTGGGCGCGGTAGAAGCTATCCGCGCAGCAGGAAAAACGAACCAAATTCTGGTTGTAGGCGTCGATGGCGTTCCTGACGCGCGAAAGGCAATCTTAGCGGGGCGAATGACCGCTTCTGTGGCGCAATTGCCCTACTTGATTGGAAAACGATCGGTAGAACTGGCCAAACAAAGCGTGCTCGGGCGATGCTCCGGAAAAAATGAAAATACACCTCTTCTGACCCTGACCAAGAGCGTTCTTGAATCAAATTCTGATCCCTTGCTGAAATATGTTCGCTAGGAAATTCCTATCAGATATTAGCCAGGCTTCTCTGCTGCAATGCATCGTTTTTCTGACTGTGATGAGCATCTTCTTCACGTTCAACTCGCCTGTTTTCATTACTCAAGTTAATATTGTGAATATTCTTACGGCCAGTGCGGTTATCGGTCTTATGGGCGTGGGTGCCACCTTCGTCATTGCGTGCGGTTCGATCGATCTCTCCACTGCAGCAACCATGGCTTTGTCGAGTGTGGTCTGCGCTTGGACTGCACAAAATCTTCACTTGAGCGGGCTAGCACCGATTTGTATAGCAACCGTAGCGGGAGGACTGTGTGGGTTGGTGACGGGGCTGTTGATTAATCTCACAAGAGCACCAAGTTTTATCATCACCCTGGGAATGCTCAGTATAAACAGGGCTCTGGCGTTCATCTTAACTGGTGGCATTCCTATCTATGGGCTTGAAGAGCGCATTACGTCCATCGCTGATGCTACGTTGTGTGGGCTTTCGTTTCCGGCCGCGGTCATGTTGGCAGGGATGTTGGTTGGTTACCTGTTATTGAGCCGCACTAAATTTGGTGCGCATACACTGCTTCTCGGCGACAATCCCGGGGCATCTGAAGCAATGGGGCTGAGGGTGGCTCGGTTGCGTCTTGGTATCTTCTCACTTGCAGGCTGTTTCTCAGGTTTGGCTGGCTTTATTTTTATGGCTCGCACCAATTCTGGCGATCCATCGGCTGGCATGAACTATGAACTGGTAGCAATTACAGCGGTGGTGCTGGGTGGTGCCAATTTATTTGGCGGTCGTGCGACAATCCCGGGAACTCTAGCAGGAGTACTTTGCCTTGGAGTTTTACAGAACGGACTCAATCTGATGGCTATCAGCACGTTTTATCAAACTTTGTTTGTGGGACTGGTGCTGGTGTTAGCGTCATTTCTGCGTCGCCTGGGTCCTCATCAATGAGCGAACTGAAACTTCAATCTGTGAAAAAGAGTTTCGGCGTCACGACCGTGCTTCAGGGCGTTACCACAAGCTTTTCTTCCGGCACCGTAACGGCAATTGTTGGGGACAATGGCGCGGGTAAATCTACTCTGTGCAAAACAATTGCCGGTGTCTATCATCCAGACAGTGGCAAAATCAGTCTGGATGACCTGAGTCTTACCCACCTGAGTCCACATGAGACCAGGGAAGCCGGAATTGAAATGATCTATCAAGACCTGGCATTGGCAAAGCAGCACGATGTAGTGAGCAATTTGTACTTTGGTCGAGAAAAAACTCGTTGGCCGGGCTGGCTTGATCGCAAGACGATGTCGGCGCAGAGCCGGGTTGTCCTTGAGCAAATGGGTATCAAACTGCCTAGTCTGAGGACGCCGATTGGTTTGCTCTCCGGTGGGCAACAACAGGCCGTTGCAATTGCACGTGCTTTACTATTCTCTCCGACAGTGTTAATCATGGACGAGCCCACGGCTGCCCTGGCCGCACGCGAGATCGAGCATATACTTGATCTGATCAAGAAACTGAAGGAGCGTGGATTGATCGTGATCTTGATCAGCCATCGCCTCAACGATGTATTTGCGGTAAGCGATCGCATTATAGCCCTGCGAAGCGGTTCAATAGTCGCTGACAACCTGGTCCAAGAAACCTCGATGCAAGACGTCGTTGCCCAAATCATGATTGCTTAGTTTTGCATGGTGAAGTGAACAAAAAACGGAGAGAGTGGACCAAATCAAAATGGAATCACTGTGACCGATTCACGGAACAAGGGTGATCTGCCAAATGGTGATTCAGCCGATCGACAGGGATCCGCGTGATTTCGGCGGGACTGGCTGTTTCATTTCCGTCGAATGGTGTTTGCCTCCTCTTCGGTTTTCGCAGCTTCTTCCTCACGTCCCATTTCTCGAAGCAGCAGCCCGTAACTGTCCAACAGATCAGCTACGTCCAAGTCGTCGTGTCTGCTATGTTCTCGACAAATCGCCAAAGCGTCCAAATATAGCCGTTCTGATTCCGAATACTTCTTCTGTAAAGCGCAGAGCTGTGCAAGCGGGTAGATATCCTTTGTCGCAATTACAAAACTAGCCGGACCCAAATAACTTTCATCATGGCTGCTCAAAAATGCCTCCATATGTTGTAAGTCGATTTCCATTGCTTCGCGTATCAATCCTTCCGCTCTTACATAATCGCCCTGTAAACCGACAATCCGAGCGATATTGTGAAGGTCCGAGGCCATATTGACCCAGCCAAGATGGGCTTCGCAAGGATCTTCGTGTGTGGACAACGCCTTATCAATTGCAAATGATTGCTCGAACATTTTTTCTGCTTCGCCATATCTTCTCTGCCGGAGAAACGTGTCAGCGAGACCGTCGTAGTAGCAAGTTAGCGAATTGTGTAAATCAGAGTCGATCGCCGAATTAGCCTGTGCCTGCTTCAGTGCTATTAGACCGAGACCTTCAGCTTCTGCAAAGAGCGATTGATCCGCGTATTCATCGGCTAATTTCATCAGATTGCGTGTGAGGCAGTCGTCGGCTTCTCCTTCATCCTCTAGCTGTTGCAGTGCTTGACGAAGAAGTTCCTCTGCTTGCATTAGTTTGCCCTGCTCTAATGCCGCCACGCCCAAGTCGCGCAGCTTACTGCGTTCAGTTGATTTATCACTCGTATAATCAGACATGAATTCTACGCTTTGTTGTCAGCTTCGCAACGTGTGAGGGCTCACCTAATTAATTATAGCGTTTTCCGCGATTGCAGCGAAGCACTCACGCCTAAGAAACGACACCGTCAAGGCCGATTCAACGAAGCGCAATCGGAAAACCAAAGGCGGTCAACTGCAAAATTGAGGCGCCTTGCACCAATTCTATGGCTTGAAGAGATGATACATAATCTCATTGGGCGTCATCCCTCCAGTTCCCGTAAGCCTTTGTTTGGTTTCATTGCTAATTGCAATTAGGCGATCCCACTCTTTTTCGCTCATTGTTCCTGACCGGGCTTCGATACCAGTAGTAGTGGCTTCTCCTAACGCGTGCTTTGACCGGGCCATCGATAGCCCACGAGCCAGCAGCATGCTGCCTCCGAACATGGCACTCCCCCGCAACCAGTCAGAGCCTGATCCGATCTCTCCATTCTTGACTAAGTCTTTTGTGAATCCAGCTGTGGCAAGACCGAGCCCGATTCCCGCTACTTTCCCCCAGCCGGGAGCTTTGGTGAGCAATCTCTGAATTCCGTATTTGCTAAGGAAGCCTGCGCCAATCGCCGCAGCGTCGCTGCCATATTCTCTTAATGCGCTTTGTTCAACGGGCACAGGCTGATCGACGGGTTGCCCTTTGGCTTGCGTGAGAAATTCGATCGCAAGACGATGTTCTTCCGTAGCATTTCGATCTCCGAAACTTACGGCACCACCAATCGGTAGGTCGGTTGGTGAAAGTTCTGCTGGTTTACGCGAAGTGGTGAGGACCGCACGTATGGGATCAACTGCGGCGGGTCCGGTGCCTTTTTCCGCTGCATTGTTGGTGCTATTTTCCCGTTCAATCTTGGCTGGTTTTCCTGCGGCGGGCCCTGCTCGCAGAATATCAACTGAGTTCAGTGAGGCGGGAGTTTCGTCCCTTCCAGGCGTTCTGTTGGCGTGGTTTTCCGTTTCAAACGGGTTGCGGCCGTTTCCCATATTAAAATTCCTCTTCCTAAGGTGATTCCAGTTCCGACGCTAGAAGTCTCAGCAGGGTGAGCTTAGATGGCGAAGGTAATTAGTTGTTGCGTTAGCTACTTGTTGCCCGCCCCTTTCTCAAGCGAGAAAGGCGGAACAGCCATTTTGGTTTTATCGCTGCCTTCCCTTCTGGATACCAAAAGAGTCCTGACTGCTATGTGAGTACTTCTGGTAAGAAGCTGTCTCTTGGTTTAAGGGTAACTTCAAACTGTCGCAAAATAATAGTGCGTTACGTTGAGCCAAACGGATTGTTTGAGTTCGGCGAACCGTCTGAAGAAAAGGACGTTCAATTGAGCTCAACCACGACATCGAACCGCTTCAGGAACTAGAGATCTCTATAGTTACCGAAATCTGTCTCGATCCACAATGCCAATTTTCAGGATGGCGCGACTCCTATAGGGCTTACTTGTACGGATCCGCTTATGTTTGAAACAGCGTGCGAACGCGATAATGATACTTTGCTGAGTCTAAAGTTGTGGAGAAGGTGGTAACGCAATTGGAACAGGTCCGTCGGCAATTCCACCTATAGTATCGGGACCGGCAATAGGCCAGCCCAGTAGCACCATGCCCCAGCTTTCGTTTGTAATTGTTAGTCTCTGGTGGCCGAATTTAAAGATCGTTGCATGGGGTGGAATAATGGCGGGAGCGAGGGCTCGCCCGTCAAGAATTCGTACTTGATAGCGCGGATCATCTACAACAAATGTTGGATTCTTCAGGAAGCCAGTACTCGATCTCGCTGGTACGACAAATATTTTAACTAGTCCATCACCGTCCCGTGCACCGACCAGCACTGCTCGATCAGAGTCATTGGTCACTCTTCCCCTCAAAACACGGGCGGTGTCAGGTAATTTGTCAACACGACTGGCATCGACGAACACTGCGGCTTGCTGACTGCCCGAGTTCAGTAGCTCAATGAAACCTTCCTTTTCTATAAACTCGCCTGACTGAGGCGTGAGTACAGTGATTGATCCGTCGGCATGGTGAGTTTCAATTCGTCCATTCGGGCTTTCACTTACAAAATCGCCGTTGATGCTCAAGCTGAATCTCATGCTCTGTACAGCAGTTAACTTACCACTGCGTCGAGCCTCCCATAGTTCTCCGTCTTGGCTTGCGGGTACCCACTCTAGCGACCCGTTCTTTGCATAGATGCAGTCTCCCTGGCAGTTTACCCTTACTGCTGCTTCTCTCCCCTTAACGTCAACGCGGCTTCGGAATTCCATTCCATGAGGATCTATCACCCAGAGGGTCTGTTGGTCACGCATGAAGAACCATCCGTTGGAGTCGAAACCGAACGTCCCCCGCCAGGGAGCCTCTCGAGCCCGATCCAACTGCTCGTACCACGAACGAGTTTCTGCATCATAGTGCCAGATTTTTTCAGTGGAGTTATTGAAGAAAATGTATTGTATTGGAACCCGTCCTTCGTCGCCTGTGAGATATTTGATTGTTCTGCTCCCATCGGGGAACTGGCGGCTAACACAGGTGTGATGGTTACTAATCGCTCCACGTTTCAACTGGGAGATTCGGGCTGTGAGAATGCTGTTAATCCATTGGGAACTAACCTCATTGTTGATGTTCATTATGCGAGTCTCCAGATTATTCGATGTGAACCTTGGCGGATAATCAGCCCAATCTGTAATTCAACCCGCTTGCGTCGGCAATTTATCAGTGCCTTTTAATGGACGAACATGAGCACCTGTGTCGCTGGCGGCACGGGCGCCTGAGACAGTACCGTCTAACGAAAGATGATGATCTCATGATGAGAGTCTAGCGGAAGAACTTGACCTGATCTTGGCACTGACAAATCAAGAAATCAACTTCGGTTCATGGGAGGTAGTTATTACAGGCAGCGCAATCATTGCGAAACTATTCGGCAATAACCTAATTTCATGAGCTTTGAACGGAATTCAATCGACATGAGGAACTGGAATATGGATGATCGAGATTATGATACGAACGACCAGTCCGAAAGTACAATTGCAATGTCACATGAAAAAGTTGACTTCGATGCTATCGCTCTATGGGCTGACAGAACTACAACCAGCACCAGTCCATCAGGTCCCTCGCCTGCAGACTTCCCTTCATACAAACTACCAGTGGTTTCAATTGGAGAACGGCAAGTCGAACCACGGGAAACGTCTGAGCCTAATATTGGTTACGAATACGTGTCAACCACTAAGGAAAGTAAGACGACCCATAAGCCGGACCAGTCACCGTCAAAGGAACAGCTTCTGCGTCAGATAGAGAAAGAACTCACCGAAGGAATCAAGCGGGCTGTCTTGCTGGCGCCCAATGAAAAAAGCGAGTCCTCAACGCCAACGAAGGAGATTGGCGAACGGCCTCAACCGGAGAGAACAGTACGAGAACCTGGCGGTTTTCGGAAGTTCTATGCTGCAGGCAACAAGGAAGGGCTAGTCGAAACTTTTGAAGACGGCCGAGGCTATAAAGAATCCACTTTCTCGGGACGTTCCGATAAGCTCGAACGTATGTCCACTGAAGCTAATGGTGAAGTCGTCAAAACTTATGCACAAGGTGCAGCGGAAGGGCTGCGTTCAGAAGTTATAGGAACGGATGGCTCAGTCAGATCATCCTACTACAAAGACGCGCGTACCGATGGTCTTGAGAGACGGGACCAACAGAGTAACGGTTCGTCAGTAGAGTACTATTATCGCGGCAAAAATCCAGACCTAATCGATCAGATCCATCGCGATGGGAACCGCGTGACTAAACACTACATGAACGGACGTCCTGACCACAAAGTTTGCGAAGTGAACGACGGCAACAGCAATAAAATAATCTACTCGCCAGGACGTCCAGACAACGTATTGATGACGACCCGATTCTCAACGCCGCAAGGTGATGCCGGTTTGACACGAGAAACCCATGTTGGTGGCAATTCGCCATACACACAAAGAGACTTTGATGGACGCAAAGATGGTTTGGTTGCAGAGCAGGAAGACGAATTGGGATGGGATAGAAAATTCCAGCCCCAACACAACTCAAAGGGAAAGTCTGGAGAGAGTGAAAATAAAGGACAATCCCGCATCGTCGAACAATACCCTGACGGAACAAAAAAAATAGTGAAATTACAAAGGTAGTGACTCGCCAGGAGACCTGATCATTATTCAAAAGGAAGGTTCAGCGCTACGTATGCCGTTGCGCAAGTTGGAAGTTCGGCGAAAGAGGCCGCTCTTTTCGCGCGGCGATCGGTTACCAGTTCCGCCAAGGTTCCGACACCTTCAAGTTGATGTGAACACGCTGCATTCTAGGCAGCGAGCCGATATGTGCGCTACGAATCTAAGGAA
>JAKFUT010000409.1 GCA_021732565.1 Candidatus Obscuribacterales bacterium
CCTTTGTACTCGGTTTCACCAAGCGCTTCGCCGTGCTTCCGATCGTAGAATCGTGTTTCTTTAACACGTTTTTCTTTGTCGTTGGTGAATGTTGTTATCTCGTTGCCGTCTTTGTCCTTAGATTTGGTCGTTTCATCTTTGGGCGCAATCTTGGGTTTGATTACGGTTTCTTCGCCTTGCTTATCATATTTCTTGACTGTGCCGTCTTTGTATTGCCCCTCTGATGTACCGTCTTCTCGAGAAATATATCTCTCCAGTCCATCCTTGCGGTTTTTGTACTCAGAGATCGCTTTTACCTTGTCGAATCGGCCCGAGTATTCACTGTGTTTGTAGTTACCATTGGCGGTCTCAAATACCTTCACAAGATCGGGATCAGGATTGCGGCGGTCGCCAGCGGTATACTCTGTTAGTTTGCTGCCATTTTCGAAAGTCTTTTCTGTGCGATTGAGGAAGTCTGTTTTCTTCGCAAGCTGGTCGTCTCGTCCCTTATATTCAGTTTCTCCCAGGGCTTCGCCGTGCTTGCCGTCATAGAACCGTGTTGCCTTCACACGCTTCTCTTTGTCGTCAGTAAATGTTGTAACTTCGTTCCCGTCTTTGTCCTTTGTTTTTCCTGCGGTGCCTTCTTTCGCCTCAGAAGGTTTCGGTGCGGTCTTAACGGTATCGCTTTCCTTCTTCTCGCTCACCAGTCCTTCGATCTTCGGTTTCTCCGATTGAGGTTGTTGTGCATCTTTCTTTTGAGTGAGTTCCAGCTGACACGAGTCTAGAAAAGAGTTTGCCCTGTCATTGTCTCTGGTTAAATCCTGCGATTTAAGAGCAGTTTTCACCTCTTGCTTGTCAGAAGAGGGTACCAGTCCTTCTCTGTTTTCGGTAACTGGAGCGGCGTCTACGCCTCGTTCAACCGCGTTACGAACGGTATCTTCGCATCCCATAATTAGTAAAATCCCCTCTGAGAAACTACGCTCGAAAACCCGTCAAACATAGATCACTTCAGTGAAGTGATCTAGAAAGCGCAAGTTGAGCTAACGGCGGAAAAAACGCCGTTCAGTGTGTGTGCCCCAATTAGAGGAGGACACGCAAATCGTGCACTCCCTGATAGTATGCGTGATTACACTATGACTAATCTGTGGAATTCGTGTGAAACCGTCGGCCCGCTTAGGTTTGCATGCGCGGTTGTGCCCGTGCGCCGTGGGGCAGGGAGGTACATCCTACGCCCTGGAATGCCAAGAGTCCGAATGTGTGCCTGCTGTTGGTAACAAGATTTCGCAGGTGACTGCCGCGCTCTGCCGCTCGTCGGCAAAAATATGCCACTTCAATATGGTCGAGGGTGAATTCGCTTCGGTAAAGTGGCTACGGTGAGCTGCGAGCGCGGCAATCACCCCCGCAATTTTCTGATTGTGCCGGACTTCATAAGCCATGGGAAGACTCTGGCATTGATCTGTCGGCGCTTTGTTAGAACAGTTCATCTCACATGCCGCACTTTATGGAATCAATGAATCGGGCACTGGCGCTGGTTACAACTTCAACATTGTCGCCGGGTTGATGCAGCCCGAATTATTAAAGGAGGATCCCGGCGGATGTTCAGTGTTGCGGCCCTTGCACTGTGGATAAGTCCCAAACTAAGGCTTCTTCCACAGGGCGATGCACAGGCGATAACAATTTGTCTTTACCGCAAGTTATCTGCCGACGAGGAACCAGATCAGGAGGCCGACAGCGACAAATACGACAAATATCACAGCTACAGCCCAAAGTGCCCATCGTTTCGCTAATCCCAGAAGCCAATTCTGAATGAAATCCATGATGGCCTTTAGGATGGCTTTGAGAATACTCTTAACTCGGCTCACTTATTTTGTCCCCTGTTGGTTGCGCTAGAAGTTGCCTTTCTGCGAATCGCTGAATCACTACCGTTGTATGCCTTGTGAATGTTTCACCCGCAGCATCCTTCCATCTTAGAGCCAAACGAGTGCTTTCAGCAAGACCGTAATCAATCTTCGCTTTTCAAGTCGAGATTCTTGGATGGTCGCATCGGCGCTAATGTGGTGATTTGGCTAGCTTTGCTCCTCGATTAAGCGCGAATCGGCCTGTGGTTGTGCGGGAGCCAAACCTGACTGTTGATTCATTCCGCCTGCGATTTGGACGGTACCCCATCGTGCTTACTGTGATCTGCGGAGGTATAGGGGGCCAATTCGATCACCAATCATGGATGACTGAAGCGAGGCCGATTGGCACATCCCGGGGATGATGTCGTCATGTGCGAAACAATATCCCTCCGTGGAATGTCTTACTTGACCATTCGGAAAATGAGCAAACCATCGTGTCGCAACCGTACCGATGGTTCCCGACTTCACCAGGGGCGTTTTGTAATGCCCAGCGCTTCGGCCCTATTCTTCGCAGTTTCAGCCTCTTGTTCTTGACCGAGCTTGCTGTATGCTTCGTACTTTACATACTGTGCGATACCTTCACGTTGGTCGTCGTGCATTTGGTAAATAAATTCATCCATGTCCTGAATTGCTCGCTCATACTTTTCGAGCATCAGGTAACTATATCCTCGAATTAATAGTAACGCTGCTTTGTTTGCGTCTGCAGTCCGGTTTGCCGTCATCATAGCGAACGCCTGGTTGCAATCACTAATTGTCTTGGCATGTTGGCCTAAGCCTGCTTCTGCGGCGGCTCTCCCGAGCCAGACATTCGGTTCATCGGGATGTTGTTTAACCAAAATATCAAAAGAGAAAAGTGCGTCGCGATAATTCTTTGCCTGGACCTGGCGCCAACCATTTGCAGCAGTGATGCTAAACGAGGGCAAAAGTAATACTATCAGCACCCAGATGCCGAAAATTCCGGCACGAAGCTGCCAGACATTAAAGGGAAACCCGGCCCGTCCGATGATTACGAATGCAATCCCGCTGAACATCCAACTGAAGACATTACAGACTGGCACCAGACTGCTAGCCAACCTGCACGCGATGGATACCCCGAACAAAACTACAAGAGTAGAAGTAATGATTACAATACGCTGTTTTCTGGATGTCGGTTGCCATTGTGGCACTGAACTGTCGATACTCTCGTCCTGTTCTCCCTGATCTATTCCCAATCCGATTCTGATCTTCTTTGCTCTTGCTTCTAAATTTACGGCTTCTAGACTTCTTTTCTTTTCGCGTAAGACTGCGGCCAATTCCACTAGTTTAACGGCCGTTTCGAATGAGTTCGGTCCGGTCGTTTGTTCGGCGAAAGCGAGCGCCTCGCGAAGCTCAGCCTCATTGTCGGTGGGTTGATCTTCATCCATAAGCACCTCCTCCTTCCGATGTTTCATGGATACCCAGTTGATTTCAATGTGAAACGGATTCAGGCAAGTATCATCGTCTGGCAAGATGAGAGAGGGAAATGACAAAGAGGCACCGGGAAGTGCCTCTTTGGTCAGGGTTGCGGTTCGGTGTGTGAAAAAATCCGGAGAGCCGCGGCGAGCCGCATCTTGCAATAGTGCGTGGTTGAGTGGCCGGCAATCGAAAATCATAAGCGTGCTTTGCTTGTGCAATCGGTCGGCGGCTTGACTCAGCTCGATCTCATGAGAAGATTATCAAATGGAAGTATTGCAAACTTGTGGCTTAAACTCGCAAGCAGAGTTTTTCCATTCCGCGGAAAATTCCTTGCAAGACATGGTAATCGTCGGACTGAAATTATGCTGAGGAACCGGGAATATAGGGACAGGGAGGCCCTGTAATGGCGTATGATTCAGACGCAACAATTCAAAATGTCCCGCCACGCGATTCAACTGCGGAGCTCGAGCCCGAGGAACTTTTCTTGCAGTCCGGATTTCCCGAGCGATATGAATTTAAGGAACTGCTTGGTGAAGGCGGGATGGGAAGCGTGTTCAGCGCATTCGATCATGTGCTCGGAAGAGATGTCGCTGTAAAGCTGCTTGTTTTTGAGGGCGCCAAGAACTCTGATGTGCAAGCCAGGTTTCTACGTGAAGCGAAAACTCTAGCCAGTCTGAATCACATCAACATCGTTACCATTATGAGCTCAGGTGTCACAGAAAGCGGCCAACTCTATCATGTTATGGAGTTGCTCGATGGAAACTCGCTTAGCGCCCGGTTGGGAAGTGGACCGCTCGCACCAGCCCTCTTTCACCGGATAATTGGTCAGTTGACCACCGGGTTGTCGCATGCACATTCGCACAATATAGTTCACCGAGACCTCAAACCAAGCAATATCATGCTTTGTGATAGAGAATCAGCGGAGCCATTGGTGAAGATAGTCGATTTCGGTATTGCGCGATTTGAGAACTGCATTGAACCAAATGGTGATACAGCCGGAGTGACTCAAACCGGCTGCATTCTGGGTAGTCCGATGTACATGAGCCCTGAACAGTGCCGGGCAGGCAATACGAATTATCTGACAGATGTTTATTCCCTGGGATGTGTTATGTTCGAGTGTCTTACGGGAAAGCCGCCATTTTGTGGTGATTCGGCTTTTCAGACTATGTTAATGCATATGAAAGTGCCCCCGCCGTCTCTTAAACAGATGGCATTGACTAAAGATGAGCGACGGCTGGGTGCCTTGGTCGATCGTTGCCTGGAGAAAGAATCAAGCCTCAGACCTCAGTCAATTGAACAGATTCACGGGGAGATTGAGTCGATTTTTCTCGAGCAGGTGGACGAAATAGGGATTTATGGACGGACGAAGGAACCATCGAATCAGTGGTTGCGAGTTGTCCCGTTTATCGGGGTGTTGATTCTTGCGTGTACTATGCTGTTGGTTTGGCGAGTGTCACATCGACGAGAGGCCGACATGCAACAATCTCATATGACCGGGCACCAGTCGGATGAGCAGAAAGTGAGAGCTGCAATGGATGAAGTAAACGGTAGGCTGGAACTGAATCGGGCCGTAGAAGCAAGACTCGCCACCGAAAAGCAACCAGAAATAAGAGTCGTGTTAGTCAAAGGCCTGGTAGAGCGATTAATAGAAGTTGCACCTTTTCTAATCAAGCAGGGCAAGTTCGACGATGCACATAAGACATTCGATAAAGCTGAGGCTTATTGCGACCTTGCGGAAGGTGATGAAATTGAATTCCACAGGCAGTGGCTTAAGGTTGCAAGAGCAGATTGCTATCAAACGGAGGGGGACTTTGTCAGAGCCCGCGCTGAGCTCGATGCAGCTCGAGGAGTGACAAAGATCCACCAAGCCAGTGAATGGAATCGGGTGCGATCTGCCATCAACCTTGACCTGCTTGAGAAAAACTGGGTGTGTCTCAACCGCGATGTGAAGAGGCTTCCGTCGTGCTGGGCACAGACGACGAACGGGGTGAAATTATTTACTACCTTTGTGCAAGGAAGTCCTTTCTCTTTGTCTGATGAACTTGACGTGGTGTGTACTAAAATTCGGCGCACTGAGCCAACCTCAGCCAGAGATATTGTACTAAAGCAGCATGTGCTGAATGATATTGCAAGACAATACATTCAGTTGAAGGAGGCCAGGCGAGCCCTGAAATGCTTGAAGTCTTCAACTGAATTGCTGTCAAGGGTACCGCCCTCAGATAGAGACAAAGAGTACGATGTTTTGTCGGCCGAATCAAACGATCTGGCCTTGCGGGCTCAGTCTTTGCCCCTGCGGCAAAGTTCTGATGGTAGTCTAAAGACTGGTCCGTAATGTCGATTTGTTTTTAATTGACTTTACTGATTTGCAAAGTAAATTGCAGGTGAAGGTGCATCCCTGATCGAGTGGAAAGAATGAATCATATGACCTCTATTTCAATGCTCTTCGTCCTCTTTTTTGCCGGGGCACTGATGGCGAGTGCGGTGGAACAGGAGAACAACGAAACGCTCAGTCTAGATGAAGCTCGTCGTTATATGGTGACGTTGATAAATAAGCATCGCGCGACAGAGAAGCTTGCACCAGTCTCTTTAGATGCCGCCGCATCAATCGCCGGGCAGGAACACTCCGACGAGATGGCAACACGAGGCTACTTAGGCCACCTCGATGTAGCCGGTCGAAAACCATGGGAACGTTATACCGTGGCAGGCGGGCGTGGCTATGTGTCGGAGAATACCTACAAAACATTTAGCGGTAAAGGCTCTGGTGATTTTGTGCTGAAACAATCCAAATTTTCCAAAAGGGAATTGGAAGAGGCAGAGGATGAATTCTTCTTCGAAAAACCTCCCGCAGATGGCCATCGCAGAAACATTCTAGACCCGAACCATGATGGGGTGGGCATAGGGCTCTCCAAAGGTGTCGCAGGTGATAACGATTGTTTCACACTTACGCAGGAGTTCACCGAAAACAAAGGTACTTTTGAAGAAATTCCAGTAAGTTTTGATGGCAAACCCATACGCATAAAGGGGCGACTTCTTCCCGGTTACAGTTTCGACTATCTAACTATCGAATATGACCCTTTGCCGACGCCGAAAACTCCTGCGGAGCTTGATAAAATTCCGTCGTATGATATGCCGGCGAAGACCATACAAACAGCATGGCCTCCTGCGTTCGAGAGTGAGTTTCCTGTAGACCTTCAAAAAAATGATGGCTGCGACGAATTTTCAGTCACCATCACGCCGGACCCAAAATGGGAAAACGGAATTTATTATGCAGTGGTATGGGTTAAGGACAAGAGCGGTAAACAATTGCCCGTTTCATGCCGCACCATTCGCAAGAGTGGCTGAGAGCCCACCCGGATTTAATTCCTGCGCTTTCGTAGTTGTTGCAGCAGTGAGGGACCGTTCTGTGCTGGTGTGCCGCCGGCATTGTTGGCAGGACTTGCCTGTGTGCGATTTGTTGGCGAGGACGAATTGCGCAATTGATTTTGACTTGATGTTGACGCCGGTCGAAAATTTTGACTATTCGACTGTGCAAACGGCGAGCTGGCGGATACGGACGCCCGCGCAGGCACTCTGTTCGAAGGGTTGATCTTTAAGCGGCCCATCAGGGCCTGGTCTCGTGTGCGTTGTTGCACGCCTCCGGCCGATCCGTGCATAATATTCAGGAGTGATCCGCTCGTTGATCTACCCAAATTAACGTGTTGTTGGGTTGAAGATAAATCGCCGGCGGTTCTAGCGTATGAACGGGTTGGTACGCCCTGACTAGCTGTAGAGTAGGAGTTGTTTCCTGAGTATCCACCGCCCGAATAGTTTTGACTGTTATATCCATTCCCGCCGGCGTACGATGTTCCTGCAGGCGAGCTGTTACCCGAATAGTTACTGGCATTGGAAGATTTGCTCAGTCCGCCACCTGCGTAGGAAGTGCCAACATGGCCACTTATGCTAGCCGCATAGGAATGTTTGTTAGCTGCCTCATCGGCGTTCGCCGGATAACAGGTAATACCAAGAATGAGCGCGACTATTGGTATTATGGTCACGCTAAGCAGCAGCCTGCGACCAGTGAGCTTTGGCATTATATCTAGCATAGGTTTGCCCCGGAAGGTACATCTATCATACCTCACCCCTTCCTGAATTGGCGGAAGCTCAAGGTATGAGAGCGTGCAGCGGAAAATTGAAGCGAGTTGCCACCGCTCTCGTGTCGGGAAACGAGCGGCTAGCTTGGAAGAGGCGACCCGGAGCCGAGGGAGTGCTTACAATTGATGACACATGAGAGGAAGTATGCTAGGTTCCTGGCTTGCTAAATTTCACCGTTTCAACATCGTCGAATTTTGTTTCTTGAAATTCTCCGGTTCCGATTTTCAATTTCAGGTTCATCGAGACTTTGTTGCGTTGGGAGCCCCGGGGAAACTCCAGTAGTGATTTGGAATTCAGGTCTTCAAAGCTTTCCAGTACGAGTTTATTGAAGTTGCGCTCTCCAGAAGTAGAAACGAGGTGCACGTTAACTACTTGCCTTTCCGCAGTGATGTCGCAGCACACCTCCACTTGGGCTCCTCGGGGGATTTCGGGTTTGCGATTATTGCCATATTTAATATAGAATCTCCCTAGCATAATGGCATCGCCCCCTGCCAATTTCTGATTAGTTCGCTTCCAGACTGCCCGTGCAAATCGGTTTCGCCAACGATCCCATTCGATGGAAATTTCGCCTTCTTCCTCGGTCGCGGTGGCTGAACCTTCCTGCGCATTCGGCTTTTGCTTTGCCGGTCGCCGAGACTTTCTCTCAACTTTACAGTGTAGGACGACAGGATCGTTACCTGGATCGACACCGGGTGGGGAACTGTAAGTGCTTGAGTCGAATTCTTCGGCATGAGCGGCCGTAACTGTAAAACAACAGCTTGCCGTTGCAATCAGCCACCAGTGTAGGAGCGTTCTGAAATTCATAATATAGTTTCCGTCCCTGCCTGCCATCCCTGCAAATGGGGCGCTATGCTAACTTGGCCCTTTGAGAGAACAATGTCAGCTTGGGACGGCGAGTGAGAGCTAAATGTTCCGTACAAGTCGCAATTAGATGGAACAAAATCGAAATTTGATGAGGCGGCGTTGAATCAAATTGGCTGTAAGCGTCAAGCACGGTTTCTGCTGGCTCGCTATGACATTCCACCATCAACCTCTTTAGTCACAAAACAAACGCCACTGGGCTGGTTTTCAGCCGCAGAACGTCTTCCATGACGCCCGCCAAATCTTGATCATCGTCAACTATCAAAATCTTCGCCATACAACGTTCCGCTCACCACACGGCTCTTATTCCCGATTTCCCCGAGATTGGCACGTAATATCGTGAACGAGTTGTGCGACAGCAACGCCGCCACTACATCCGGTGGCACGCCGGTGTTTCCTTCTTTGGACAAAGGGGCGTTTATTCAAGGGCTCAATTCTTCGCTTGCATCGATCAGAGTGTCTGTCCTCCACTCAATGGTCCCCAACACACCGCGTACTCCAGAGCTAACAGAGAATCGAACAGTATTGCTAATAGCGATCGGTTCAGTATCAGTTACAGTGCATTGGAAGTCCAAGTTTGCGGGTATAACCTAATAACTCCCTGGTTTAGAACGACATGGCGGACGCTCCCGACGATGCCGAGAAGAAGATGATGATGCCCTCGGCCAATTCGCCGGGGTTGGACCAACTGCTAGATCTGTCCATAGTAGACAATCAACAGGTTCTTCGGTCGCTCCTGCACGACAAATTGAACGTGGACAGTTTTGCCGCGATACTGCCGCAAGTTATTCCTCGCGCCGAAAAATATCTCGATTTTCTTCGTGAAGCTGCCGAGGAAGTAAGTGCGGTCGACGCCAGGATGACCTCTCGAGAGCGTGCCTGGAAGGTGTTGATTGCGGAAGCGAAATCCTTCGATAAAGACAAGGATGGCATCATCACAAGATCCGAAATCAACGACTTAGTGAGGGAGCCGTCAGTGGTTGGTGCCCGAGCGATGGCGGTTGCGAGCTTGAAATTGTTTGAGCGATCTAAATCCGGTGACGAGGAGAAGACCGGAGTGAAGATCGTTGATCTTGAGCGACTCAACAACTTGCAGGTATTACTCAAAAAAGGCAACTATGACAGAGGCGCCATCAGTGGGCTGCTCACCAAGTATAAGGAAGGCAAGGTTGAGGACAAGGAACTAGAACAGTTGACTTCCTTCGGTAAGTATTTGATGGAAGGACTCGGTGGCAAGAAAGATGATCCGAAAGCTCTTACAAAGTTTGATCGCGATATTCCAAGTATCATCGCCGATCTTCAAAACGTCAATGAACTTGAACTGAGATTCGATCGCATTACTCGACGCGCAAAAGCAATCGACGGGTTTGGCGCAAAACTCTATGGAACCTCAAAGAATCATCGTGAAGCAATCAAGCCGGAAGCGGTCTGTCAGGGGCTGGTCGGCAACTGTTACTACATGGCCGGAATTGCTTCTCTTGCGGAGTTGAAGCCGGAAGACATATCGAAGATGCTGAAGCAAAACAAAGATGGCACCTTTACAGTTACATTTCCAGATAAGAAGCCCATCATTGTGAAGCCGCCTACGGCCTGCGAACTCATGTTGTATGCAGGGGTGACTGAGCACGGTATATGGCCTGCGGTTCTAGATAAGGCGTTCGGGAAGTACTGCAAGGACAATCCCGAGTTTCGCAAGAATAAAGATCGTGGCGATATTGATCAGGAATGCTCAGAAGGTGGAGGAACCACCGAGGGCATCTGTATTCTCACCGGCAGAGAAGGTCATCCCCTCGTAGACATTGATATCAAGGACAGAGATAAGGTCTGGTCGGCAATGGCTGATTCTTTAAAGAACCGCCTACCAGTTATCGCCGGCAGCGGCTTTGGCGCAGAAACATTGTTCAATGGTGGCAAGAACTCGGGTCTGGAGTCGCGCCACGCATACGCCATCTTGAAGATAGAAGATGATCGAATCACTCTTCGAAACCCATACGGCAAGCTGGCTGCAGTGGGAAAAGATGAGCGTAGCGAAACCGGAAAGATCACCGGTACCTTTCAACTTACCAAAGAACAGTTCTGGAAATATTTCACTGAAGTTGAGTTGCTTAAATAGTCAATTGCACATTTTCGAAATGTCGAATTTCACCACAATATTGCCAGCACTTTTGGTGGCCGTCACCATCGGGACGATGACCATCTGAACCAAGCCTTCAGCACATCCGGTGATCCGGCAGCGAAAGGAGTCGCCACACCTAATTGAACTTATCCATTTGTTTTAGAACAGCCTGGGCATCATCAGCCCTTCCACGTTTTTGAAGCATTGCCGAATAAGACGTAATGGTGACCATAACTTGCAGCTTGCCCATTGAGTCTACGAAAGGTGCCTTATCTGCAATGGCTATAGCCTGCTTATAACGAGCTTCTGCCTCGGGAACCTTCCCTTGCGCTTCCATCGTCTTGGCATACTCAACGATTGCTGACATGCACTGGAGAGAGTCTCCGCCGAATCGTTTTTTCTGCGTATCATAAAGCCAATCATTCAGGTAGTTAGCCTTGGCGAAAGAATTTCTACGCCTGTAGTTGGAAATCAAGTCTCCCACAGGACGAGTTACGTATAGATTGACGAGGGAATCCTGATATTTTCCGGTATTTTTTTGGACCAACTGTAGCGCCGCCACTGCGTAGCGATCAGCCAGATCAAATTCTCCACGTTCGGCTGAGCCGGTGATGTTTTTCTCGTATCCGGACAGTTCTTTAATAGCTGAAAATGAATCAGCATTGGCAGGACTGCAGAACGACTGTAAAAAACAAAGAGCCAACATAACTATAGCGATGCGCATGAACAATCTCCCCCCCGAATAAGATTGAATTATTGAGTCCTTATCAAAAACTCCCGGCCCGGATACTTCAGCCGAGGTTTTGGATGCGTGAAGCTTTGATTGGGCTGTTTTTCACCAGAACCCTTGACTTCCAGAACTCCGTTACATTAGCTCAACTTAACAAATATTTGCCCTATTGCAGCAATACCTTAACAATTGAACAGCCCAACTGAATACTATTGATGCCGCTGACTCGCCGGTGATCTTCAAACGAATTCAGACGTATTTCCTTTGGCACGCTGCTCAGTCATACAAGCGCTTCAAGGTCCGCAAGTCTCGTTCGGTAAGTTGGGGTCTTTTATCAACGCCAGGCACGGTGCAAAAGAGAATGTCATCGGGATTTGGACTGTGTCCCGCCAGACCCAGAGTGTGCCCGATTTCATGAAGGCACACGGCCCTGATCTCATTTTCGGTGGGCAGCAAATCGCTATTCCCTTTGACCGTAAGCACGACAATGGTGCAGTGGCGGAAGCCTTCGTTCTTTGCGTAAATTGTTTGTGCTTCTCCGCCTTCTGCAGGCGAACCTACTTTGGAAAAATCGTCGGTAAAATAACAGTCGACATCGGCTTTATCCTTCGAATTCACGAACGCAAACTTCAACTTGCCACCAGCTCCAGTGGTCCATTCGCTGAACGCCTCAGTGAGTATTTGAGCATAATTTTCCTTGAAGCCTTTCACTCCATTGGCGCGAGCAAGATATATTTTGATGGGAAGTTTATCAACCGCCCAGCGAATCTTGCCATTATGAGCGACATAAGCAAGATAATCGTCGGGATATTTTTTTCCTGTTGCGTTGAGTTCAGCTTCAATCTCCTGTTGCTCCGCAAGGGAATTTTCAAGGTCGCGAATCAGTGCCCGAACAAATGTGATATCGCTCTCGTCAGGAAATCTCCTCATGTATTCTCTGTACGCCAGTATTGCCTCTTTCAGCATGCCGTTGCCCTGATAGGCCGAGGCCAGAAGCGATAAGGGGCCGGACTCATCAGGTTCAATAGATACGGCTTTCTTGAGATGCAGGATCGCTTGATCGCGCTGACCAAGTTTCTCCAGAGTGACTCCCATGTTACAGTGCACGCTCGACACTGATGATGACAGAGATTCTGCTGCTCTCAGTTTCGCAAGTGCTTGTTCATACCTTCCTGCTGCAATTAGATCGCAGGCCTGGTTAGACAGTGCGAGGGCGTCATATTCTTCCTTCGAGATTTCTCTGCCCGATTGAAAGAAGCGCTTGTGCCCGGTTCTTGTCGGCGCTTCCGCTGTTTTACGAGGAACGGCGCGAGGCACTACCGAATCATCGGGAGTGTCCGGAAGACCGATCGGCTTACGCGGGGAAGATTCGCGGCGCGGCACTTCCTCCGGCGGTCTCGCTCTATATGGGGTGCCAGGGTCAGCTTGTTTTGGCTGATCTGATGGACCAAATACGCGGTCTCGTTCTCTCTCGGAAAGCGGGGTTTGAGTATCGGAGAGGCCCTGTCTCTTTCTGGTTCGCCGTCCAATGTATCGTGGAACACACTCAACATCTTGCCAGTCGGGAATCGCCCCGGAGGCAATCTTTTGCTCTCCGTCAAGATGTCCACGTGTGCTGGACTGTGCATCTGGCGATGACTTCTCCAGCGGAAGAACACTTTGATACGCCGAGGCCGCTTCCGCATGTTGCTTGTTACTACTGAGAGCAGCAGCGTAAAGATGCATGTACAGCGCAAGATCAGGATGATTTGGCCCGAGGAGTTTCTTCTCAACGTCTACCAGGTGTTTGTAATACTCAACAGCTTCGGCTCTATCGTCGGTGTAGGCACCAATTACCGGAAGTACGTCGGCAAAGCGAACATCTTCATGAGGCAGGAGCTTCAGGTAGATCTCATAGGCATCAATCATCTTATCTTCGCAATTTTTGTTGTCACCCGCACCTTGCAGGCAAATTGCGAGGCCGACCAGGCAATCAGCTTTCTCGACGGTATTTCCCGGCTTAGCTTTCTGGTACAGGGTCATCGCCTGCTCAAAGAATATATTGGCGTCGGCGTATCGCTTTTGCCAACACAGAGTCTGCCCCAGTTCATAGAGAAGCGCGGCTTCGGCGGTGGCCGGTGCCTTTGCAGCTCTGGCTTGAGACAACCCGGTTCTCAGCCGCGTCTCCGCCCCTTGAGCTGAAACTGTGTTTTGTTTGGCAAGGGTTTCGTAGTTCCCGTTTTTCCAATCAGTCTTTTTTAATTTGTCGATGGTGGCCTTGCCGAACGCAAGGTCATCCTGCCACCCCGTGGCACCGCCTGGCATCGCTGTAGACGATATGACTGTAGCAGATAACAGGATAACGACTGCCACTAATTTCTTGATCATCCGTATGAACATCCGTATGAACAGCCCTCCACATTTGCTTTCTGCTTCTGTGATACGGATACCATACCCGGTCTTGGAACTTTATCAGTGGAACTTTGAATGGGAATTTATGTCAGCTGCACCATAACAAACTCAGACCCGGAACTAATGGAACTCGAAACCTAACTTCAGCATTTCCGAGAGTGAGTTGCCGATAGCTACGATCCGCTCGCTGCCTCAGCAAACGAACACAAAACACACCGCTTCCAGGGCAAACAGTGATTTCGATTCGGAAGAAGAAGTTGCTACGTAGATGCCACAGACGAGAAGCATCCTGTCTCTTAGGAAGGGCGGACCTTTGCGGATGGCGGGGAGCACAATTTAAATGGATAACAGAGAAAGCGCAGACTCAAATGTCTCAAGAGAAGACCAGGAGACTCGCCGGGATAACCCGGGCGAGGTTCGAACGGAGCCAAGATATTTCCAGCGAGTACCTGAGCGGACAACAACAAGCACAGCAATCCCTGCGTTAGAAATTGTTGATCGGGATGCAACCATTACTTCTTCTAACGATTCCAGAAATTCGGCAAGCTTAAATCGTGTAGCCCAGCCGCATACGGATCGCGTTAGTGCCAGCACCGGTGCCTCAAGTATTAAATCAGCATCGGCTGATTCCACATCTGACCAAAAGTCACCCGTGGAAAAAGCGCCTTCTCTGTCCCTGGAGCAATTTGTAGGTAGGACTGCGCAACCTGTCGAAAAATTGATCGGAGTTGACTCTGCAAAAAGTGCACTAGACAACTCTCCTGCGGAGCAATTGCTTTTTCGATCAGCTACACGCCCATTAGAAAAACCGCACTCGCCACCACAAAGCGATCAAAAACCTGATACAGCTGATGGCAGCAGAGCGAACGTGCCCGCCGAATCTGAAGAACGAATAAAACGCTTCGAAAGTAGCACCGGTCTCTATGAGTTCGAATACAAAGGGGCAACTGATGAACTATCTGCGGTAAAAATGCCTGATGGATCTCAAATCAGACAATCGAGAACCGGAGTCATTGTTGAGTTCGACAAGAACGGACAACCGACCAAAGCGCTAACAGATCTCAACGGCTCCATCAAAAGCTCGGACGCAGGCTACACCGTTATCGACGGAAATGGAAAAGTTGTAAATGCAACGGAAATACCGGGACTCTCCAGCTCCTTAGAATGGCACTCTCAGCGCCTGAAAGAAACGCACAAAGCCGATTTGGAAAAACAGGGAAAAATCGACGACACGTCTTCAAAGACAGATGGCATAGGCCGTGTCGAGCAGTTAACCTCCCGTCAGGGAACCACGAACTTCACCTGGGACGGCAACAAAGCTGAACTCGCCATAGTCAAGCTGCCCGATGGAAGAGGACTAGAAAAGATTGACGGAATGGTCTTCGCTGTGAAAGATGGCAAGGCAATGCAGAAACTAACTGATGTCGGCGGCACCATCATCCCTCAAGCAGACGGCGTTTCGGTCATCGATAGCTCCGGACGAACCATCACAAACCTCAGCCTGCCCGCCGCAGAGAAAAACATTGGTTGGAAGTTGCAGCAACTGAAACTACCGCTGCTGCGCCCGTTACTTCGAAGCAGATAGAAATCCGTCGTCACACACTTACGGAGGAATACCGACACCCGGTGAGACGACGATAGATTACGCAAAGTGATGCCGCGAATTGCCAGTGATTGGGTGACGTTCGTTACCAGGGATGATGTTGTCATGCGCGAAAAGATATACCGCCTGTGGGATATCTTCTACTTGACCATATCAACGGTGGTATTCTTTCTCGAACAAGATACCATCCCCGGTATCGTCAAGTGCGGTGGAGCGGATAGAGTAAGTTGGAACACACTTAGAACGGCACGTTTTCTTCACTGATGTGTGTCGGTGCACAGAGTCGACTGCGTTTAGCAAATGTTCCTCTGTTCACACGGCTTTCGACGCGACGCAAGAGTATATAGGTGAAGAGGCTTGTTGCCCAAGCCTGCAGCGGTGGAATTCCTACATGAAGAGGTTTGGTTCCGGGCAGGATACCCGTTGTTATTAAACCAACAATACAACCCGCCAGAACGGCCATAATGGGACACCATCGCACTTTTGCGTCCTCACCAAGAGCGCACGCCTCAAGTTCGGAAAACAATCCTTTTCTTAGAACGTAGAACTCACCCATCATAACAATGGTTGCAGATGGCAAAAAGATGCTGGACAGTGATGCAACGTCAGCAAAATTGTTCGGATTACAGCTCAAGCCTCCGGCTGCGACACCACCTGTAATGGCGAGTAACCCGGCCGTTTTTCGGTGCGACATCCGCTTTACATTCTGCAGGGCATTAATGGCCCCATATAGCGAAGAATCGTTCACCGCGACATAAGTAATAATGAGCACCAGGGCAGCGATGATACTGATGCCACCAAAGCCATAGCGGTTCATAAGACTAGTCGCAGCAGCAAAATCTGTTACGCCCGTCATGTAAGCGAGCAGCCAACCGGTAATCGGAAAGAGAAATTCACCAATTGCAACAGCAACGAGAAGCGGCACTATGTTGTTGATTTTCTTCGGTTTGCTAAACCTCCAGTAATCAGCCTCATTTCCCCATACGGAATAGCCTAAAATAAATGCTGAAACCAGCATGAAGGCGCTTGGATCGGCGATATGAGACGGGGCCGACCATACAGCCTGCGGACACTCATTTGCAACTTTGAAGAAGGTGAAAAGGACCCATCCTAACAGCGTCGGCCCTGCAAAGTAACGGGCAAAATTCGCGACTCCGCTGAAGCCAAAAAAGTTATTGAAAGCCATCAGCACAGCCAGCCCGACCGACAATGCAAAGGTCGACACGGGCATGTTGTACAGCCCCTTAAGTCCTTCGGCAAGGAACACTGCCGTTAGCCCGTACCATGTCATGCAAAACGTTGCAAGATTTAGCGATACCAGCCATGAACCACGGCTACCAAATACCTTTCGGCTCAATAGGGTATATGTCAGACCACTACGAGCTCCGAGCCAGCATGATGGCACAAAATAGAGCATCAAGACAAGACAGCTGAGCGCTGCCGACCCAATCACCTGCGGCAACGAAAGCCCGGCTTTGAACCAGTCAAAACCGGCCAGGACTGAGGGGAATCCCGTAACCATTGTAATCCAGAGTAACCCCATCGTCAGCGAATGCTGCCGTTGATTGGCGGGAACAGGCTGAGCGGTGTAATCCTCCACGCCGCTCTCGCCCTGCGAAGCTGCCACCTCATGCGGTGCTGAAGGTTGAACTTGAGTAGCGCAGACCGCAGCCAGGATAGTTGGCTCGCTGCCGGCGGTTTCGCTAAAGACACTCCGCGGTCTTCTAAGTTGTTCTTGCTTGATCATTAAATTGAAACCCAATAATTACTTGAAGGAATTAAAGGCGGACGGCGGTAATGTCACCGCCTGAGACTATCGTCAGATTTCCCCCGTTGGTGACTAAATGACCAATCAATGTTGCTAGTCGATGTAATGACCAGAGACAAAGAAGGTCCACAGAGAAAGGGCACAGACGGAACCCGCGCGCAGACAGAAACCGCCGGGTCTGTATTTTGCAACTTGAGAACACTTATAAACACACCCAAATCGCAGACGACGGCAAGGCTGTTCCGTAAGCACGTCAAAGGAATTCAGTAGCAGCTCGCGATTTCTCTGCCGGATGTTCTCTCGTTCAATACGGTACCAACCAATACTCCATAGAGAGTGAAGTCTGCTACCGCCACCGGGGGCTGCACATACTTGAAGCGATCGAAGGATTGTTCGACGACTTCCGTACGCAGTTTTGTCAGAATCCGCCCCAAAACGTTGGCGCCGACGAGAGCGTCACTACCAACTCGAGTGGTCCCCCAGAACCCATCGCAGACAGACTCCTCTACAATTGGCGAATTCCCCGTGGAGAGCAGAAGTTCCCCAAGCGTTTCAAAATGCCGCGCAAGCTTCACTCGCTGCACCCACTCCATGATTTCGACGCGAACGGATGTCCAATCCGGGCGTGATTCCTTGAGAAAGATGCGGCTCTTTCGTTTGGCGCACCACGGACTTTTCTGCTCAACAATGATTCTCTGCACATCGGGTAAATGAGGAAAGCGACAACTCTGATACAGCGCTTCGCTAGTCGGAATAATGATACCGTTGACGTCGAGCTCAAAGCCAGGTGCCATATTGGACAACTCGCCGAACGGTTCGGTAATCTTGCGAAATGCCACACATGAGTCTCTGTAATATGCAATCTCTGTTGGTGAAGTAGTATTGTTCATAAGCTCTCCTGTCAGAGTGACATCCGCCTATACGTTTTGGAGATGATTGAGGTAATGGCCTGTTACGTCTCTCTTGGTGGTCAGATAGGCTACGTTATGTTCGTTGGGTCGAATTTGAAGAGGCACTCTTTCCACAACTTTCACCAGGGAATTCGAGAAGGCCTCTAACTTGGCCGGGTTGTTGGTAAGCAAACGAATTGATTGCACCCCGAGATCTTGAAGAATCGCCAGCCCGATGGAATAGTCTCGGGCATCCACAGGCAGACCAAGCATTAGATTCGCTTGTACTGTGTTGTAGCCCTGCTCTTGTAATTCATATGCTTTGATCTTGTTTGTGAGCCCGATTCCACGACCTTCTTGACGTAGGTAAAGAATTACTCCCGACTTTTCTTCCTCAACTTTTCTAAGCGCGTTCTGAAGTTGATCGCCACAATCGCAGCGCTGAGACTTGAAGACGTCACCTGTCATGCATTCAGAATGAAGCCGCGTCAGAACGCTGGTTTTACCAGCTACATTGCCACGCACGATGGCCAGTTGCTCCTTTCCCTCGCGGTCCTGATAGACAAACAAATTAAAGTCGCCGAAGTCTGTTGGCAGAAGTGACTTCGCGACAAATTTGACCAGGGGAAATGGAGTTGCGTTGTTCTGAACTGCGGAGAATGAATTCATGTATTTATTTAGCCTCGTGTGGTTTCCATCGGTGGAATGTTGTTGTGTTGGAACGCATTGATCCAGCTGCTGTTGTGTAGACAGGAGCTTCGCGTAAGTACTATTAGTTCCGCTAGCCATCCAAGAATGTCCAAACATGCCCGGCAATCTATGCCGATGCTCATAAACGCATGAATTGGAAACTCATGAAATGGAAACAAACGAACCTAGTAAGACATTCAGAAAAGCTCTTGTGGCAGACTCATCGGTTCGGAATCTCTAATCATTGTGGAATTTTCGTGGAAGTCGTTCATGGTCGTAGAATTACCATTGACACATTAACAAAAGAATCTCTCCAGTTTTTAACCCAATGATTGCAAAATCATTGAGCGTGCAAAATATTTTCTCTCATTGTGTGCGTGATAGAAGGCGACGCGACCTAAGGCGCAGGGGCCAAGGAACACTTCTACGGTTCTCCTTTGCCCCTGCATTGCGATCATTCGGTAAAGAATTGACATAAATTCCGGCGATCTGTGTTCTTGTTTTGCCAGTGTTATCGCCTTCTTAAGTGCCTCCACAGCCTCTTTCGGCTTACCCGATTTGTAGTAATGGCCAGCATCTTGCCGATGCTGCGCCAATGGAACATTGGCATCAGCATGGTCTGCCATTGAAGACCTGTTCAAGCTCATTTCCAGAAAACCGATCGCCAACAGCAGTCGAGAAATTTGCAAGAGGGAATGTACCTGCGTCGCCAATCGTGTTTGCGCTGGAGATTTCTTTGTAAGCAACATGTTCGTGACGATTAATGAGCATTTCTAAAAGAGACTCAAAGCTGCGTTACGACCTCGTGATACTTGACTGGGATCTGCCGGGAATCAACGGCGTCGACATCCTTCGCCAGCTGAGGATGAGAGGAGACACGACCCCGGTACTGCTTGTCTGCGCTGGCAGAGAAGGAAGAAGGCTTGGACACCGGCGCCGATGATTATCTGACAAAACCATTTGAGGTGAGGGAGTTAAACGCGAGATTGCGCGCTCTGTCGAGACGGTCTTCCGGACAGACTACTAACATTTTGAAGGTGAGGGATATAGAACTTGACCCTGTAAGCTTCCGCGTATCACGGGCCGGTCGTGATATTGATCTGGTTCGCAGAGAGTTTTCTTTGCTTGAGTTCTTCATCGCCATTCAAACCGGTTATTTACCCCCGAAGCCCTTCTCGAGAGGGTTCAAAGAATTTAGTTATGTAACGAGACTCGATGCGATGAAGCTAATGATGGAGATTCTTTCGAAACTCCCGGACAATCAACTTAATCGCGTGCAAAAAGAAGCAGTGATGGCGGATTTGCAACATCGCTACAAGGTTCAATCCGTCTACAAGGTTTCGATCTCCTGCAACCCGATTCTTTTCTATCCCCTCCTCGCTCTTGAATGTCTCATTCTAATTTTTGGTGCCAGCAGAGCTCAAATCGTGCTCTGCAAGAAGGAGCGAGAGAATACGGCCCGGGAAAATGCGCAGGCGATACTTGCCGAATTTTCGCCAGTTTCGGTAGCACATCACGACAAGCCTCAAGAAGACCAGGTTGTTGCCAGTCTCAATTGCGTGTGCGAGGAACACCAGATTCGCTTAAGTCATCTCCAAAAAGCGAGGCCGCCGATTTCCTGATTGGTTCCGATAGGTACTTTCGCTGAGACTTCTGGAGAACGAAATACAAAAACTGTGAGTCTTGGAATTGGACAAACGATGCCAGGCGCCGCCCGTCTACACTGAAGAGGGAATGTTGTGCCGGCCAAAAGAAAACCGGATCACTACCGGGCGCCAAGATAGCTGCCACCAGTCCGAGGGTATAACATTCCTGCTGGCACGGTAATTGAGAATGGTGACAAAGAGTGACTCATGTTCAACTGAAATGAGTGGCCTGTATCTTGCTCGCTTCATAGCTCATTCCCTCTTCAGCAGGTGTCGAAGGAGGTATTCGACACTAGGAGGCGGAGAGAATTCCTCATCCGGCTCGACCCCTCTGGAAACGGACGCGTCGTGCGAATCAAATTGTTGTTGGAAGAACTGTACATGACGAATGATGACTTTATCGGTCAGGTCGTCGATGGACGATTCGAAATAATTCAGCATATTGGCGACGGGGGAATGGGTTCTGTCTATCTAGCCCGCCAAGGCGAGCTTGACAGGCTGGTGGCAGTTAAGTTGATGAGCTCCTTTGCCAGTTCTGATGAAGCCGAAGTGCGGTTTGAAAGGGAAGGCCGAGCCTTATCATCCATTCAGCACGAAAACATCGCAGTCTTTTACCATTACGGTATCTGGCGAAAAATCCCCTATATTGTAATGGAGTACCTGAGCGGACAGACACTGCAAGCTTTGTTGCAGAATGAAGGCGCCCTTAACTGGCGTGAGACACTGCAAATAGCCATCCAGTTGTGTGACGGCATTGCCCATGCGCACTCGCACCAAATCATTCACAGGGATCTTAAACCCGGAAACGTCATCTTCCACAATGCTCCCGATGGCAACCAGGTGAAGGTGGTCGATTTCGGTCTGGCGAGGATGGAGTCGCTCCAAACTGAAACTATCACCCAAACCGGAGCACTCGTTGGAAGCCTTCCTTACATGAGTCCCGAACAGTGCATGGGGAGGAGAGCGAGCAAGAGTTCCGACGTGTACAGTTTGGGTTGTATGGTGTTTCAATGCATCTCGGGGGAGCTACCATTTTCATCCGCTTCACCCATGACCACTCTCTGGGAACACGTCAATAAGAAACCACCAAGGCTGCAAGATCATGTGTCAGAGGTACCGCAGTCCTTAAGCCGGCTAATCGAGCTAACAATGGCGAAGAAGCCGGCGGACCGCCCTACAGCTTCTCAATTGCGCGATCGCTTCGCTCAACTTCTTGAGGGCAAGACTGACCAGATTGCGGCCGGGGACAGATCACTGTTTTCCATGCGCTTTGTTTTGATTGCAGCCATCCCCGTTTTAATCATCTGTATTGCATCTATCCCCCGGTTCGGGGGAAGTCGAAATGATAGTCGGTTAGACGTAACGATGGGGTCACTTATCGACAAGGCGGAAGACCGGTGTAAGTCAGGAGAATTTAAAGAGGCAACAACTTTATGCCGAAAGGCTGTAGAGGAATCAGAGCAGGAGCACGCAACAATATCCTCGGATGCAGCTTGGCGTCTGCTGCGGTTGTGCCGTACGACCGAGATGCACGAGCCAGATCCTCAGAAACGCGTGCGGGTGGCTGCTACTTTATTGCAGAGCTTAGAACGGGTGAACCACTCCCTGCATCTTTCCGACAAACGAATGGAAGAAGCTATTCTCCAGACAATGCTCTGGGAAGCGCAACTCTTACTCGACACAAATAATACATCGGGAGGAGAATCGCTCTTGCGAAAAGTCATGAAAGACTCTGCGCTGCCCGGTCACTCCATCCAATTTAAGCAGGCCGCAGATGAGCTCATAAACTGTTTACTGAAGAACTCTCGTTATACTGAGGCAGAATCAGTTATTAGATCGGCACTCGCTCTTGAACCAACCGAGCAGGATCGGCTGTCTCTCTTTTGCTCGCTGGCTTGCACCTGCGCCGCAGACCAGGATGAGGTTCTAGCAATTCAAAGTGTCGCGACTAAACTGATGAAAAAGCAACCGCACAGTTTTGATGTTCTTATGAGCAACTATAACGCGCTTGTTCGGATGGTGGATCTGGCTATCGTGCCGTCCGAACCGGAGCGGATGTCAGCGAATCAGCACGACAAACCGATTTTTCCTATACCAAGTCGGAAATGGAAGGTCCAATTGAGCGCAGTCGCGATAAAGCAGGCAGAACTCGCTTTTCGAGCGGCTGTCAGGGAATCCAAGTTAGCTTGTTCAGCAAACAAAAGCGAACTCGAACGGCTTTTGAGATCCATATTTTCGCGATTAGTTACTGCATACTTGAAAGCAAGAGCCATAGACCAAGCTCGTGAACTCCTTCATGAGTTGGACACCAACCAATCATTTCCCGTTGGTCAACGGCTTACTCTGGGTGATCTTTTCGAAAGAGCTAACGATGAGGAAACTGCAGAGCAATTGTTTACTGAGGTAATGAGATCCGGTAAGAGTGAGAGCGCCGATCTCGAAATTGTTGGAGCGTATCGTTTGGTCAGCTTGTATGTGCGAACTAAACGATTTAATTTGGTGGAGCCGGTCTTGAGAAGAATTATCGAGCAGACCAGGGGCGGTCCTAACCAAGATTACATCGCACCTTTAGAGTATCTGTGGGGCGAGGCGCTTTTTCAACAGCAAAAATTTGCGGACGCAATTATTCACTATAAAAAAGCACTGGCAAAAGCTTCAACTATATTTGTCGAAAATCAGTTCATGCAAGAGTCGTTGCGAGAACATCAAGATGAAGCCGCGCTCGCTTTGGAGTCTCCCGGTGCAAGATCTGTGCTTGTCAAAATGTTGCCCCTTTCAAATGAGTGCTCAGCAGAGGTATTTCGTGCAGTCAATTCCTTTGGAACTCTGTTGGTATCATCCGGTAAAGTGGCTGAATTTGGAGTGGTTTCAAAATACCTCCCGCGGTTAGCCGCAAACGCGCTCAGACAGGATCCCTCGAACTGCGAGATTGTGTACTGGCAGTACAAAGCTATCGAGCAGGCTTTGCAAGCGAAGGGGCGAATAGTTGAGGCGGTTATAGCCGCTGATCAATGTCACCAACTTTTTGTGGAAGCCAAACGACCGGCTCATGCATTTTCCGCTACTAGAGACAAAGCGCTTTTGCTTTTAGCCGGTAAGTCATACCAGGCAGCCGAAGCTTCACTCAAGCTGGCCCAAAAGGAATTGAGCGCAGCTGGTCTTGGACGTGAACACGAGGCCGATCTCCTTTTCCAATTTGCTCAAATTGCAGGGAAGTCTGGTCGGGACAAGGAAGCTGAACGGCTTTACAAGGAACTCAACAGCCGCTTCCCGCGAACGAATCATTGGGTACAGGGGCACTTTGAATTGGCAGAGTTATATGCCAGTCGATGCGACTACGAATCTTCCATCCGGATCCTTCGCGAGGTGATCGAGAGCTTAGATCTGACGATAGAGGACCGGGCTTGGGCAACCATCCAACTTGCCCGTTCTTATATGCTAAGTGGACAGGTTGACCAGGCTGATGCAACCGTGTCAAAGTTGGACGTGCAATTAAATTGCGCGCATCGTGGAGATGTGCAGTTTGGTATGCGCAAGCTTATACGTGGTGAGGCGATGATGATCCGGAACAGATTCATCGAAGCCATCCCCCATTACGAACAGGCGCTGGAAGGTCCCCCGGAAGTCCGTATCCGCGCCCTGTTGCGATTAATGCAGACAAATATCGAGCTGAATCGCTATTCGCAGGCCGAATGTTGGCTAGAGAAAACGCACGATGTAGACTTCAAAAATACAAGTTTGGGTCCATGGTTTGCAGCTACCCGCTGGCCATTTCATCTCGGCAATACCCGCGGGACCTTGCCCGTCTTTTCAAAAGACTGGAGGACTCAGTTGTTTCTGTATGAAATAAGTATCGATGTATTTGACGATTCTTTTCGTGCCGCGCTCTATGTGCAGAATGCACTAGATTTAGTTCGAAAGAGCGGAAAACCGGCAGACATACAACAAGTTGAGCTAGCGTTACGCAAGAATAATGAGCGCTGTCAGGGCCAAGTCCGGCACCGGAAGGAATAGAAGCAGGAAGACAGTCGCAGAATGCGGTGTGTCGGCCGAAAACTGCGAAACGCTAGACCGAATGCCAATTGAACTCCACCGCATGTGCAGTAATTGTCGCCACGTCACAATCGGGTAACAACCACGTAACTACCCGGTCAGCATTCCGCCATATGCTCAATTCATCGGGAAGCTTTGGCAGATATGGATTTGGAAGGAACAACTCAAAGACAGTGGTCTCAATCTCGACTTTGTCACCTTTATTCGCCAAGTACAAGTCGCTGAACACTATATGGCATTGTGAGCGGGCAGGAGAAATTACTATGAAAGCGATGAAAATTACATCAATCGTCAAGCTATCACTTATTTTCATGGTCTTGTCCGCATTACCAGGTAGCACCGTGCCAGTTTTGGCGGATGAACTTTGTCGGGATGTGACCTCTGATAAAGAATGTGATTCTGCATTGGAGATGCTCAATGGCCTCATAACTCCGTCTTGCTTGGATCCGATGGCTTATGAACTCCGTGGTGACATTTATGCTCGAATGGGTTTGAGTGACGAAGCCCGGCAAGAGTATCTGATTGCCAGGAAACTAGAAAGAGCTGAAATGCCGGCAATGAGCCTATGGTGCCATTAGTGCTTGACACTTTAATGTCATTGGAGATTGCCGAGCCTTTAGCATTCGGCCACTGAGGCGTCACAATAGTTTCCGTCCGCAATGACGTAACAACAATAATTCACTAATGGTTGAAGTTATTCTCAAACAGAATGTGGAAAATAGAAAGAAGGCCAACGGCGAGGCATTTTAATTGCACCGATTTTCTAAAGCACTTTTATCAATTCAGTCGGTGACCACTGATGCCCGACCATTGTCTGTCTTCCGGCGCAAAAGCCTGTTTTGCCTCGTAATCTTTTCCCTGGCTTTGACCGGGTCGCATACGACTTGCGCGAAAGATGGCGTAGTGACGGCAACGCCAGACGCTACGACCAGTGGTGGGGGCACTACTGAGGGGCTTGCGGGCAGTGCGACTTCTAGTGCTGCGCCCAGTGCCACTCCCGCTTCCACTCCCGCTCCCGCTGCCACTCCCGCTTCCGCTTCCACTCCCACTCCCGCTCCCGCTCCCGCTCCCGCTCCCACTCCCACTCCCACTCCCACTGCTGCGTCCACTCCCCCTCCCGACGATTCCGAAGAAGAAGAGGAGGCGCCTGACGCCACCATGACGCCGGAACCGCCCACTAACAACGCCGCTCCAAAAGCAGATAGCATGCAACCAGACAAGCGCTTGAAAGGTTCTGTTGAAACTCGAGATAGTGCGACTCAAGAACTCAGCAAATATGGCATCGAGCTGGCGAGCGAGGACAAAGGCGGACGTCTGGTAACCAGCGTGAAAGCTGGAAGTCGGGCTGACGGATGGGGCATAAAAGCCGGAGACATTGTGCGGAATATAAACCAGCCATCGAAATTGAAATTTGAACGAAAAGGCAAGATCTCGGATGCCGACTTAACCTGCGACAAAGCAACAATTGCTGCAGTCGGTCGAATGGCTGGCCAGTATGTTGGCGTCGTGTCCATTCCCACGGAGTATATTGGCGGAGGCCGGAGCTTCACAAACAACACCGCCGGAGCCCCAATGGTAACGCAGTTTTTTGCTAATCCCGGGGCAGTCATTACGGGCAGTTATTCCGAATCGCATGATGGCACATGCGATGGCTATTTAACCGATGCCCGAGTCAGCTCTCCTACTGATGTCTACTTTACCTGGAAGGATAAAGCTGGAACTGGATATCTGATGATCAAATTCGCTCCCGATTACAAGTCATTTCACGGTCTATGGAACTACCGGGTGTGCAATGGGCATCCAGAATTCCTGGGACCATTCGGTCCCACCACGAGAGTCTTGCGATGGGACGGAATCCGTCGTTAAAGTGGTGTATCTTGCCAACGAAGTTGAACCTGATAAGCAGGCGATAGAACTGTTGCGCGCTAGGAATCCTTCAGATGAACGATTAATAGCATCGTGGAAAAAGAGAACATGCGATCAATATCTGGAGTCATTGGCGGTGATCGCCAAGCTATAGCCGTGAACAGGAACTAGACACGAGCACCAGCGAGATGAGGTTCGAGATTGCAGAAATCTATCATCTTTCGGACAAATTAGATGTTGCCTCAAGTGCATCAAAAAAATCTCGAACACATTGACCCTCCAACTGTCTTTCAGCGTACATATAGAAGTTACGTTGCATCGAATTCGACTGGAGAGTTTCGATATTTGGATGGTCTGTTGCCGACAATCGGTGCGGTTGGTGTGACACCTTAGGATCCGCATTATGGAAAGAGGGCGGGTTTTCATCCACGTCCTCCTGAAGGAGCGCACCGCACAGTGTAGGTGTTAGCAACAATATGGCAACGAGCCCGGGCAACAATAACAGAAGGAAGGCGCAATACGGATAAAAATAGAAAGGCAACTCACCGTGTGAGTTTACCCTTTTCCAGAATCGGGCGGGAAAAGTAATGAGTGAATCCGCAAAGAAACTGTTCGAGGACTTTTTTGGCATAGAGACGCGGCAGGCTAGAAAGGCATGGCAACAAAATAAGAGCCTCGATCATCATCTGCCGGGGCTTACGCTAGAGGACCCGGCTTGCATTATTCAGGAGATGACCAAAGAGGCGAATGACAACGGCTTGCCGGCGATGTTTGTCGAATTCAATAATCAACACACAGAAGCTTCACTGGAATGGTTTGAAAATCTTGCCAAGACGGCTGCCGCGCAAGAAGTACCGGTGCATGCCGAAAGATGTGCTGCTTAATCAACGACCGGGTTCCGGACGGGCGCACGAAACTATTCAGCCGTGGAGTTTTTTGAGGAAGTGCTGCTTTGAGGAAGTGCTCTTAGTCAGTACCACTTTCATTGCGGTGTTCTATCGCAATGAAAGAAGCCGAAACAATTCTACATTGCGATCGAGCAAATCTCTGCTACAGCTCTTCCCGGTAAAACGAGCAGGGTATAAAGCTTACTGACTGTCTGGAGAACGATCATGTCTGATTTGAACGATGAAATGAGTCTCGAGGCTCTGCGTCACGACGAAGATCTGGATAAATTAGTATTGACGTTTGAGGCAGGTGGCGCCCGCCTCACCAAAGTGATAAATGACGGAAGTTTGTCCATCAATAGTGCCCTTGTTGATAATGGTGTACTTGTTTGGGCTAGCTTTGCAGATGGTCGAATTCTCGAAACGGTAAATTCGCGTACGTTCATTACCAGTCCTCGTCCTTCAGCCGAGGGGCAGCCAATTCGATTAGAGATTCTCGTTAAAGACTTTGTTTCAGGTTCCAACAAAACGGACGAAACAGGCACCATTTGCTATGTTTTGGCTGCTAATCCGACGTTACAAGTCACTGAGAGTGCCAATGGACAGAGGACAATCACAAACATTAATTCAGTCGACCCTGCTGTCAGTGAGACTGTCAAAGAATCGATCGGCATCGGCAGTGCAGACTCTTTGGAGATAAGCAGAGATGACAACGGAGACGTTGAATTTCAGCAGGAAAGTCTACTGGAAAATACTGGTGGCAACGGCGAGTCTGTTGAAAGGCTGAACCAGGAGCGACTTGATCTTACGGAGAATCTCTTTGAGCAAATGGAAGTTCAGCCTGAGCGTGAGGCAGGAGAAATAGCACCCGGAGCGGGTACACGACCGGAGAATACTCAGCCGGGCCGAGAGCTGCTACCGGAGTCGGGAATGACAATAGATCTGGAAGAGTCGTCCGGGTGTCATCGAATTGTGGCGATCCATCCTGAGTACGGCCGTGTAGAGCAGCGGATCGACCCGAAATCAGGAGCGGTAGTTACGGAATTTGAGTAAGGTCCGCTGAAATCGATAAAATTTACGCCTCCCGGATCGCACCAGGTTGAGACGACGGATCCATCGGAGAAGGAGAAATACTCACGTCTAATTTCAAATGGTGAATTAGCTGTCGTTCAATCGCCGGATGGAAAAATCAGGCAATTTGCAGACGGGCATACTGAGTTAACACCAGAGAACAGTGAGTTCAAAAAAATCGTTTTCCGAATCGATGAGAAGGGGAGCCTCAAAGTAGACCGCGACAAAACGGAGGCTAAGCCGGAGTACCAGAAAGACAAGGAAAAATTGGAAGGAATGATGTCCGGTGTGGAGTCGGGAAAGATTCCGCTGGAACGTCGGGTTGAGGGGGGTGCTCCAAATCCACAGCGGATTATAGAGACATATGCGAACGGAAACGTTGTCGAAATCATCACCCCTGTCGCGATAATGGTCAATGGTAAGGAGGTTTGGGTCTTAGTCACTCAGTTGCGGACGCCTCGGGAAGTGGTCACAAATCTCAGTTCGGTAGATGCCAATTTGGAATTACCATTCACGAAAGTTGTATCCCAATGCAATGGGGACACGAGAACGACCACTTATTCCAAGCTGGACAAAGATGTATGCAAGATAATGTCGTATCCGTCTGGTGAGAAATCATTTCAATCACTTCATCCAAGCATCAAGGCGGATTACGAAGTAGAGTTGAGATGTAACTTTCAAAATAAAACTGCAGGAACACAGTCTGTGCTGCTGGCTGATGGAAGCCGCCAGATTACATTTGAGTCGTCAAACGATCCTCGTACCAGGTTGATCGTCTATGCTCCAAACGATCCGCGTGGAATCTCCAGAACGGAAAAGAGAAATGGCGAGGTTGAAGTGCGTCGCCTGAACGCAGTAGGTTGTCTTGAAGTAGATAGGGCATTAGCGGCACCGAACGGTGACGGTGTTACCAAAATTACTGAGACCTACGGACACGACAGCAAGCTTGTAAAGCTTGTATTCTCCGGTATTGACGGAAAAGGGAAATTTACCCGTGAAGAATTTGAGGGGACTTCCGCTAAGGGCAAGATTACTCAAGCACAATACGAGAACGGAACCGTTGTAACGACCTTTGAAAACGGGAGGATCGCGAAAGCAACTTACGAAGCCGGTCCGCCGCCGTGTGCAATATTTCTTGATCGCAGCGGCAATCCAATACCTGAAGACAGCATCATGTCGAAGGAACTAGTAGTAAAAGAGGTCGTTGTGAACGGGCAACACCAACAAACCAATGCCGATCTCTCTGTGATTTACGAAGAGAAGCCCGGCGTCATGAGGGTGGACTATCCAGAGAAGGATCCGCAAAACCGCCTATTTCAGTTGATCTACGCTAACACGGGCGAGACTGAGACCCAATTCAAGGACCGTGCTGAAATAATCGTTAAGGGAATTAGCGC
>JAKFUT010000288.1 GCA_021732565.1 Candidatus Obscuribacterales bacterium
ATGATGCACAGGAAGGAAAATCATTCGGGGATTCACTGAAAATCGCCACCAAGTTCGGCGAAGACGGCTTTGCGGTGGTAAAGTCATCCACTGGGGATTTCCAGACTATAGACACTTCTGGAGCCGTGCTCGGTACATTGGATAAAGACCTCACTGTCGAGGATTTTGCACTGAGCAGATATAGTGAACCACACAACGGCTTGCAGCTTGTGCGCAATAGAGCAACACGATTATTCGGTTACGTAAACCGAGCAGGCAAGACTGTTATTGCGGCGCAATTTAAGTGGGCCGATCATTTCTCCGAGGGTCTTGCAGCGGTTTCTTCCACCGGTACCAATTGGCAAAGTTATCCGTGTGGATACATCAATACGACCGGCCAACTAGTGGTTCCCATGAAGTACGAGAAGGCTCGCCCGTTTCACGAAGGGCTTGCTCTAGTGCAGGAGCCGAAGTCCGGCATTCTGTACATTGATATGACGGGTAACCGGGTAATAACACTCGATCCGAATCTGCGTTTGGCCGGCGACTTTTCCGAGCAGCTGGCACCTGTGGCAAAGAGCATTCCCCATACTCCCCGAACGAAAGATGACTATGACCGATGGGACTGGAGATGGGGCTTCATTGATAAAACAGGCAAGATAGTTGTGGAACCACAATTTGAGGCAGCCAAATACTCGCTGCGCCCGCACTTCTCGGAGGGAGTGTGTGCCCTTGGAGTAGATCAGGGGAAGGGGCGCCTACTTTTCGGCTACATTGATCACGCTGGTAAATTCGTCATTCCGCCGCAGTTCAAGCAAGCATCTGATTTTGCCAACGCACGGGCAAAAGTTGTTGTCGGTTCGTACGAATTTGTGCCGGCTGAGTGGAAATTAGCCTCTACAGCACTTGAGTTTGAGGGACGCTGGGAAATGCTCGATAACTTTGCTCGCGATCACGAATTGATTGGCATGGATACTAAGAATGTAATGGCTAACTTTGGTGAGCCGGAGAGACGAAGTGGTACGTGGACCTATCCGCTTCACCGCGGTGGCTGCGGAAATGGCCGCAATGGGCTGATCTTGGACATGAAAAACAATTGCGTAGTGCGCTATCGAATTGCCTCCGGCTACGATAGCGGTCCGGAATGGATTACAGCCAAAGGGCAATTCCCGGGATTGCGGTAAAGCTTGTTCTACCCGGGTATACTTAACCGATTACAAGCCACGGATGTGGTGCCGCACCGGTCGATGCACATTCTTCAAGGTCATTGAATTTTTACAAACCCGGTCTGATGGAGGCACAGCGATTTGAAGCTCGTCGCCAGCGGTCTCCAAAGCGTGCCTTGGGAAGTGTCTTCGTTGGGCCGAATACGGCGTCCTCATGCGCACGCTTGGTTCTCCGGGGCAACCCGTTGGCTTATCCCAGTCGCCCTGTCAATTAAAATGGCAGGCTCATTGGAGGCAATTCCGAACCTTTTCGAACCTGTGAATGGAGTCGACGAAAGGCTGAAAGCCTTCTGATGATTAACGACGAAACGAATGTTAGCCAAAACGATGTGATTACCGCGAAGGACGAGGGAAACGGGATACAATGAGGTATCTGCCAGGCATCAGCCCCTGCTACTGTAGGACAATATCTGCAATCGGTGCATGGCGAAGGGATGCTAAACCATTACTCATCTGTCGGAATTGCCTGTTACGATTTCCAGGGTAGTTAATGCAAGCCCCGTGCGAATAGACTTGACCTGATTGTGCGGGTTAATGACGAGGAGCCACGGCACCAATGACTATCACCCGGTCGGATTCTGAAAAGTCGGTCCTTGGACGGCGGCATTTCTTACGGTCTCTTTTCGGGCTAGGTACTGTGTTTGATTCGTTGCCTGCTGCTGAAGCTAAGAAGCCTGTCGTGTCACCAGGTTCGTTCCGCTTCTTCTGGGCAGATTTGCGGACAGGACAAATGGGGTTTCCGTCTGGACAGGTTATTCCTGAAGGAATGCCAGGCTCTGTAATGAAACTGGTGACCGCAGCTGCGTTACTTGAGTCCAGAACCCTAAAGCCTGATGATAAGTTTGAATGCACAGGCACCTATGTGTGCAGTGCCCGGGAATCTGTGCATTGTCTCTATCCGCACGGGATGATTGATTTGCCCCATGCCCTCGGCTTATCTTGCAATGATTACTTCGCGCATGCCGCTAAGCACCTGAGTGCAAATGTGCTTTTGCAATATGGAAGAGATTTCGGGCTTGATCAATTTGTCGGATCTTTCGCCGGTGGAAAATTTCCCTCGCACCCTGAGCACCCCGCCTGGAAATATGCGCTGGGACTAGCTCCCGACGTGCAGCCTACCGCGCTCCAAATCATGCGTATGGCCGGATTGGTCGCAAATAAGGGAACTGTGCCTTATCTACACAGCGCAGAAGAACCCGATGCAAAAGGAATTCCATTCGAACTCAAACTGAGCAGCGGCACGTTCACAGTGCTGCGCGAGGGAATGGAAATGGCGTGCCGTCAGGGAACTGGAAAAAAGCTTGATCCATCTAACAAACTTCATGTTGCGTTGAAAACCGGAACCACGCCTCATGGTCAGGCTTTTCAGTCCTGGGTGACGGGTTATTTCCCGTGGGATTCACCTCGGTATGCATTTTGCTTGCGTTCCCAAGCCGGAACAAGCTATGAGCAGGCAATTCCCGCACTGAAAGGTTATCTGTTTGGAACCGACTGGCCCTGATTAAAATCGGTTCCTGTGGAAACGATGGAAGTCTGAGGGAACGGAAGATGATGGGGAATTACGCTATCGGACTTTGCGAATAAGCGGCTCATTTCGAGATAGTCTTGGGATTGAGTCCCGGGGCGGGCAAGAAACTCATCGTGATCTAGTTTCTTGCATCCACCCGTTACCAGACAACTGACAGGCTGGTTGGACGAGGTTTGCCGATGTCCGATCGAATGGTCACTGGTCTGAATTCGCCGCTGGGTTTGCAACGAAGCGCGATCCTGCAAATTTCTGCAAGACTTTATAGACCGCTGGAACGACCAGAAGAGTAAAGATAGTCGATACAGACAATCCGCTTATTACGGCAATTGCCAGAGGCTTCTGAAGCTCCGCTCCGGTTCCCGATCCACAGGCTAAAGGTAGTAATCCGAGCAATGTACAAAGTGTGGTCATCAGAATCGGCCGCAAACGAATCTCACCAGCCCGACCGAGCGCTTCATCTATTGATATGCCTTCATCCTGCAGACGGTTTGCGTATTCAAGCAGAATGATGCCGTTCTTTACGACCAGTCCTATTAGTAAAATCATTCCCATGAATGATGATACGTTTAATGGTGTATCTGTAAAATTGAGACCGGCAAACACGCCGACCAGTGCCAGCGGCAATGCAGCAAAGATTGCCAAAGGTTGCACGAAGGAACGAAACTGCGTAACTAAAAGCAAATAGACAAGCACGCTTGAAAGAACAAAGACGAATGAGAGCTGCTCAAATGTTTCCTGCTGGCTTCGATACAATCCGGCAATGTCTAACGAATAGCCCAGTGGAAGCCGTAATTTAGCCATTCCAGCGCGAACTTCCGTCACGGCAGAACCAAGATCCCTTCCCTCCAAACTCGCAGAGATGGATGCATAGCGCTGCTGGTTTTCGCACAGAATTTCTTGTTCACCTGATTTTGATCGTATGCTTGCCAGTGCAGATAGAGGCAACATGTGACCGCCATTGCCGATAATGGGAAGGCTGCCCAATCTATCAGCATCAAGCCTGTCTCGTTCGTTGAGCCTCACCCGAACCGTGACCAGGCGATCTCCCCGCTTCACCTGCGTTGCAGGTCGGCCGAAGAGGGCGTCCTGAACCTGCTGGGTCACCTCTCCTGGAGTTAGCCCAACCTTGCCGGCACGCACTCCATCCACCTTAATTTCAAATTCAGGAGCGCCCTCTCTCAGGTTGCAGGCGATGTCAACCAGCCCGGAAATCGAGCGCAGCTGCCCTTCTATTTCAACGCTTAACGCTTTCAGTTTCGCGGGGTCTTCCCCAAATACTCGCACTTCAACAGGGGCCTTGATGTTGTAACTTAGAACTGGAAAAATTGCTGGTGTTACCAACTCCACTGTCACCGACGTTCCCGCAGGCAAACGGCTCTGCACCTCAGCAACTCTGGCCTGAAGCTGGTGCAAAGAGAAAATCATGTCCGTTCCGTTCTGGAACTCAACGGACAATTCGGAGGCACCACGAATTGTTTTCGACCTGATCCAACGCACTCTGTAGACCTGGCTGCAGGCCTCCTCAAGTAGGCGTGTTATTGAGACGAGCACTCGCTCCGGCGCCATGTCACCGGAACCAATGATGACTGCAATTCTGGGAAATGAAAGGCTCGGATAAACATCACTGGGAAGATTTTCGAAGGCCAGAAACCCCAAAACCGACAGAAGAACAAAAACGAGATAAAGGGCTCGCGAATGACGCTTCAGAAATAGAGTAAGACCAATCATTGAGCCTCAACATTCGTATCTTCCGGCAATCCAAACACGTCCCTCACAATTACCTGGTCTCCCGATTTGAGTCCCGACACAATTTCGACAAGATCTCCTCTGGCACTGCCCGTTTGAACGCTTGTTCTCTTGGCTTTGCCGCCCTTCAAGACATAACACATCTGCTGGTCGGGCTTGTCGGGGTTCGGAACAAGAGCAACCTTCGGTATCATGACCGCATCGCGGTCTGAACCCGCTCTTATCTCCACAGATACTGCTTGCCCCTCCTTTAGTTTCCATCCATTATTGGCGGCACGAAGTTGCACCCGCACTGTATTGCTCTGTGCATCCACAAGCGGTGAAATCTCTGTTATTACGCCGTGAAAAATCTGTCCGGGCGAAGACGGACTTGTAATGTTGACCGTCTGCCTGAGCCTGATTTCCTGAGGGCTATCGGCAGGAAGGCTTGCGTTCACAATTACATTTTCAAGATCGACAACTTGACTTATTGCAGTGTTTGGATCACTAGAGTCGCCAGCGTTCAAATATCTGTTAGAAACTACACCTGCAATCGGGCTTTTGACGCGTGTAAAGTCCAGTTCGGTAACCAGTCGCTTGCGGGTGGCTATTGCTGTGGTGGTCTGTGAACGTGCAGATTCCAATTGTGCTTGCAAATTCTCCAGCTGATTTTCGGCGGCAAGCACATCTTTTTGTGCCAGAACCTCTGACTGATAGAGGTTCTGTTGCCGCTCAAGATTTTTCTTGGCGAAACTAATGTTGCCCTCAATCTGTTTGGCATTAAGTTCAGCCGTCGTTATGCCTGTGTCCGCCTGCGCAATGAGATCCTTGATGTGGCGATCGTCAAGCACGGCAATCAATTCGCCTTTTGCTACATGCTGGCCTTCTACCACTTTCACATCTACAAGCTTGCCGGCAACTGCAGGACTGACTTTTACGAAATGATCAGGCAAAGCTAGGACAACACCGGGAACAATAAGATTTCGCGAAACCGATTCCTCGTGCACCCTCAGTACCGGCAAATGCAACGGGACGCTCTCGTTCTTTCTCTCGCCTGTGCCGTCGGGCTTCTCTGTAGATGCATCTTTTGATTCTGAACCTGACGGATCTCGCCCCTGAATCTTTTCCTGCGGTGAGCATGCTCCTAAAACCAACACTATGCAGAATTGAATTAGTGCCAATCCCGGGAACCTGCAGAAGCAACGCCAGACAGATATTTCGCATCGACTGGATCGATCAATGCTCTCAAAAAGAAATTGAATCATTGCAATGGCACTCCAATGGCTTGCTCGAGATCGTTGATGGCAAGCTGGTAAGTAAGCACGGCATCAAGGTATTGCGTTCTTGTTTGGATATTGGTTCGTTGAGAGTCAAGCAGACTATTTAGATCTGTGTGTCCAAGCTCGTACCCGTGCCTGGCGATCGCTGCCATTTCATCGGCTTCAGGCAAGGCTTCCTCATGGAACGCTTTGATTCGCTTGCGCGCAGCGAGCAAATTTTTGTAAGCCAACTGCACCTGGCCGACAATCTGATTCTCTTGCGCAAGCAAATCGAATTTGGCTTGCCGGATCACAGCCTGAAATCTGGTAATTGGACCTTGCTGAAAATCGAACACGGGCATATCCACATAAGCTTGCATGAAGGGAACCTGGTCTTTAGGGCCAGCAGGCGGATTAGTTTCAACCAGGCGCCCCACCACAAAACGAGGCGTTGGTATCATGTTTCCATACGCGTTTTTCAAGTTAGCTTGATTCGTCAGGATAACTTGCCTGGCGATCTTCAACTCCAATCTGTTGTCTTTTGCTAGTTTCACAAACTCGTCACTTTGTGGAAATGCGCGTTTAAAGTCGGGCAGAAGCTCTGTTGGTCCGGGCTCGGCGGGAGCGGGCAATAGCGGGACTTTCACGGGAGCGTCCGATTTACGCCCCATCACTAAATTCAATTGCTCTTGCGCCTGAGCAAGCTTGATCTCGGCTTGCTCAGCGTCCATCTTGGCCTGAATATGTGCAAGCTTAGCTCGTCTGACATCAAGACCGGGAACGTTGCCTTGCCCAAAATGAATCTTGCTGGTTTCCCACACTTTTTCTGATAGAAGCAGCAACTGCTTACGTGCAGCCAAAACTTCTTCGGAAATTACTAGCTGCGCATAATTGCGGCGCACCTCTCCGCGAAACAACCACATTGATTTTAGAATCTCAAGCTTAGTTTGCTCATACTGTCGTTTAGCGACAAGCAGCCTGAACGCCATCTTCCAGGGGGGCTCGACCGGAATGGTTGCCCCAAAATAATATGTGTACTGGTAATTGTTGACTACGTATAAGCCCGGGTTAGGCCAGGTGAGAGCTTGGGCAGAGCCTGATTGAGCGATTGATCCAGTCTCCATAAGGTCCCGGTACTGCCTGGCGATGGTGTTTCTGGCGAAGACGAAGGCATGGTCGGGTTGGTGACTCCAAAGGGCATCAACTTGGACGGAACTGGATCTGGAGGCACTTGCGACACTCGTGTGCCATCCTGTGCGGACGCCGAGTTGGTCGTTACCAACAAAATACTGATGGCGATGAGCGTTCCCAAACGATTCATGGAGCTAATTGTTTCATAACATCCCAGTCTTCTCTTCTTGTGTTCCAAGCACCGTAAGGACACCTTAGTTCGATAAACTTACCATATGAAGGTGCAGTGGAAGTTCAGGTACCCCGAAAAGTAAGGGAGTGCACCAATATCATAAATCGCTAGGATATGCCTGTTCCGGGAAATTCGGCGTAAGAAACTCTGGTGCATGTCACATCACCTGCCGCCAAATGCATCCGTGGTCCAATCCTACTATGCGAGATTGATAGCTGATTTCATTTGAGAATACAGACAACTGCGTAGTTCACGTCGACTTCACTGTTTCGGAATACGCTTCTAACATTGCCAATTAGGCAGTTCTTTGTAAAGTTGAGGAGACCAAAATGCAATTAGGTAGATCGTTGTTTTTCGTTGGTGTTATCACCGCCCTGGCGATACCAGCATTCGCCGGTTCGCTGCATAGCAGCATTCAGGTGCCTGGCGGGAACAAGAAGGCATCTGAAGCTAAGGAAGAAATCAACACTCCGCGCTTGTTGAAGTTGTGCAAAATAAACAAGGAAGAGGCCAAAGCAATCGCTGCAAAAAAATACAAAGGCAAGTTTGGCAAAATTGATCTGGAGAATGAAGATGGCGACCTGATCTGGTCTGTGGAAATCGGAACGAAAGAGTTGGCCATCGATGCCGGCAACGGGAAGATCCTTCAAATAGAGTAAACGCACTGGACGCACGACAGCAAAGGCGGTCCTTGTAATGTCGAATTCATTATTGGGGCGACATCGAGTCTTGGCCCCGATGTATGTAGTTATCGGATCGCTTTGTTTGTCGGCTGGCTTTTCGTCCAATTGAGGTTCAGTGAGTTTATACGCATCGGAATCATAACCTGACAACGATTCTTGTGCGTTCTGCGTTTGATTTGCTTCCTGTGCCTGCAGGACGTTTTGTTTACCCGGATGGATGAAAAACTGTGTACAAAGTGCCATCCGCCAAGGAGTCGCACATCAAAAGATTTTGAGGAATGGAAATGCAATTACTAAACAATGGGAAAAGCGTCAATGCATCGACTATACGAGGCCAGATGCTTAACAAAGTGCCGGCAATTACCCTCTTCTTCTGGACCATAAAAGTGTTGTGCACGACAGTCGGCGAAACTGCGGCAGACTTCTTGAACTCAAATATGCACCTCGGGTTGACTGGCACAACTGCAGTAATAGGCAGCTTGTTGCTTGTCGCTCTGGTGGCTCAGTTCCGCGCAAAAAGCTACGTGCCCGGCTTCTATTGGTTGGCAGTCGTCTTGATTAGTGTCGTAGGCACGCTGCTAACGGACAATTTGACAGACAACTTCGGAATATCTCTAGTGACAACCACTATTGTGTTCAGCCTGGGCTTAATCGGTACGTTCGTGGCGTGGTTCATGCGTGAGAAGACTCTCTCGGTTCACACGATTTGTACCACCGGCCGAGAGGCATTCTACTGGACAGCCATTCTTTTTACTTTTGCGCTGGGTACGGCCGCTGGCGATCTCGTTGCGGAGAGCCTCAACCTTGGCTACTCGCTATCAGCAATCATCTTCGCTGCTTTGATCGGCGTTGTGGCCGTTGCACACATGCGCTTTAAGCTCAACGCCGTGCTGGCATTCTGGCTTGCTTACATTTTGACACGACCGCTGGGTGCCTCGATTGGTGATTTCTTGTCACAGCCATGCGAGGTCGGCGGACTGGGGCTGGGCACAGTTGGCACAAGCGCGATTTTCCTGACTGCTATTTTGGTCACCGTTACCTATCTCACAATCAGCAAAACTGATAAAATTCCTCCGGAAATTGCTGTTTAGGGCTGGGATATTTCCACTGCTGTACTCATTGATAGTGCACTGTGTTGGAAGATGCATGGAAGAAATTAATGAGAAGATGCTGGCCGGGAGATGAACTGAATCACAGGCACAAGAGCCACCGTACGTGATATCAATAGTGTGGAAGCCTGTTGTGAGTAATGAGTACCACAAAATAGTCAGGTCACGAATTTTTAGATGCTACTAGCAGACATAAGTATTACCAGACCCGATCTTTACCAGTTCTTCACTGCCGAATAGTAAGGTTGGGTGAGTCAGACCAGCAGAGTGTCAAATCCCGTGTTGCCGTACGAACGGCTTGACTTCCGCTTCGGAGCTATGATGCGGATACTCCATTCAAATAAGCACTGGGTTGTTCTATTCCTCTTTTCCTCCTTTGGCACAGCGGATGCGGTGGACGAACTTCGCCCCGCTATATCGCAGCCTCAGCAATCTGGTGCAGGCCAAGCTATGGACAAGCTGTCCCTCGATGCGGCACTCGATGAAGCTTATAATGCCAACCCGACGCTAGCTGCGACTATAGCCCAGAAACCGGTGGCGGAAGCAGGTATTGTACAAGCGAAAATCAGAGTGAATCCGACTTACCAGACGGAGATTGCTCCCGCTGAGTTAACTTATCGCTTCTATGTAATCACAACCACCACTCAGCTCGGCTTCAAACGCCAGCGTCGCCTAGACGTCGCCCGACGATTAATTGAGTCGACTAATGCCACCATTCGCACCATGGCGTGGAAGATCCGCCAGGACACGGAGTCTGCATACTTTGAATTTGCGGTGGCTCGCCAGACATTGTTGGTAATGGAAGACTATGTTGCCATTACGCGGCGGTTGTTGTCCATAACACAAAAGCGGAATCAGGCTCGTGATGCTTCAGGGCTGGAGCTATTGCGAGCTGAGGCGGCGGTGGCGGATGCAACAGCGCAGCTTGCTCCCGTGCAAGTTCGTGTGCAGCAGGCGATGCGCCAGCTAAACCTGATAATGGGCCGGCAGCCCGAGCGCTCTGTGGATATTTCACCGCCAGAATCCCTACTTCTGGGAAAATTATCAGCGCAGCTTCCCGAATTCGCAAAGCTCATCGACCAGGCCGAAAAATCGCGGCCGGAGTTTTTCCAGAACTCAGCTGATCAAGCTGTGCAGCAGGAAAAAATCAGGTTGGCACGATCCTTCTGGTGGCCCGATGTGCAGACGAGCATGGGCATGAGTTCCGTGCCACAGTTGAGCGCTCAGGATAGTCACAACTACTGGGGGAGTCATCTGCTGAATAAACCAGTCTGGGTGGCTACCATTCCATTGACCATTAATGATCATGGACAAGGAATATTAGCCACCGCCCGAGCAACGTTGCAGCAACTACAAAAGCAACGGTTGGCCCTGGTGAATCAGGTGAGGCAAGAAGTGAACTTTGCATATAGCAGCACGTCTGCAGCTGAGCGACAGATGACGATTCTATTTAATGAGAGTCTGCCAAGGCAGGCAAGAATCGTGACTATGAGCGAGTCAGGCTACAAGCAAGGTGTACTCGACTTGACCGCCGCCATCACCGCGCAGCAAACGGCTCTGGCTGCTCGGCTTAGCTTTTTGCAAACAGCGACACGTTATTTTCAAGCGTTGGTTGAATTGGAGCGCGCCGTTGGTCGGCCTATTATTTCGGACATGGAGGGGGGAGGACAAGCTCCTTAGTGTAATGTTTAGACTGAGCAAACTGATGTATTTGATAGTTGGCCTGCTGCTTGTCACTGGCTGCCAGCCGCAACCGCCGGCTGATGTGGTGGCGGAACCGATCGTTGTTCAGACTGTAGCTGTCCGCCAACAAGTTGTGTCAGAGGTAGTTGAGCTGTCAGGTTCAGTGATGCCGGAACCTGACAGGAGCGCCCGGGTCACTTCTTTGATTCCCGGTGTGCTCGACTATGTCGGTCCACATGTGGGCGATTGGGTGAAGCGCGGTCAACTCGTTGCCCGTCTGCAGGATTCAATTCAAAGAGCGCAGGTGCATCAAAACAAGGCGGCCTTCAATCTGGCTGAAGCCAATAGCAGCAAAGCGATACATGGCTCCCGCCCGCAGGAGATTGAGCAAGCAAAAGCCGCTCTGGAAGTAGCACGCGCTAACGCGATTAATGCCCAGCAAAACAAAGAGCGCTTGCAGAAACTTTACGAGCAAGAGATAACGGCCGGACGTGATTATGACCTGGCCGTGAGCCAGGAGCGTGTGGCGCTGTCTCAAGTGAAATCCGCCGAGGCCAATCTATCCATGGTTTTGAAGGGGCCACGTGCCGAGGACCGCGAGGCAGCGAAAGCGCAATCAGATCAAGCGCTGGGGTTGCTGGAACAATCGCAGGCCACCCTTACGCTGACGCAACTGAGATCACCTATGAACGGCTTAGTAGCAGAGCGTTACCTGGATGTAGGCGAGCAAGCAGGTCCAGCGACCCCGGTGATGCTGGTTGTCGATCCTACGATTGTATATGTGCAGGCCAACCTTCCCGTGGGATACAACGAGCGGCTGGCATCGGGACAGGCCGTGCAGATTCTGTTACCGGACAGCAATCAGACTCTTCCCGGACGCATTTTAAAAGTAGGAATGAAGTTAGATCCCGTCACCAACACGGTGCCGGTGCAAATTGAAGTTGGCAACGCCGAACTTAGATTGAAATTCGGCCTGGTCGTCAAAGCGCGCATTGTCATTGACAAACACATGGCGATGGTGGTACCGAAGGCGAGTCTGATTGCTTCGGCAGACAATCCCGATCGTGAAGTCGTCAATCTAATTACAGGGACGGAAAGCAAACCTGTGGTGGTGGCGACAGGGATTATTGATGGCGACATAGTTGAGATAAAGAAGGGCTTGGGGCAAGGCGACCGGGTGGCTGTAAACATCAACTATGAGTTGCCTGAGGGAACCAGGGTGGCTGTCAGTGATCGCTGAGACATTCAATAGATTGCTGAAGGAACAAAGTCGGGCTATCTACCTGAGTTTGGTTATTGCTGTGATTGGCGGACTGGTGGGCTTGCGGTCCTTAGCCAGTGGAATTTATCCCGAAGTGATTTTTCCACGGGTCGTTGTTTTGATCGAGTGTGGTGATAGTGCAGCCCAACTTCTCCTGCCTAGCGTTACGCGGCCTATTGAAGAGTCGGTCAGCAAAATCCCCGGGTTCCGGCAGGTGCGCACACAAACGCTGCGAGGCACAGTTGAGGTTTCGGTCTTATTCTCCAACGATACCGACATCGAACTTGCTCTTCAGCAAGTGCGTGGTCGCGTGGGCGAATTGCGAGCGACCTTTCCACCAAATTCGAATCTCACAATCGAGCGCTTGATGCCGTCAGTCTTTCCCGTATTAAGTTATAATCTTGTCGCCGAAAACATCTCGTTGCCGCAATTAAACGAGCTGGCCGTATATCAAATCCGTCCACGATTGCTTCAGGTGCCGGGCGTGGCCCAGGTGAAGACGCAAAGTGCCGAGAGCCGAGAGTTCTCTGTAGAAGTCGATCCGGAGCGGCTGTCAGCGCTCCACCTCAGCCTTGTTCAAGTCGCAAACGCTGTGCAGCTGACTAATCAAGTATCGGTAGTCGGTCGTAGCGCTCAAGATCGCCAACAGGCACTGATTATGGGCACGGGAGAACTGTTCACGGCAGAGCAACTGGAGAAAGTTGTTGTAACCAGCCGTGGTGGCACGCCGATCACACTTGGGCAAATAGGTCATGTGCGTGAAGGCACCAATGACGTGCTCACCGCTTTTTCGGGAAACGGGAAACCGGCGATATTGATCAGTGTGATTAAGCAACCAGGCAGTAACCTGCTTGAGATTGCCGGAGCAGTAAATGAAGAAATCCCCCGCATTCGTGCGCAGCTTCCCGCCGGCGTAAAAATTGAGCCAGTTTATGACCTGGCTCAATTAGTATTCGCCTCAATAGAAAACCTGCGCGATGCCATCGGTGCAGGCATTCTTCTTATCTTTGTCGTTATATTCGCGTTCCTGCGAGACTGGCGAAGCACCTTGATTGCAGCCATTACTATTCCTGTTACGGTTTGCATCACATTCGGTATCATGGCGCTCGGTCATCAGACTCTCAACTTGATGAGTCTGGGGGGACTGGCGGTGGCAATTGGATTAGTTATCGACGACGCCATTGTCATGATCGAGGGGATATTTCACAATAGACAAACCGGACTCATGCCTGATGAGGCCACGGATAAGGCCGTTCGGGAGCTGTCTGGCGCAGTGATCAGCTCGACTATTACCACCATAGTGGTGTTCGCCCCGCTCGGTTTGCTAGAAGGGGTGGTGGGACAATTTTTCGTGGCGTTTTGCTTCACTTTGACAGCGTCGGTTGTTGTGTCTCTGGTTCTTGCATTAACACTCACTCCGGTTATGTGTCGTAAGTTCCTGCTTGCCCCGGGACCGACACAGGGAAATTTGGATGAGCGTGCAGCACCGGATGCCACTTCGATGCAGCCGGGGAAATTGAGTGAGTTTGTTCGGCGAATTCTGTCGCGGCCGGCCTTAGTCGTTCTCACTGGTTTGATTATGCTGGTTGCCCTCTTCCCGCTGGCCGGTCAGCTTGAACGAGGATTCATGCCTGATATTGATGAGGGCAGCTTCGTTCTAGATTATTATGCACCGCCGGGTACGTCGCTGACTGATACCGATCAGATAGCTTCGCGAATCGAAGATGTGCTCTTGAAGATTCCCGAGGTGCAAAGTTGGTCGCGGCGCACCGGCGCTCGGTTGGCGATTGCCGCTTCAGAAACGAGCAAGGGTGATATTCTGGTTCGTTTGCGTCCGCTTTCAGCGCGACATCGCAGTACTCAGCAAGTCATGTCAGCGGTTCGCGATAAGTTGGATCAGCGGCTCCCGGGAATCGACATCGAGCTTACGCAGATTCTTCAGGATTTGATCAACGATCTGGCGGATTCTCCGGCTCCCATTGCAGTAAAAATCTGCGGAAATGATGAGCAGACTCTCAAACGACTATCCATCGAAGTGGGAGGGATTCTAAAAGACATTCATGGCGTCGTGGATATCAACACGCGTGTGCGTCCCAGCGCAACTGAACGAACCATTCGTGTGGATACAGTCGAAGCCGGACGCTTTGGCTTAACGGTATCGGATATTCTTTTGCAGGTGCAAACCGCTTTGCTCGGTCAGACTGCAACTTACGTGCGAGAGCAGGAAAAATTAATTCCCGTGCGTGTTCGATATAGCGATTCCATCCGGAAACAATTTAGCGAGGCGCCCGGGTCAATGCCAATTTTTAATACTCAAGGTGCGGTGCTGCCTCTTAAAGCTCTGGCATCAATTGAACTGAGGCCTGGTACTTTGGAAATCAGGCGAGAAAACCTCGCTAGAATGGCGCTAGTTACAGCACACTTAGAAGACCGGGATTTGGGCAGTTCGATGGATGAGGTTCAAGTTAAGCTGTCGAAAATGAGATTGCCTTCTGGCTATTACATTGCGTATGGCGGGCAATGGGCCAGCCAGCAGACCGCATTCCTGAACCTTTCGCTTGTGCTTGGACTGGCGGTTTTGCTGGTCTATCTGGTGTTAGTAATGCAATTTCATTCCCTTGTAACGCCAGTTCCAATTTTGATCGCCATTCCCTTGTCGTTGTTTGGTGTTTTTTCGGGGCTCCGGGTAACCGGCACACCGCTAAATATTTCGTCGTTTATGGGCGTCATTCTCCTGGTCGGACTGGTAGTGAAAAACGGAATTATCTTGTTGACAAAGGCAGAGCAGCGGCTGCGCGATGGTTCGGATATAGATGAGGCGTTGGTGGTGGCTGTGCAAGAACGATTGCGGCCGATCTTGATGACCACCATATGCACTTTGTTGGGGCTGTTTCCTCTATCACTGGGAATCGGCTCTGGTGCTGAGCTACAGAAGCCGCTAGCCATCGCGGTGATAGCCGGACTTTCCCTCTCGACTGTAATCACGCTTGTGGTTACACCGACTTTATTCAAACTCACCAAAGGTAGAACGAAATTTCCGCGCGCCGAACGCAGCCAGGAGCATACCACGCCTATAAGTCAAACCAACCAGGCTCGCGCGGATGATCAATTGTAAGGCGTGTCCCTCGGCTGCTCGTCGCCTCGTTCGCGCTAGCCCGGGAAGCACATTCGACGATGATATATTTCTAGTCGAAATCAGGAGGGTGCTCAGTGTTCAAGTTCTTTCAGCGCAAATCGGCAAAAAATCCGTCGACGATAGAGTGGCAATGTGGATCATTTCGGCACCGGAACATTCTTGATGCTCTAGAGCATGCTACTGACGCACAGATTACGCTAATTCGCAACGGTCGAGCAGAGGGGGCAAGGGACTGCACGACCGAGCTGCATGAATTTACATGCCGTTGCGTTGAGGACCTTCTGCGCAACGCGAAAATGATGCAACTTCCCGTTTACCAGGAGACTTCTGTGTGCAGCATTGATGCAGGCACTATAGAATCTGAGCTTCCAAAACTTCTGTTGCAACTTGCGCAAAAGCATGCTGATGGACAAGCCAATACTTCTTTGCAAAGGATTGCTTTTGCATTCCCGGAGTCGTTTTTCGCAGCACTTGGATGCAAGTAAAGTTGGCTTGCTGCCACTGCTAGTGCTCAACAAATGACGATAGCTGCACAAAGAGTTATTGAGGACACCAGGCTCAATTGGCCTTCAAATTTCTGTGTGCAACTAAATGCAATGCAGACTTCCCCCTGGTGTATTATGTCAGCCTTGAATATAGAATAACCGTGGTTGGGTGCCCATGGCTGTGCGCAATGTACCGCATCATTTACGGGATGCCGTGCTGCTTGTGAAACCGTAAAATGCGCGTCTGCAGCACATGATACTACCGAGCTGGTATGGGAAGGCGCAGTGATAGGCAAGCAGTTTTTCGGCCGAGGCGTAGGCTGTCCGCAATCCGCCAACCCGAGCGTGGAACACACCGCGGCTGCACAAATTGACAAAGTTTCTAAAGAGATGTGGCAATCACTTAGCGACCGCTTGGCTTCAATGATTCTGACCCGATTCGGATAACCTGCCGAGTGACAACCCCGGAATCCAATCTTGCACGGGTTCGGATCTTGATGCGTGTGGCTGGCAAAACATTCCGTACCAGCAGCCCAACAGGTTTAGTTGCAAGAAAAGTCGACAATCCGTCCTGACGCTGCTAACCTGGAAACGGCTGAGGCAAGCAAAAAACAGAACACAATTTGATGATGCGTGAAATGGGATTTTATGAGCAAGCTACCTGTAATAACTCTTTCCTTCTGGATAATGAAGATCTGTGCCACCACACTAGGTGAAACCGCTGGTGACTTGCTGTCCATGACCCTTAATGTTGGCTATGCCGTGAGCAGCATCATTCTTCTGAGCACGTTTTTTGTCACTCTGCTTTGTCAATTACGAAGCAAAAAATTTCATCCGCTCCTTTACTGGGCTGTTATCCTCACCACGAGTACTGCCGGTACGACGATGTCGGACTTTATGGATCGTTCTTTGGGTTTGGGATACACCACCGGCTCCCTGATCCTGCTTACGATGCTGATTGCAATGCTGGCGCTTTGGCGATGGAGCACGGGTTCCCTCTCTGTAACCAATGTAAAGACGACCAGAGAGGAATTGTTTTACTGGGCAACCATTTTAATATCGAATACCCTCGGTACAGCCCTCGGTGATTTCCTGGCGGACAGCTCCGGGCTAGGATTTGCCGGGGGAGCCCTTCTTATCGGCAGTTTACTTGCTCTATTGGTTGCGGCAAAGTATTTTTCCAAAATTTCCACCGTAGTATTATTTTGGATTGCCTTTGTATTGACGCGTCCTTTTGGTGCAACCATGGGCGACCTTCTTACGAAAACGCATGAGAAGGGCGGGCTCGAATTCGGTACCATTGGATCTTCTCTCATTCTATTGGCGATATTGGTAGGGCTGGTGCTTTGGACCCATCATAAGCACACCGACATAAAGTATGAGGCAATCCAGGAATGATCGAGGTGCGAGAGTGTGTGGTTAGTCCAGTAGGGGGCGATCACGATCGAGGGGAAAAGGGAAGTTGGTAGTGTTGTTATTGTTGTTCAGGACACCGGCATCGGGATTCCTGCGGCAGAGTTGTCGCATATATTCGAGCGCTTTTGGCGCGCAGACAAGGCGCGCTGTCATAAGAACGGTGGCAACGGCTTGGGATTGTCTATTGCAAAGGCCGTTGTGGGAAAAATACAAAGGCAGCATCGCGGTGGAAAGCCAGCCGGGAATCGGCTCTCGTTTCACTGTTTGCTTACCGGCGGATCGACCAGGTGAATCGGTCCGGGCGTAACTTCCGTCAATGAACTGTCGCAAACGATTCATATCGGGGAATCTCGAAAATTCTGAATTGGCGAAATTGGTAGGGCGAAAACTCGCGTGCGAACGCGGACGGCGAGTTCGGTAATAGTCTATGAAAGAGTTAGCCGAGCAATACCCTGACGAACGAATTGTGCAACAGGTAGTTGCACAATTCGCCCTGGTCCCGCATCTCCACCTGCATCTTTAGCGACCACATATCCATCTCTGTGAACAGTGATGTCGTACTCCTGACACTGCGGATTCGGAACGCGAGCGCGCCGTCCTGCATGACTGCAAAAACATCTCCGCACCTTAGACCCGGTGAAGACAGAGAAGCAGAGGCTGCATCTTCTATAGCACACCCGAACATTGTGCTCTTCTAGATTACCGGCTTCTGCCAGCGGTTCATTGTCAATGGTTTAGTGTTCGTTGGGAGCATTTTGATCGTCCACCGTGCCAGTGGTACGTTGTGCAACTATGTACGGGCGCTTCGAATTTGGACTTTCTGTGATTGGTTTTCCGTCGTGTCCCGCCCCCCAGACATAGAAGTAACCCTGCCCGTTACCGATGGCGGTGATTGTTCCCGGGGCTGCCTCCATGCTAGTTGGAGGATTATCTCGAATGCTGTCGATCTGGCCTTGAGTCAATCCGTAATCCATTTGCAGGTTAATGCGACCGGCTTGCTCAGCCGTTATCTCAGACGTCCACTCATCGCTTGCGATTGGCGAACCGGTTACGGGCGAGCCATTGGAATTATAGTAATAGGATAAGCCCGGCCCTAACCCGTTGAGCTCACCGGCCGGTGCGCCAGCAATAGAATCACCCGCGTACGGGTTTGCACCCACCAATTCAGTCAATTGCACCATCGTTTGTCGCTTAATGCCAGCAGAGTCTCCCGTTTCTACGCCCGGAAAGCGTCCCTGGTTGCGTGTTCCGAACTCAGTCAGGTAACTGGAGACGCGATCCATTTGTTGTCGCAGTTGGGTGTCAAGCTGAAAGTATTGCAGCTGCTGCGACATCTTCTGCTCCATGCCACCTGTTGACTGACTGGATATGGTGGCGTCGGTACCTGAGGCGGGTGTTTTGTTCACATCGGCGGGAAACATATCCCCCGGAAATAAATCTCGTACCCCGCCTTGAAGATCCTTATCCATATCAGCCGAGTCGTCATCAAGTGCAACCGCAGGTAATGCAAGCGCCGCCGGCAGCAAGAGTACTAACGACAGCTTCTCCAGAAACCTTTTCATGTTTCCACCTCTTCGGAACGGTTGCAATATCGCTAGTCATTATAGATCTCTCGGTGACTAACTTCTCGGGGCTTAGCAGAAAAGGCCGATTCTGAGGTGGGGAAACTAGCGAAGCGACTGACAATATAGTGCGGTGCCCCGATTTTTGACCAGCACCCGACGGGCTCTAGTAGTCGCCGGGACGAGGCTGCCACGGCCTGGTTTGCACGCTGTTGGGGTGGCAGCGCCGGTTTTCAGCATTGCTTGCCCAACAATTTCAGCCTGCCAAAGAAACGCTGGAGGCGCTTATGGCAGGCTTCTGCCTACTTGTAAAAGAGTGATACAATAAGCCGGCTATTAACGAATTTGATGATCTCCTAAGTAATGCCTGACTGGTCTTACCATCCCCTGTTCAAGCCTTTGCTGTTTCAAGTTTCCGCAAGCAAGGCAAGAAATCTAACTCTGCGTGGGGTGGCGACCCTCGGGTCGATGCCGGGCGGCACTGTAATTCTTGATTTTATGGGAAATATGACTCCCTCAGCCGATGTCGCTTTCCGACGAGGAGGATTCACCTTTCCCTCTCGCGTCGGGCTCGGTGCAGGACTGGCCAGTAGTAAAGCAACGGTCAAAGCTTTTGAACGTTTTGGGTTCGGTTTTATAGAACTGGGACCGGTAACGGTGCAGAGTGTTGCCAACGAAGGACTGACACGCGATAACGCAAAGGAATCCATTGCCTGTAACGATGTTCCTTACAATGAAGGCCTCGATGCCTTCGTGCAGACCTGTTTGGCCACAAAAGGTTCTTCTGTTCCGACCTTTGTACGCGTCGCGCATATTGCAGGCACCGCATATGATACTGCTCGGATGGAACTTCAACAGTTGCACGAGCGATTGCCGAACTGGGTGATCATGGTAATTGATTCTCGATGGTGCTTACTAGATTGGGATGAGGACGACCTGAAAGAATATCTGAAACTGTCCTGCAGTTTCGAAAGGCGAATAGTGCTGGCGATTTCGCCAGACGTTAGTGAGGAAATCGCTATTTGCACGGTCCGAATGGCCATTGCTATCGGTGTTAGCGGAATTAGTATCACGGGCGGTGTTCGTAGCGAGTCGGGCATACGCACATTTGGAAAACCAACTTTTCAAACGGCGTTGAGAACTGTAGGAAAAATCCGCTCGGCATTACCCGATATTTTGTTGATAGGCAGTGGTGGGATCATCGAACCGGCCGACGCGTTGGCGATGTTCAAAGCCGGTGCTGATTTGGTGTCGGTATATAGCGGATTTGTCTTCTCCGGACCGGGGCTGCCGAAGCGAATAAACGAGGCTGTAACTGCTGTCATGCCGCCTGAGGAGGCTTCGCGGGCGACGACTGATATGTTGTCACCGTATTCAATACCGTCTGTGATCAATAGCGGATGGGTTGGTATTGCGCTAGTCGGGGCGGGGCTGATTGTAACTGGAGCCAGTGCTATTACGGTGGCGTTGACCACGGTGATTTTGCCATACGACGAAAAATTTCTGGGAATCACTCGGGCTGCGATGATTCAGCTAAATCCACATCTTCTTCCGTTCATGTCTCACGATCGCGTAACCTACGCCGGCGCTGGAATGTCGAACGGTCTTTTATTTGCCTGGCTTTGTTGCTTCGGTGCGCGCGAGGGACAGCATTGGGCATACCTTGCGGCCCGAGTTTCATGTGCGTTTGGCTTTGCCAGCTTTCTTCTCTTCCTCGGATTCCACTATCTTGATCCCCTTCATGCGCTGGTTACTTTTCTCATGCTCCCGTTGTTTCTTTGGGCGCTAATAAAGCGACCACGTAGTCGTGCCATGCGATCTAGTAACGTTCGTAACAGCAGTGCGTGGCACAAAAGTTTGATCGGACAGCTTCTATTTGTCGGTATCGGTTTCGGTTTGGTCCTGGCAGGCTTTACTATCTGTAAAGTTGGTACATCGACGGTATTTGTGCCTGAAGATCTCATGTTTATGGGAACTACCGCGAAGGAATTGCTCTGTCACAATGATCATTTATTACCAACCATCGCCCATGATCGCGCTGGATTCGGCGGTTCGCTTGTAACGGCGGGGTTTGCGGTCTTGTTGACGTCCTTGTATGGATTCAGGCAGGGGGAAGGCTGGGTGTGGTGGATGCTGCTGATTTCAGGATTGCCGGGATTCTTATCTACTCTCGGGATTCACTATGCTATAGGCTATACGAGCTTTATTCATCTTCTTCCCGCCTACATTGCCACTGTGATGTTTGTTTCGGGTTTGACTCTTTCATATCGCTACTTGTGTGTTGAGCCCGGTCGCGCCACTGTTCGTCCTTGGCCTGATGGTGAGACCCGGCAAATTTAGCCAGCGAAGGAGAAAGATCTGTTGGCGTACCGCCAATGGGCGTCGGCTCAACCCGTTCAACAGGTGATCTGGAATCTCAGTTGGCTGAAAAAACGGAGTTGACACGGTGATCTGGAAGTCCCGGTCAGGTTCAGCCAGTGTGGTGATGTGGCAATGAGTGCTTTGGATCACGTTACAACTGGCCGGGCTCGGGAAGCTCGCACAGGTGCGCCACTTGGAACGAGAGCGTTGAAGATCTGTTGCTGGATCTCACTTTTTGCTCACACTGGCAAGGAACAGACCAGAACGGCGGTGGAGCAGGCTACAATATAGAAATAACGGCAACGCGCTTCCAAGCGCTGATACTCGTGTCTATCGCGAGGTATACGATCGTACCGTCCGCCATAGATCACCGACAAGAGGCGGTGGGTCAATCATTTAGGACCGACAAAATCACTGCTGCCGAGAAGAGTCGTAGATTTTGCTGTACTTCAATATTTTGATCCTGTTACATCACCGAGGAAATTTGAGGATAAGGAATGCCCAATTACACAGTAACCTGGGAGGGAAAGGCCTCTCTCCATCGAAAAATGCGAGACAAGGAGCAGGTCGAAGCCGGTTCGGTAACCGAAGCACTGGATAAGCTTGTACCTGTGATATCTGAAAAGCTGATGAAAGGTGGAAAGCCCTATTCCATTACTAAGATCACCGTAAATGAAAAGGGACGAGACTGTACGGGTTCATTTACCGCGATTCCCTCTTTTATGAAAAGTATAAATGATGGTGGGCAGTTGGGCGAACCGAACGCTGAATGGTAGCAACTTCTTTTTTACGCGACTGTGGCATTGCCTGATTACGTGAATTTGAAAAGTGTTCTTCAGAGCATGTTGTATCTGGACTACTGTCAAATCGATTAAGTCAAAGGCAAACTAGATCACTGGGTGGCCCGGTGTAGTCTAGTTTGCCTGTCGTCGTGTCATAGGAACGCGAACTGGACTGTAAGTTAGCTGCAGTTGACGCCAGACAGCCAGATTAGCGCCGGCTGACAGAAAAAGTTGCGCGCTATTGGCGCTACTTGTGGTGCCAAGCCGACCGCACTGAGGCTGCCCGGTGATCAGTCAGGTTATGTCCTGCCGGCACCGATATTGAACCGGCATTCCCTGCGGAGCTGATGTGTAAGTTGCCGAGTGGGCAAGAGGGTGTCACCACCCTCAGCCCCTCCAAGAACCGTTTCCAGATCATCCGGCTCGCGCCTCCGATCCTGCTGAGCGCAGGGCTTTTGTTACTTTGCGAAGCCGTGAGCGTGCTTTGCGCGTAGTCACCCGTTTCTCCCAATTATCTCGAAGCCCGGAATCGTCTGGGCTGGCGGCGCCTTTTACCATGATGTGTCGTTCGATTTTAACCGAGCTGACATCGAATAGATAAATGGTTTTCTTGCCGTCATTGGCTTGAAATCTCCAGTGCGCATTTTTGGCATGCTGACCGAAGTATTTCTTTGCCACCCATCGTTTTCCTTTGTTTGGATGGCGGCGTAAACACCATCTCCAAAGCATTTTCCAGATTTCGTAAGATACGTAAGAGAGCGCTTGCTTGCTAACAGCATGCGAGTAGTGATTCGACCATCCTGGTAGGATTTCATTGAAGTGTCTGATGACGTTTTCGGCTGCGGCTTGCTTGTGGTTGTTCAGCCACGCGCGGAGTTCGGCGCGGAATACGAGCACCTTTTCTTCTCGTGGTTTGATAAGGCATTTGTCTTTGTACTTTTTAATGTGAAAGCTCAAGAAGTTGAACCCGTCGTCGACGTGTACAATTCTTGTCTTCTCTGGGTGCAGGGTTAAACCTCGTGGCTGCAGCCATTCTTCAATGGTCGACTTTGCGGCTTCAATCTTTTCACGTGTGCTTGCGCAGTCAATCAGGTCATCAGCATAGACTACGCAGCCGTATGTTGGACTGAGTTTCTGTTGCAAGCCATGGAGCGCCACGTTCAAAAGTAAGGGTGAAATTATTCCGCCCTGTGGCGTGCCACTATCTGTGGTGTGAAAGAAATCTGCCTCTACATAACCTGCCTTGAGCCATGCACGCAGAAGCTGTCGACCGGGCACTGGTCCGACGACTTCGAGTATGTGCTCATGTGATAATTTGTCGAATGCACTTTTTAGGTCGGCGTCTAAAATCCATGAGCGCAGACTCTTGCCCTTCAAGTAGTGCCAGCAACGTTCAATTGCGTCGTGAATACTTCTTTCGGGTCGGAAGCCATAGCTGTTTGGTTCGAATTGAGCCTCCCAGCATGGTTCTAGTGCATTTTTCACAATCGCCTGTGCGACTCTATTGCGGATGGTTGGAATCGAGATCGGACGATCCTGTCCCGGTTTACCAACTTTGGGTATGTATATTCGCCTGGTCGGTTTTGCCGTCCAGAAGGTATAGCGACCCATGCTCCGAACTAGAGCCCTTCTCGCTTTTGGAGTAAGAGCCACCTCTCCATCAACTCCGGCAGTCTTCTTGCCTCTGTTCTTTTGAGAGACTTTTCGCACAGACACTAGCAGATTAAAGTAACTACGGAGCATAAGTTTCATGAGGCTGCATGCCACTTTCCACCTCTGCTCACGTATTGCACGAAATATGCGCTGTCGCAGTTTCCTGATAGAAAATGGTTTGTCTCCTGATCTTGCCGGTCTTCCCCTTGGCTGCCTTGGGATTAGCGCTTCGGAGCTTTCGTTCCTTTCGTTCCTCCGGGGTCATTGCTTACTGACGGAGTAGGATGGGGCAATGACCCTTTTGTCGTGGGGACCGGACGTGGAGGTGCCCGGAAACGTTGGCGTTTATTCATTTGATTAGCCTCACGTCGATGATCAGAATTATTTGTCACTCTTTCAACCGTCATTGGTGTCAGGAACAATCTCTCGCTGACTCTGGCACCACTCCGCGGGCGTTGCGTATCAAAACTCCGGTTATGTTGGTTTGCAAGGCCGAATATAATAAGACATCCCGTTCGCAACTTAGAGGTGGTAAGAAAGCACTATCTGTTTCGCTGAGAACCGGGCTATTGGCTGGGTTTCTGATTGCGTATTCAACAATTAACCAAAAGAAAAAAGCGGAGTTCGCGCTCCGCTTTTTTCTTTTTGGTCCATGGGAATCCTGAAAATCGCAGCGAGCTACTTAGTTGAGCAAGCCATCTCTTTCTGCCAGGATTCCTGCGCCTTTTTAATTTCTTCGGGGGTCATGTCTTTGACATGGGTAGCGACTCCCCACTTGTGGCCGAACGGATCAACCAACTGGCCCCAGCGATCTCCCCAGAACATATCGCTAATCGGCATCGTAATTTTTGCACCGGCCTTAACAGCGGTTTCAACAAATTGATCTACATTCTCTACATAGAGATAGAGCGAAACGGGTGTGCCACCGATGGATTCCGGACCGAGGCATCCCATGTCGGGAAACTCGTCGTTGAGCATCAAAATCGAATCACCAATCTTCATTTCAGCGTGCATGACGGATTTGCCATCAGGACCATAGCAGCATTCGCGCTGTTCTGCTCCGAAAGCTTGCTTATAGAATTCGAGTGCCTTGTCCGCGCCCTTCACCGTCAAGGTCGGAGTGATTGTATGGTAGCCCTTCGGTATAGGATCAACTTTAGTGGTCATGTGTCTTCTCCAAAGCAAGAAAGCTCATAGTAAATCACAAAAACTGACGAAGATCCTGAACGGCTGCCCCCTCGCCAATTGCTTCGATAATCTCTTCTCGATCGTCAAAGATGTCGCCTGGTTGCAAGGTGTTTATTGAATGACAGTCTCACAACCGCACAGATCTGATCTCGCGAATTAGATCGCATAAGCTAATTACGCGGAAGGGTAAACCAGAAGTTACTCCCCCCGCTTGACGGACATTCCACCCCGATAACTCCTCCATGGGCTTCCACGAACACTTTACAAATGGCTAATCCCAAGCCAAAGCCATGACCTTGCGGAATAATTTCGTCCTTGATTTGATAGTATCGGTTGAACACGGCTCGACGCAGATGAACAGGAATGCCGGGTCCTTTGTCTTCTACGCTTACCTGAACCTGGCTCGGGTTCACTGACACTGAGATCATGATTGGAGTATCCACGGCTGAGTATTTTATAGAGTTTGTCAGTAAATTAACAAGAACGCGAATCACTCTCTTTCGATCGGCGATTATGTGAGTACCCGCATCAGAAGTGCTATTGATGACGATACCGATATGAGCCGCCAGATCGCTTGTCTGGTCAACCGCGTCCTCGATGATACCGTGAAGTGAACAGTCCTCCTTCTGCAACACAATCCCAAATTCGCTACTTCGCTCAAGATCGATTATTTCACCGGCAAAATCGATAATACGCTCAACATTTCGCTCCGCTCTTTGAAGCGCACCATGAATAGCGGGTGAGACCTCACCGTATAACCCCGTACGAACTGAATCAACTCCCAAAAGCACGGAATTCAGCGGAGTTCTGACGTCGTGAGATATCATGCTTAGATACTCACTTCTCGCTCGTTCAACACGTTTCTGGTCGCTTATATTACGAGCCATCGCGAAAAAAAGCTGTTTACGTTCGGACCAGTCAAGCGTAATAGAGAAATCGACCAAATCTCCATTCTTTGACACACAGCAGAGCTGAGCTCCACTCAATTTGTCGGATGAGTCTGGCAAACCATTCTGACCGTTCAATAGTAGTTCACCCAGGCTCCTGCCATGTAATTCCTGTGGTATGTAGCCCAACAACCGTATGCTAGCCCTATTGCACCCCTGAATCCGCCAATTCATGTCCAGTGCCAAAATCAGATCATTGGCGAAGTCGGCTATTAATCGCTCGCGGGCGGAAACAGCCTGGAGCGCCTCAAGCAAGTTCTCCTTTATATCGTGACTTAACTCTGCTTCAGGAAACAGCTCTCTGAGTAGTGGCTGCGTCCTGCTTGCGAATTGGCGATCTAGTAGTTGGCTCCTGTCTTGACGTAATACACCCAGCGCAGAAACAATGAATCCTACAAGGCAGATCCAACACTGAATTTCCAACAGCAAACGCACGACTGGCGACGAATTAGTGGCTTGGAACCAGAGGAGCACAACGACAACTGCTATCGACAACAAGACAGGTATCTGATCGAACCATCTCGAGAGACTATTGGTGGATGTGTTAGAACAACATCGCCACAGCGAATGACTTACAAGTAGAAGAGCCGGCCCGCAAAAAAACAGGAAATTGACTGCGCATGGAGTTAGTTTCCAATTCCAATTGTTAGTTTTGAAAATCAACACCTGGAATGTTGCCTCAAAGAAATCGTTGAAGCCTCCGGTGCCAGGGTGAAAGAGAACTACAAGGAATGACGCACTTACACTTCCAAACCACATTAACCAGGGCCGCCAGGTTGGTCTATCTGCCTGGTTTCCAGTGGACGGAATGGAAGCCATGATCAGCTCTTCCACTAAATGTCGATCAGCCTCAATTCGGGCAATGGGGGTCAGCTTTGCGCTTTCCACCATGATCAGCGCTTCTGACCTTAGCTTCGCCAGATACCACGACCGCAGGCTAATGTAAACTTCTTCACTGGGCTGAACGGTGGCGTATTCCGGCTTGATTTCCTGCATCTGTTAGTTTCCATATCAATGTTCCGGTACCAGGCGAACACAACTCAACGGTAATGAGTATATGTCGATGTTGTGCAGTGCCCGGAATATCGTTTCTCGCCATTATAACGGCTCGTCACCCGAGTCTTGCCAGACGCCGCTGGCAACGAGGAACACCCGGACAATTTCATAGTCCTGGTCGCTCCTGAATTGTGGATAAAGAAATTGCCAGCCATTCACTCGGCAAAAGCAGAACTGAACGAAACTAGTAAGGGGAAATCTGCCTAGAGTGAGATTCTTTGATGGAATGATCAGCCGTGAAACAATTTTTATTCGTTTGGGATTCCTGCGTTTTGACCGCCTCCCGGGGTGGTAAGAAGGCAAGAGCCTGTCACTGATGGACGATCGAACATTTCTATGTCAAAAATCCTTCTTGTAGAAGACGATCCAGATATGTCGCTGGAAATCAAGATTCTCCTTGAATCGAATCGTATGACAGTAGATCGCGTCTCAACTATCCGGAAGGCCCGCGACTTTGTCGGGGTCTCATCATACGATTTGCTGATTCTTGATTGGAATTTGCCCGACGGTGAGGGAGTCCATTTGCTCCAGGAAGTGAGGAGCAGAGGAGACAGCGTGCCAATCCTCATGCTGACCAGCAGAAAACACATTGAAGACAAGAAAATCTGTTTTTCAACCGGGACGGATGATTTCCTGGAGAAACCTTTTCATCCGGTCGAATTGGTTTGTAGGGTCCAGGCTCTACTTCGTCGGGTGCCGATTCGTCTCTCCAATGAGTTGAAGATCAGCGACCTGGTTCTCAACCTGGAAACCCGCTGCCTGACCAAGGCGGGCAGAGAAATCAATTTGCCGCCAAAAGAGTTTGCTCTACTTGAATTTTTTCTGCGTAATCCCAATCAAGTATTCAGTGCTGAATGTTTGCTGGAACGAATCTGGAAAACCGATAACGAATCCACTCCGCATACGGTGGTGAATACAATACATCGACTGAGAAAGAAGATTGACTCTCCCGGCGCGCCCCCCATTATCAAGAACCAGTTTGGAACAGGATATACGCTCCAGCTTACTGATTGAGAGCAAAAGATGGAAATTCCTTCAGGAAATCACAGCTTAAATCTTGTGGACAGTCTCGCGGGGCAAACCGAGTTCACGCAGAATTTGTAACCGAACCCCTGAAGCCCAATCATCGTTTTTCTTGACATTATCAAGGAGCTCGAGCACCTCAAGCAGTCGCTTTCTCCCGGATTTGACATCATGCAGCTTTATTATCTCCACCTGGCCGAGTCGACAGAGTACTCCTACCCTCACACGAAAGACCTTCTTATCTTGTCTCTTAGAGTCTGAGATAACCCTCAGTAGTTCTATCAGTCGGTTCCTCCCCGCAGCAGGATCTTTGAGCTCATTTGCCTCAACGCTGGCCAACTGGTAGCATGTGTACAACCGTAGATGGAATAGCCACTCATCTTCTCTCTTAGAATCAGCGAGAAGGCTCAACACTTCAAGAAAGTAGGCTTTTCCCGATTTTGCATCGTTCAGCTCAGTAGCCTCCAACTGCCCCAGCCTGCAAAGAATTTCCAACTTGGCATGAAACATCTCATCGTTGCTGTTGCAGTGCGGTAAGACGTTCAGTGCTTCCATCAGTCGGTTCCTGCCCTCTTCGGGGTTCAGCTTGTCGGCCTCTAAGTACCCCAGCTGCTGCAGGGCGGCGAAGCGAAGTTTGCACACTGATTGGTCTGTTTTCCTGGTATTGCCAAGAAGCTTCAGCGCTTGAAGAAGCCGTTCCTTCCCTGACCTGGCATCATTGAGCGTATTGGCTTCCAGCTCGGCCAGCCTGCAGAGTGTTATTACCCTTTCAGAAAAGAAGGTGTCATCTTTTCTCCGAGTGTCAGCAAGAAGGCTCAAAGCCACAAGAAATCGTCTCTTTGCCGATTCGCCATCCGTGAGCCTATCCGCTTCAATCTTCGCCAGCAGGTAGAGTGCCTGGAGACGTTGCCTGAGGAGCCAGTCTTCTGGCGTCTCTTCAGGATCGGCAAAAGACTTGCAGTGATCAAGAAGCGCTAGTACTTTAAGGAGTCTTTCCCTCCCCGATCTGGCATCATTCAGGTTATCGTCCTCGACGGTAGCGAGGTGATAGAGGGTTGTCACCTGGTAATCCAAGACCCAGAAGTCGTTTCTCTCAGAATCCACAAGAAGCTTTAACGCTTCAAGAAGTCGTTTTCGTCCCGATTTGGCATCATTCAGCCCCTTTGCCTCTGCCAAGCCCAGCAAGTTAAGCGCTTTCACCCTCACTTGTAAGACCACATCATCTCTTGCGGGGACAGCACTCAGGCGCAGCACTTCAAGAAGGCGTCTCCTTGCAGATTCAGGGTCATTGAGCCTATAGAACTCCAAGTTAGCCAGCTGATAGAGGGCATTCAGCCGTTGCGCAGAGATGCGTTGTTCTGTTTTATGGCTATCAAGGAGCTTCAGTACTTCAAGGAGTCGCTCCCTCGCCGATCTGTTGTCGTTCAGCTTGTTTGCCTCCATCTCAAACAGACCGAAGAGTGTTTCTACCCTTTGAGTACAGACCCGGGCATGCGTTCCTTTGGATTCATCAAGAAGGTTCAGTACTTCAAGCAATCGTTCCCGCCCCGATTTGGCATCATCCAATTTAGAGGATTCCAAGCTCGCCAGCTCATGGAGGGCTTGCAGCCGGAGTTCTGACACCCGGATTTCTGTTTTTCTACCATGATCAAGACACTTCAGCTCGTCAAGAAGTCGTTGGCGCCCCGACTTGCTATCGTTCAGTTTGTTCGCCTCCACTTCAAACAGCCGAAAGAGTGTTTCAGCCCTTGTGGTGGAAACCCCGTCATCGGTCCTTTTGGAATCAAGAACCTTTAGCACTTCAAGCAATCGTTCCCTTGCCGATTTGGGGTCCTTGAGCTTATCTGTCATCTCCACATCCGCCAGCAGCCGGAGAGCCTCCACTTGCTTT